>NZ_JADKMA010000004.1 GCF_017676365.1 Streptomyces oryzae
CGCTCCCGCCCCCGCTCCCGCTCCCGCTCCCGTCGCTCCGTGAACCGCTGTCCGGCTGGGCCGCATCGCCTTGCGGCCCGGAAACACGAAGAGGACCCAACCGTGCGGATTCCGCGCTACGAACTGCACTGTCACCTGGACGGCTCTGTCCGCCCGAGCACTGTCGCCGACCTTGCCCGCCAGCAGGGCATCGTCCTCGACCGGCCGGTCGAGGAACTGGTCGTGGCCCCGGCCGATTGCGGCAGTCTGACGGCCTTCCTGACCTACATCGACGTCCCCCTCCAGGTTCTGCAGATCCCTGATGCCCTCACCCGGGCCGCCCGGGAGCTGGTCGAGGAGTGGCACGCGGACGGCGTCGTCTACGGCGAAGTGCGCTTCGCCCCGCAACTGCACGGACACCGTGGGATGACCCTCGACGAAGCCGTGCAGGCCGTTGCCGCAGGTTTGACCCAAGGTTCGGCTGCCACCGGCGTCAACACCGGGCTGCTGCTGTGCTGTCTGCGCCACCAGACCCCGGACGAAAGCCTTGCAGTCGCCGAAACCGCCCGACGCCACTGCGGTCTCGTCGCGGGGCTGGATCTCGCCGGTGACGAAACCCTGTACCGGGCCGAGCCCCACCGCGCGGCCTTCGACCTGGCCCGCGCCGCCGGCCTGCCGTGCACGGTCCACGCGGGAGAGGCTGCGGGGGCGGGGAGCATGTGGGAGGCAATCGACGTTCTCGGGGCGCAACGTATCGGCCACGGCGTCCGCTGCACCACCGACACCGCGCTCCTGGACCGGCTCCGCACCGACAAGATCGCGCTGGAGATGTGCCCGACCAGCAATGTGCAGACCGGCGCCGTCGCCTCCCTCGACGATCACCCTGCCAACGCACTGCTCGGCGCGGGCCTGCCGGTCACCATCAGCACCGACGCCCGCACCACCTCCGCCACCACCCTCCAGCGTGAGTTGGACTCCCTGTCACAGGGCGCCGGATGGGCCACCGCGCATGAAGCCCTCGCCCAGGAGAACGCCGCCCAAGCGGCCTTCAATCACCACGCGGGGTAGTACGTGCCCATCGCGCCGAAGACCTGCCCACCATTCTCCCCGCGCCGGCGGTTCCATTCGCGCCGTGTCGGTTCCCTCAGAAACGACTCCGGCCGCGCCGGTACCATCGGCGTCCACATGAAACTGACAGCAGATTCGTGATCACCATCCCGCTGAGTGCGGACGGGCTGGCGGCCACCCGATTCGCGGTTTCCCCTCTCATGCAGGCCGGCGCCGTGCTGCATCCGTCCCGGCCGCGAACGCTCGGGGATGGTTCCTTGTCATGTGCAGAGGTCAACAGCATGCTGCGGGGGCATCGACTGCATTTGCTCGCTGCGGTACGCGGGTTGGTGCATGCCTTCGAGCCGGTCTTCTCCTCTCCCGTTTTTCTGACACCTCCGGCGGCCGCGGGGCGGATACCGGAGCCGAGCGAGGATCTGCACCGTGTCGCCTCGGCTCCCAGCGGCGTGGTGGCCCGGCAGCTCAGCAGTCTCCTGGGGGTGCAGTCCAAGCACGGCAGCGACATTGTCGCCGCGCTGCGCATCGTGCGAGAGGCTGCCGACCGCGGGGAGGGGAGCTTCGCGGACCGGCTGGCCTGCGAACTGGACACCTTCTGGCTCCATGGGCTCTCCCGTACCTGGCCGACAGTCGCAGCGCGCGCCGAGGAGGACATCGCGCTGCGGACCCGGAACTTTGTGTACTACCAGCGCACCGAGCCTCCCAGGAAGCCCGCACCGACACCGGTCGCTGGATGGCAGTGCGACGAGGGATGAGTGCTCCGACGACCGGTCATCGACCGGCTCATCCCCTCAGGCGTCTCCCTGGCCGGCCCCGTCGGCCAGATCATGCCGTCGCGGGACCGGATGACGGCCCATCCAGGTGCCGCCGGGCTGCTGAGGACCTCGACGCGCTCGGGTCCGTGCGAGGCATGACGCTGGATCGCCTCGTCGTCGAGGGCGATGAGTACGGTGAGGTCGGGCAGCGGAACGGACCACTCCATGCGTCGCCCGGGGCAGCCACGACCTTCCACTGGCCAGGCGTCAGGGGAGTCTGTGAGTTCAGCCTCCACAGCTCCGCATAGCGCTTCCGTGTCTCAGGACCTTGAGAGGGGCCGACGTCACCTCCTACGACAACTTGACCGATTCGTACGCCAGGGCGGTGTCACCCTGGAGCATTTGCACCAGATGCAGCGACGCATACCCGAGTCCGCCCCAGGGCCTGTCCGGCGGATCACGCCCGGCGGCCCCCAGTACTGAATCGCTGTAGCGACCCGCCGGACAAGGAGCTGGATGGAGCAGGTTGCCGCCGTTAAATGCCTCGACATCGGTCGCGGTGATCGGGGACGCTTCGCGCGATGACCAGAATCGACGACACGCCGCCCGCGTGGGACGAGCGCACCCAGCTCACCACGTTTCTCGACTACGCACGTGACACCGCCCGCGCCAAGTGCGATGGCGTCTCTGCGGAGAACGCACGCAAGGCGCTCCTGCCGGGCTCACCGCTGATGACCATGAGCGGGGTGATCAACCACCTCCGCTGGGTCGAGTACCACTGGTTCCAAGTGGTCTTCCTCGGCGAGGAAGACCGGGGTCCCTGGACCGAGGAGGACCCCGACCGCGAGATGCGTATCGCTGTCGACTTCCCGCTCACGCAGCTGCTCGACGAGTACGCCGAACAGAGCGCCCACTACCGCGAACTGGTCGCCGGGAACGGCCTGGACAAGCAGGCCCGGCGAGCCGTGCGCAACGGCCGCCACGTCGACCTGCGCTGGATCCTCCTCCACCTCACCGAGGAGACGGCCCGCCACAACGGCCACCTGGACATCCTGCGCGAGATGCTCGACGGCACGACCGGCGACTAGAAGATCACGGGCGGAGCCGGAGTCGGATCGAGGCAACGGTGGCGGTGCCGTGGAAGATGCAGCCGCGCTTGTCGAACCTCGTGGCCACGGCCGGGGGGTTCTTCAACACGTTGATCGTCCGCTCGACTTCGTTCCTTCGCTTGTAGATCGTCTTGCCGAAGCCTGCGGGACGCCGCCGCCCTTGCTGCCCGTCCGTTGGCGGTTGGCCCGCTGGTCTTCCGGCTCGGGGATGGGGGGGCTTGATCTGGCGTCGTCGCAGGTAGCGCCGGTTGCGGCGGGAGTACGCCTTGTCGCCGCTGTTGCTTCTCGTTATCGCTGGTGAACTGATGGCACGTCACCTGGCATCCGCCCGTCATTAACCGTACGGTCGCTGGAGTTCTGATCCCTTCGACCGTGTCCTTTGAATCACCATGTGAAAGCACCGGCCAGCGGCACCAGACCGCCTGCGCCCGTTTTTTTTGGGGGGCCGTGCGGGACGAATTGACTGTAGGCGGCCGATTCGAAATCTTCGAATGTCCACCGACGCCGCACCGAACTCGCTCTGTATCTATGTACGATGCGGCATTATGACGATAGGAGCCCCTGGAGCCATGCCGTACGGTGGCCCGCCGCCTCCGGCGGTAATGCCGGCAAAGGATGTGCGGCCCCGGCGTATCTGGTACGTGGTTGCCGCGGTGGTGGCGCTTGCTCTGGCAGGCACCGGGGCCACGGTCCTCTTGGTGACAGTGAAGAGTGCGGTCCGCTCGGTCGACACCGGCCGAAGCTTTCCCAGCGGCGGCTCGCAGAAGGTCAGCTTCACCAAGGGGAAGACCAAGGCCATCTTCGTCTCCCAGTCCGGAAAGGGCCGGGTCAACTGCAATATCCCGGACATGCGAGCCGGGTCCATGACCCGGCCGGACAGCACCTTCCAGGTCACCGCCGGATCACGCACTTGGGAGCGCGTCCTCGAAGTGGAACCCGGCAGCAGCGGCGACTACGCGCTCACCTGTACCTCGGAGCGGCAGGCGGAGTTCGCGGTGGGGGACAGGCCGCACGTGGGCGCCACAGCGGGCGCCACCTTCGCGGCGATCGGCCTTTTCTTCGCCGCGGTGGCCGCAGCTGTGGCCATCAGCGCCGTCACCGCCGTCCGCCGTGGCCGTCACCGCCGCCAGTACGCCGCCGCGTCAGCTGCTTCGCCGCAGTGGGGCGGCCCGCTCCCCTTCGGCCCGCCCTCGGGGCTCCCGCCCGGCCCGCTGTCCTGACGCCTCGTGCGTGGGCGCGAAAGGGCCGGCAAGGGCGAGGCCGAACTGCACGACAAGCACAGACAGTTCGAGAACGCCAGGCCGTCGATCGCCTCTGAACGCTGATGCTCGACATGGCTGCCGCTGCCCAACCAGGGCCTGGGCAATGTAGTCGGGAGCCGGAAGGTGGGAACAGGCATGGTCATGCTCGTCGTAGTTGGATGGCTGGCTCTCGTAGGTGCGGTGGCCTACGTCGCTTATCGTCGCGGCGTCGGTTCCGGCGGGACGTTGACGCCGCAAGAGCGGGAACGTGGCCTCACCGCCGAAGAGAAAGCCCGGGCCATCCACCAGCAGACCCACTGGCGACGCCTCTGAACCCTGTCGTGATGTCGTTCTTCAACACGAAATCTGGCCCTGCGAACTTTGGCCGCTCATCGTCGCAGAGCACTGCCGCATTCCCATCCATGCTCCGCGCGCCCGCGGGGGCCGGCACGGAGACCAGCGACCTCGGCGGGTGGGCCGCGAAGTAACTCATGCGCGTGGAGCCAGCGTTTCAGGGCTTGCTTGTCGCTGGTGATGAAGAGCCCTCCGGCGTCCAGCTTGCTGGGTACCTGGCGCCGTACCGGGGCGGACGCTTTCACGCGTACGCCCACCCAGCCGCCCCGTCGTCAGGGGCAGTCGCACAGATGCGCGGACACTCCCGCGTGGCCGCAGGGCGGAGCGCCTCAGCTCAGGAGGACTTGAGCTTGCCGACCTGGGCTTCGACCAGGTCCGGGGGGATGACGTTGTCTTCGGGCCGGTCGGATCCGACGCGCACGAAGGTGGCGACGACGTTCCCCACGCGAACGTAGATGTGGAGGAAGGGGAACTCGCGGCGGCTGCCGTCGTCGGCGACGGCACGCAGGTCGTAGGCGAGGGCCTGGTCGCCTTGCCGTGGGGCTGTCTTGTTCTTCACTCCCTGGTAGGGGTCGGTGTAGTGGGCCTTCTTGTTGACCATACGGAAGGGGGAGGTGCAGGCCGCGGCGGAAGTCTTCAGCTCGCCCACGGCAGCCGCCGCTTCCTTCTCCGAGGGGTAGGAGGCGAGCGACACAGTGAAGCGATCACGCAGCGCCTTCATGTAGCGCTGCTTCGCCCAGGCATGCGTCTGGTCCGGCATCCCGCGGTGGAGAGCGTCGGCCAACGGTTGGCAGCGTGGCTTCGATGCCTCCAGGTTCCCCTTCACGATGGGTACGGGGAAGACCTTGTCGTACTGCTTGAGCGACTTGGGGAGGTCGCTCTTGGCGAGCAACATCTTCTTCAACTGTGCCCGGGACGGCGGCGCGGGCGCGGATGACGCCTTCTTCCGGCTGCTCTTCTTGCCGGGAGTCTTGTCCTCCTCGGAGCCGCAGGCCCCCAACGCCCCTGCCAGCACCCCTGCCACTGCCGCTGCAGCCACTGCGCTGCGCACCGTACTTCTCACAGGTCCCCCCTGTTGATGTGATCCTGCCTACGCAGCGTAGGTCATTGGCTACTGTTGCGTGTCAGGTCTGACGCTTTTCGGGGAGCAACCGGGGGAGTCCAGCTGCCGATGGCGGTCCCCAGCATCGGACCGCCATGCCCGCCCCATCTGACAGGAGTTCGTACACGTGCTCGTCTCCACGCGCCGCGCAGGTGCTTCGCTCGCGCTGACCGCCGTCTGCGTGCTCGCCGCAGGCTGCGGAGCCGGCGATGCCCCGGACAGCCGCAGCCCCTCCGAACCGGCCGCATCCTCGAAGTCCTCCCACCGGCCGAAGGACTGGACCGAGCCGAAGAAGTGGACCGACCTGCCAGAGGGGAAGCGCACCGTGGGCGGGAACCCGGTCAACTTCCCCCACACCACCGAAGGCGCGCTCGCGATGCTCACCGCGGCCGCCGAGGTTCGCATCGGAAAGGACCGCTACCCCAGCGATGTGCAGCTTCGCCTGCTGAGCCGCTACCAGGTCGAAGGCGACCAGACTCCGCAGAACACCAGAAAGATCAAGGCCAAGACGGAAAAGACCGACGCCGAGCTACGCCGCCGGGCAGGCGTGAAGAAGGGCGAGCCCCTGCCGCCCGGAGTGTGGCTGCACGGCGACACCGTCGGCTACAAGATCGTCACCTCCTCCCCGGACAGCGTCAGCGCCTGGCTCCTGACCCGCGAGACGTCGAAGAACGGAAAGCACAAGAAGATGAAGACCTCCTGGAGCCAGCAGCTGTCGGTGGCCCGTTGGGAGAAGGGCGATTGGAAAGTCAGCATCGCCGACACCCTCCACGCGATGCAGAAGGAGAAGGACACCCCGGCAGCCGTCGCGCCCGGCAAACCCGGCTTCAACAAGGCCGGCTGGTCCGCAATCCGCGGCAGCGCGTAGCCCCACCACCACGGCCTACAGGGATGTGAAGCAGAGGGCCTGTGGCACAGGGCGGGTTTCCCAGGCGGCGTGGGGAGGGGGCGCCGGCGAGTGCGCCCGGCCAGGTGTCCGGGCGGAGCACGGCGTTCCACCATTTCAAGGTCCTGCTGCCTCGCCGAGCAGCACATGCGGCGGCCCCTGCGACAGGCCCCGCCGCACCGCCTGCAGCCTGCCGCAATGGCCTGGCCCACCCTGAAGCTGCCGGTGTCGGCAGGCCCTCGAGATCAACTTGGCCGACGCGGCCAGGACGCTCGCTGAGCCCTCTGGCGAGCGGCGGAATCTGCTGCGGCGCGTGCCGTTGCCGCGTCAGCTCACGGTGTGGGACGAACCAAGGACGCGGATTCGGACGAGGGCCAGGTGCTGGTCCTGATGCCGGCGCCGGTGCTGGTGCTGGTGCTGGCGTGCTGGCCTTAGGTTCAACGGTTTCGGTTGCTGCTGACTCCCCCTTTTCAATGGGGGAGTCAGCGATGCTTAATGGTCCCACGCGGTCATGAAGTCGCATGGCGTACGGGGGACTTGTGGAGACGAAGGGGACATGGGAGCCGCCACCGATGCCGCCGGAGCTGCCGTCCGGCGGTAAGAGCATCGATCTGCGCGTTGGCAAGCGGCTGCTATGGCTGGGGGAGGCCGCCTATCCGCTGCACAACCTTGTGAGGGTCTATACCACCGAGTTCAAGCCCAAGCGTTGGGAGGCGTTCTGGCACTTCGTGATCGGGGGCGCTATCGCGTTATGGGTGGCGAACGTGGAGCCGGGGCTGTGGGGCGTCGGCCTTGTCGTGGTGATTCTGCTGTTCGCGAGGTTTCTGAAGGTGCTGATCTCGCCGAGTAAGTACGCGCTTGCCATCGACACGTCAGGCACGGCGAGCGCGGTGGTGACGCTGCCGGACCGCGAAGAGCTCCGAGGGCTCGTCGGCGCCCTCGTGGAGGCTGTTGAGAACCCGGAGAAGGAACTTCACGTGCGGGTGGAGAGCGTCAAGTTCAACCTCAGGGAGTACAACTACGGCGACAAGGTCAATATGTACGGCGGTCTGGGCAACGTGGGGGTGCTGAAGAAGTGAGTGGTGACAGCGTCAACATGTACGGCGGGACCAACAACACAGGCATTATCAAGAATCAGTACTCCGGCCCAGCGCAACCGGCGCCCCAGGCTCTCCTCGAATCGATAGAGGAACTGTCGTGCCTCCTCCAGGAACTGCGCGAACAGGTTGCGCCCGCGACCGTGCAAGTCATCGACGACTCCTTGCCCGTGATCACCTCTCAGGCGAGCGCACCCCAGGAGCGGCACCGCGCCCTGATCGCCGTGGCCACCATCGCCGCGACCGTCGGAGCGCTGGGCCAGCCGGTCGTCGAGGCGGTCAACAGGGTTCTGGGACTGCTGGGGGCCCTGTAGGGCGCGAGTGGGCGGAGGGCCACATGGAGGAGGTCCTCGCCCATCGCGACAGGTATGACCTCAGGCAGAGCGACGCCGCGGACTGATCAACGGGGCCGGCGCCGAGTCACCGCGGAGCACCACCTGGCGCCGGCAGGCTGGTGATCTCGGCGATCGCCTCCGGCGAGGACGTGGCATCGGCTATGTCCTCGCGGTGGCCTGCGGGGCGGTAGTACCCACCGGCCACCGGTGAACTCGCCTGCTACCGCTGTCGCTCCACCACACCGGTAACCCTGGCCACACTGGTCAAGGCCGCAGATTTCAGATGCTTGTCGTCCGGCCATCCGCGACGCGGCCCACCAGCTTGCCTGGCCGACCCGGCCCTGGTTGGTCAGTGGATCAACGAGACGCAGCAGGAAAAGAGCGCCGCCGAGCAGCGGCTCCGCGCCGCTCACCGGCGCCGACCCAGGGGCGCTGTATCCCAAGCGGAGCTGGAAACCGTGATCCGTACGCTCGGCGAGATGAAGGACCGGCTCCTCGCGGCAGCCCCCACCGCTAAGCGCCCTGTCTACGAAGCGATCGGCCTGGCCCTCACATACGACTCGCGGCGACAGACTATGACCGTTCAGTCACGCCTGCCGCCGCGTGTGCGTATGGTACGTGTCGGGAGGGGGAGCGGGGCTGTTGCTCCACGGGTTGCGCCGTTGATGACCGAACTGATTCTTGCTATCCCATAACCATAGGTCACCTGGGTGGGGATTAGCCGCAGTGGCCTTGTTCACGAGATGCGGCTCTGGCGCAACTTCTGTGAAACCTGGGCCGGGACGTCCGTGTTGGCCTTGCACGGATTTGAGGAGGAAGGGACAACCAGTCCCTCGTCTCACGGCCCCGCAAGCGACCGGCCTCACCTGCCCAATGCAGCGTCACTTGCCACGCTTCACAGGCAGCCCTGATGCGCACGAACCGTCACGCCCGCCACCTGAGTGGTCGACTGCGGCATGCTCACTATTATGGATCCACAGGTGATAGCCGCCGTCGTCGCCAGCCCCACCGCACTGGTCGCCGCCGCGGCGGCTTACGCGGCGGGACGCCACCAGGCGCGTGGAGCCCATCTCGGTCCCGTCGACGCAGTGCGCCGACAACACCAGCGGGACGCTTATGCCGCCTTCTTGCAAGCTGCCGAAGCGTACGCTTATGGAACGCGGCGCACCGTAACCATCGCCCAGGCTCACGCGGAAATCACCCGCACAGGTGACACCAGCAATCCTGCAGGTGTCAATGCACGCGCCGTTGTGCTATGAGCAGAGGCGGCGGAGAGGGACGATGCCCTGCGGGCTACACTCCCTGTCGTCCAACTCGAAGGGCCTGAGCACGTCGCCATCCTCGCCCAAGAAGTCGTCAGCGCGGCCTTTCAGATTCGGCTCGCCGCTCGACAGAGGGACTACTCCGACGCTGCCTCTGCGCAGGCTGCCCGTGATGAGCACGTTCACCTCACCAAAGCTATCGCCGCTTACGTGACTGCAGCCCGGGACCACTTGAATGGCGACAACGCCGGTCGGTAACCGTGCCTCGGAGCAGCTCCACAGAAGTTGTGCCGGAACCGCATCTCGTGAACCGGAACCGCATCTCGTGAACAGAGCCACCCCCAGTGTCCTCTGTCAGGCAATCGAGGCGTTTGACAGCGAACCCAGTCGTGCGGGCTTCCCAGACCGCCACGCCGAAGAGGTCAGCGGGAATGTCGCGATGTCCTGCCGGTACGGGTCTTGTCAGTGGTACCTCATACACTCCGCTGATGCGACAGGCAAGGATGATGAGCACCCTGGCCGTGGCCCTGCGGGACACCGGTGCTCATGGGTACAGCGTCTGCCAGGTCGCCTGCAGAACCCCACCGGCACCAGGTGACAGCAGCGCTTCCGACGAGGTGAGGCGGTCTCCGTTGTGGATGACGGAGAGGGTTCCGCTGCCGTCCGTATCAACAGGGGGGATTAAAGTCGTGCCTTCCGCTACTGGCTTGACCGACCTGCGCGAGCAGTGGATCCAGAAGATCTGCACGGGGATTGCCACCGCCGTCGGTCGCCACGCGTTGATGGCCCCGGCGCGGATCGTCGGTGAGCCGAGTGATCTGGATCTACTGCGGGCCCTTTTGGTTCTGCGTATCGCTGTCTTGGACGCGCGTGGCCGATCCACCGCGCACATCATCGGACTGCTAGCAAGGCACCCAGTCTTCGCCGAGCCCAAGCCTGACACGGAACAACTCGCCAGCCTGGTCAAGCATGTCCGCTGGCACGTGGAGAACGACGGACTCACGGGTTCCGTTCTGCTGTTCGGCCTCGGCCTGCGCGCCGAGTATCCGGAGAGCGCGTACGCCCTTCTCCTGGACCACTGGTTCCGTCGGCGTTCCCGCGTGACCACCATCGCCAAGACAGTCAGAGAACTGACTAGGCACTGGGGCATGGAAACCTCTCGCGCCGCAGAAGCTATGGCGCCTCGCTCACTCAGACCGCTGGAGGTGTGCTCCGAGACCATCTGGTCCAGGCTGGAAGCGGAGCCCGACACGCGTGTCCAGCATGTCGCGGCACTTGCCCTGATCAGGGCAGGCAACGAGGCTCAAAAGCTATGGACGAAGGGGTTTCCTGCCCTCGGTGTCAGGCATCTGCGGGAGCTGGGAACCCGGGTGGCCGGCTGCACCGCAGCCAGTGGATCCCTTCGCGAGGCAATCCGCGACTCCCGGCCAAACCATAGTCTGCGTCCGGTCTTCACCCGCGCCCTGGACGTGGTCGACGAGCAGCTTGAGGTGCTCTCCGAGGCGATAGGTTGTCTGAGCGCCACCGAGCGCGACTTGCTGCGGACCCGTACACAGAAGGAGCGCTTCCAGGACGCCTGCATCCTGACCTTCCTGAACTGTTCGCTCCACTTCCGAGACAGCTACCGCGTCGGCTCCTGCGTCCCCGACGCCCAGGCGCTACACGGCACATACGGCCCTCTACCCTGGTGGAACGTCATCGTACGAACCGAGGAGGAGACGGAGGCCGCCCGCGCCGCACTCAGCGAGGGAGTGTTGCCCCTCGGTTTCGAGAGGGACCCCGGACACGCGAGCCGCCTTCTGCTCATCTGCCGCAAGCCCAGAACGGAGTCCCTGGGTATACGCGCTCACTTCGTCTTCGATCTGGACAACCCAGCCCACGCCTGCGAGCTGCTCCTCATGGCGAAGCGCTCTGGCGTCCCCATCGACGTCTATGCGGAATCACACAACGAGCCGGATGAATGGGACATTGAGTCCACCCACCTGGGCACGCTGTACGCGCCCATCGGCCCGGAACTCGCCAGCCTGGTCACGGAAGTTGCCTCCGCAGCGCTGACACGGGCCTTGCCGGGCGCCCATGACTGTGACTACGACGAGCACGAGGGGATTGAGCCGCTCTCGGAGGCGTTGCGGCGTCTGGCTCCCGCGCGGGTCCAGCACTTCTCCTCGGGGCGCCACATCACCGCATCGTCCTATCGCGACATCAAAGGCGGGGTCGTAGCGTTGTCGGCCCACCCGCCGGTCGAGCTCTCCGGATTCTCCAGGGGGACCAAGAGAGGCCAGCAATCTGGCCACTCACGGGAGACGCGTACCAGAACTCCCATGCCTCCCCCTCGGGCGACCGGGTTCGTGTACGTCCAGCGAAACCCTGCCTTCCCGGACATGCTTAAGATCGGCTACTCGGCCCGGCTTGCGGAGGACCGTGCGAAGGACCTGTATGGCACGTCAGTCCCCTTTCCTTACGAGGTGCTCTTCAGGGCTCTCTCGTCGCGCCCCGAAGACGTCGAACGGGCTGTCCACCGCCTCCTCACTGCCCAACGGGTCAACGCAGACAGGGAATTTTTCCGCGTCACTCTGGATGTGGCCATCGAGGCGATCCGCCATTGTCAGGGCGAGTCAACCGGGATCACCAGCTGGGAGCCGATCCCTGCCATCCATCGCCTGCGCGAGGGCGACCGAGTCGTCCTGCCCCTGAGGGCTGGGCAGTTGTTCGCGCTTACGGCATATCCTCATCTGCTCAGCTCGTCCGCCGAGGTCCTCGACTTCTGGCAGGCCCACGGGGACGGCGATCTACTGGAAATTCATGCCACGCGCGCCCCCGGCCACGTGGCCGGAATCAGCGACAACGATCTCGGTGCGTACGAGGACCCCGTTCCGTTCCTCAACAGGGAAAAATCCGCGCGAAACGGCATGCTCCTGGGTCGGGAACGCCTCGTCGCTGGCGACCGGCTGATCTGGTTCTCGGACGAGGAGGGGCCAACCGGCGCCCGTGGCGTCGTCTTCGAAGCGGACGCCTTCTGCCAGGTCACCTACCGGACGTCGGTCCTGCGACGGGGCCCGTTGGGAATCCCTTTGCTGCTGAACTACCTTGACCGGGACGTCCCCGAGGCAATGGGACTGCTCATCAGGGACGTTGTCGCACTAGACCGACCGCGCACCTGGGCTCCCCGGAACCCCCAGGAAGAGGACGGCTGGGCTGTAGCGGCCACGGATCCCCAGCCGCCCGAGCACTGGCTCCCCCAACTCGAACGACGGCGCAAGAACGTCCGCCGAGACCGGCCCTGAACACCGTGAGGTGCAGAAGGACTGCCCCCCCCAGCCAGATCAAAAGCAGGCCCAGCAAGATCTTTTACCAATCCGATCCCAGTCGGCGCAGGTCAGCGCGACTCCAGCGACTAACTTTCGCTGCCAAGGACAAACTGTCATTCGTCGACGCTGAATCCCCAGGCAGGAGCGTCGTAGCCATGAGCATTCGAATAGGCGTCAGCGCTGGTCGGCTGACGCCATCGGTCCGGCATACGCCCCCGTTGCTGGGACTGCTCCATTGGGTAGTCTGGCAAGTCGGGGCAGCGTGAGCGATCAGGGTGGGTCAGGAGGCGTCGGTGCGGCGTGACATGGGGGAGCACTACGAGAATCTCGCCAGCGCGTACGACGACAACTGGGCATATAGTCCAGCCTTTGTTGGGTGGATGTCCGAGCAGATTGCCTCGGCGCTGGAGCTGTCGGCGGACGACCGTATGGCGGACATCGGCTGCGGCACTGGCCTGTTCGCTGCGGGTATAGCGGAGGCTCTTCGCCCATATCACCCTCTGCTGTGTGTCGACCCCTCCGCGGCGATGCTCGATCAGCTTCCGTCATCGTCTGCTCTGTCACCGCTTCGGGCCTCGGCAGAGGAGATCGCGGACCAGAGGGTGGCCTTGCCCTACGAGCAGTTGGATGCGATGTGGCTGAAGGAGTCGGTGCACCACGTCACTGATCCTGCCGTCACCCTCGGCGGCCTGGCACGGCTGCTGGCGCCCGGGGGGCGGTTGTTGGTGGCGATGTTGCCAACCACCATCGACTATCCGCTCTTCGCTGAAGCGCTTAGGCGGTATGAGGAGCTCCAGCCCGACCCTGCTGGTATCGCCCAGCACCTGGCCGATGCGGGGCTCCGGGCCGAACGGACTTGTGTGGAGCATGAGCTGCGCTTGGACAAGGAGCGGTACTTGTCCATGGTCAGGGCCCGGTACATGTCCGTGCTGTCGACCTTCAGTGACGAGGAGCTCGATGCCGGGATCGAGGAGATCCGGGCCCGCCATCCGGAGCCAGAGCTGGTCTTCCCCGACCGCTTCGAATTTGTCCTCGGCATCCGTGAGAACCCCGCTGACACCACCAATCCTGGCGGGGGTGCGCGGTGACCGCTCCGGTGGACGAGCGCCTGCGCCGGTTACAGCATGAGCTGGACGATCACTCACGGGTAGCGGAGCGCCTTGGGATCGATCTGGAGCGCCCGTTACGTTCGCTGGACGATGGTTATCCGGAGAACGCCATCGCCTTGGTCGGCAAGATCACCGAGAAGCTGCTGAAGCAGCTCTGGCGGCACCATGAGGTGGCCGGTGACCCGTCCGGGCGCATGCTCAGCGAGCTGATCAAGGGCTGCCGTCCGCACATTCGCAGTACAACGGTCCTCGACGCGCTTACCGACATCCAGCGTCTGCGCAACCGCTCCACGCACGATGGCTATGAGATCGCTGAGGAAGACGGTCTGCTCGCTGTGCGTCGTCTGGTCGATGTGCTGGCCTGGTTCGCCAGCACCGCGAGTCCGGCCCTGTCCGGGGACGACCCACGGATGGAACCCGAAGTTGCGCGCCGCGTGGAGTTCCTTGCCGGCCTTTACCTGACGCTGGGGTATCGGGTCTCCAAGCGCTTCGTTCTCTCCACGGAGACCGTCTATCAGCTGTTCTGCCGTGAATCCGGTGTTCGCCTGGAGTATGTCGAGCTCCTGCTGTCCAAGGATGCAGCCGAGCTGCGCAACGTGCTGGAGACCACCGGCGGCGAACTGCTGAAGACTCGACTGCCCAAGCTCACTCGGTTCGTCGTCCTCGACGACGTGGTGGACCAGGTCCGCCCGTTGCTGGGTCAGGATTACCGGATCGTGGGCTATGAGGGCTTCATCGACACCATTGTCGATCTTCAGGCCCATCTGGCCTCCTGCGCCACTGCCGCGCCGGAGATGCCCAGTGAGCGTCTGCCTTTGTCCGGCGCCCTCCTCGCCAGTGACCCGCACAGCGGCGAATCCCGTATCACCGAGGTGGATGACGCTGAACCTCTCCTGACTCGACTTATGCAGGAGTCGGCCAACGTCCTGGTCATCGGCAAGCCCGGAAGCGGGAAGAGCACCCTGCTGCGTGCCCTGGTCAACGACACTCCCGCAACGGCGCGACGCTTCCGCTTCTACTTCGACCTCAGCCTGAAGCCCAAGGACGAGACCTTCGCCGAATACGTGGCCCGTATCCTGGCGCCTTGCATGCCGGGTGAACGCGCGCACACGTTCGAGCTGTTCTTGTACCTGATCCGCTCCGGCTCGGCACTGTGTGTCCTGGATGCTGTCGATGAGGCGGTGGAGGAACCCAGCCCCGAAGGATTCTTGCGCCTGTTCGCGGACCTGGCGTCAGTGTTGTCAGCCGAGTCCTGCGTCGTAATGAGTTCCCGGGTCTCCTTCCTGGCCGATTCCCCGCAGATCCGGCGACTGCTCGACTGCTCCAGCGCGGTATCCGAGCAACTGGTCGAACAGGTGTACGCCAATGGCGTGGACCCCCGGCGTGTTCCCCGCTTCAGCATGCTGCGACTGACCGACACCCCAACCGGCAGCAGCGAAACCACCTCGGATGCCGACACCGCCGTCCCCTCAACGCCGCTGGCACGACGCATCCAGACCGCGCTGGACATGGCAGGGGCCCTCACGTTCACCGAGCTGATCGGCAGCCATATCGACCACGTACTCGCCAACGCCGGACTGCCGCACCTCGCGCCAGCCCTCGCTGACGCCTGTGGCCGAGCCTTCCTGGAAGACCGCACGGTCTTCCCTCTGCTTGAGCTGCACAATGCGCTCGGACCGGAAGCTTTCGACGGTGGCCTCATCACGCCTGAGGCCTTTCGCCTGGCCCCGCTGTTCCGGCCGGCCGACGATCAGGCACTGGCCTTCATCCACTCCGCGTATCAGGAGCTACTTGCCGCCCGCTACCTCAGCACCCCGGACGGCCGTGAACAGGCGATGGACCTGCCCGGCGCCCCCTATTTGACCGAACAAGTCCGCGCCTTTCTCGCTGCCCACCCCACCAACACTTCACCTCCTGCCCCGGCCGAAGACTGCGTGCTCCGCCCCGGTGTCCATCTCGTCGGGCCAGCCGAACGGCTGCTGCTGCGCCGTATCCACCAGCCGGTCCGCTTCGACCGCCACCTGGTCACCGTCGCCCGCTACCGCCCATTTCTCCAAGCTCTGCGCCCCGACGGAACCTCACCCTGGGACCATCCGGACCAGCCGCCCGGCACCACGCACGCCCCATGGGCCGAGCGACTGCGTGCCCCGGACTACTACGACGACCCCCGATACGACGACCACCCGGCCATCTGCGTCAGCTGGTGGTCCGCGTACGCCTTCGCCGCCTTCGAAGGCAAGCGACTGCCCACCTCGCTGGAATGGGAAGCCGCCGCCCGCGGCACAGACGGCCGCCTCTTCCCCTGGGGAGACACCCCAGACCTCCAAGCGGTGAACTGCGCCGACACCTGGGCCGGCCGGCCCCTGGTCACCTACCAGGCATGCAAGCAGGAATTCGACCGTGGAGGCCTGGGCCACGCCTGGGTCACCCCTGTCGACGCCCATCCTTCCAACCGCTCCCCATACGGCATCGCCGACATGGTCGGCAACGTCTGGGAATGGACCTCCACCAGCGTCAACGACCCAGACGAGGCGGTCATCTGCGGTGGCGCATTCGACAACCCACTGCGCGCCGTTCAAGCCAGCGCCAAGGGGTTGTTCCGCCGCTCCCGAGCCAGCAACGCCGTCGGCTTCCGCTGTGTTACCGAGCTACCCCCTGCCACTGGTGACGAGGCGAAGGAGGGATCGCACGCATGACGGCAGACCGTCCTCAGAGGCCCGCCTCAGCCGACGTCCCCCGGTTCGGCCACGTCGTCGATCGCCGCCCCCACGGCGGCGGCATCCACGGCCGCGCAAGCAGCTACATCGTGCAAGACGAGGAAGACGGCCGCCACTACTCCTTCGACTACACCCACATCGTCACCGAAGGATTCCGCACCCTGCACACCGGCGAACGGGTCCGCTTCCACATCGCCCCCGCCGACACCTGGCGAGCCGAATTCGTCATCCGGCTCAACCAACCCTCCCCGGAAGCCTTCTACGAGTGAGGCACACGCGCAACGCCCCTACCGGTGTCCGCCAGATCATCGCCGTCGTCCTGCCCGCGCGCCTGCCCACCGACCCAGCTTGGCCCCGAGGCCCCCTGCCCTTCACCCACGGCGCCCGCACCACTACCACTGACACCCGCCGCACCTACTTCACCCCAGCCGTCGCCAGCGTTCTCTACGGCACCCCCGAGCGCCCCACACGCTGGCATCGGCACACCCAGCACACCGACGGCCCTCTCACTGTCGACGGCGTCGAACTCCTGCGCACACCCACCGACGACAACCCCGACCGCGCACTGGCCATCCTGCACCTGACCATCGCGGGCCCGGAACTCCTCGATACCCTCCGCTCGCTCGCCCGCCGCCCCGGGACCACTTCGCTTCCGCTGGCGGCCGAATCTGCGCTCAATGCCCTCTTGGAGGACAACGCTCACTCCGGATCGGAGCCCCTCCTCGGAGGCCGCGCCACGATCGAGTCCGACGCCCTTCCCTACACCGTCACCCTCCTCACACCCAGCCGACAATCCCTGCCCCGCCTCTACCGGGGCCGTGACCACCGCCGCTGGCTGCCGACCCAGCAATGGCTCTGGGCACTCGCCTCCCGTACCAACGCCGACGACTACCCCCCTGACCCCGCAACCGTTCCCCAGCTCACAGGCGGAACCTTGCGCCTATCCGCCGACTGGAGCGCCCTCGTCCTCCGCCAGGGCGCCGCCTTCATTGGCCACCGCCGCGACCACGGGCCCAGTGACCCCTTCTACGGCTATGCCGAACTCCACGCGCGCAGTATCTACCTCGACGCCCTCCTGCTCGGCATGATCCAGCGCACCCACATCGACCACCTCACCGAAGACCTCGCCCAGGTCTTCACCGGCCCTGGCGAGGCCAACCGCCTATCCAGGCTCGAACGCAGGATTGCCCACTTCCGCAGCACCTACTGGCGCCAGCACCTGACCACCCACGGCATCGCCAATGACCTGCTCATCGCCTACCAGCAGCAATATCGCCTCTCCGACCGCTTCACCGAGATCCTCGCCGAGGCCGCCGACCACAACCGGCTCATCCAGACTCAGGAGAACCAGCAAATCAGCGGCGCCCTCGGCGTGCTCACCATCCTCGGCCTCCCACTGGGCACAGCTCTTGGCGTGCTCCAAGTGCTGGGCGACGAAGACCCCTGGCACCTCGTGACTGCCACCAGCGGGGCTCTCGCCGCCACTGCCGTGCTCCTCACCACCCGCTACGGCCGCCTCGTCCTCGCCGCTCTGCGCGGTCGCTCACCAAACGAGCGAGATCAGTGACTGTTGGCTGGATCAACCCATTCCGGAGTGAGATGGAAGGCGTTCCCCAGATGAAATAATCCCTTGAGAACGACAGGTCCAACTGCTTGTGTGAAGAGGAGAAGCAATGCAGGGAGCGGCCTCGCCGCGGTACTCCGCCCGGAAGTGCGAGCGCGCCTGGACGGAGGCCATCGGGTTCCTGCGGCAGGGACGTCCGGACTGGGCAGCGACCCGCTTCGAGCAGGCAGTGCAGCACGATCCGTCGGCCGCTGATGCCTGGTTGGGCATGCACGCCACCGGCTATCGTCAGGCAGAAGCGATCGACGCAATGTCGCGTAACCATGGCTCCTTCGGCGCCCTGCGCAGGAAGCACGGAATGCCGCTGAAATCCCGCTTCGATCTCGGCGTATACGTGACATTCCGGCTTGAGACTTCTCGCGACCTCTGGCTTGCGGTCGTAGCGAGGCTCCTGGACGAGGGCTACCTGGACAAAGCGTGGCAGTCGCTTTCGACGGCTTATCTCGACTGCGAAGAGACACGGTTCGCAGCCACGAGGTACGCCTTCTTGGCGCGGAACTGGCCGCTTGTGCTGGATTTCTCGCGGAACATCACCGACCGGTTCTTCCGGGATGAATCCCAGTTGTACGTTGCCAGGGCCCTCATTGAGCAGCACGTCTTCCATGAGGCACTCAACGCGCTTGCCCAGCTCCCGCAGGCATTGGGGCAGGAAGGTCAATTCGCCGGCGAGGTCGCCTATTTTCGAGGAATGGCATACGAGGGCCTCGGCCAGAAGGAAGAGGCTCTGCGCCACTTTCAGTACGCTTTCCGCTGCTTCCCTACCTTCGCTGATGTGGCTACTCGTGCGCAGGCTGTCCCCGTTCAGGTCAAGGCAGCCCCCAGCCAGCAGACGACCTCCCCTGAAGCCCCAGCGGCGGACTCCGCGCCCCCAGCCGAGTCTCAAACCCGGGAGGCGCTGTTGACCGAGGCGATGACGCTGCTGGACGGCATGGTGGGCCTCGAATCCATCAAGCGGCAACTGCGCACGCTCGTCGCACAGTTGCGCATGGCTGCTGTGCGTCGAGAGCAGGGACTGCCCTCGACTTCGGCCCCGCAGCATTTCGTGTTCGCCGGTCCTCCAGGCACCGGAAAGACCACTGTGGCCCGCGTGATCGGCAAGGTGTTCGCCGGACTCGGACTGCTCGAAAAGGGGCGGGTAGTAGAAGCGCAGCGTGTCGACCTGGTCGGTCAGCACCTCGGCGAGACAGCCGTCAAGACGAGCAAAGTCATCGACTCGGCGCTTGACGGTGTGCTGTTCATCGATGAGGCGTATGCGTTGTCCAACAGCGGCTACTTCAAAGGCGACGCCTTCGGTGCCGAGGCGCTCCAGGTCCTGCTCAAGCGCGCTGAGGACGACCGGGACCGGCTCGTCGTCGTTCTGGCCGGCTACCCGCACGAGATGGCCGAACTGCTCGCGAGCAATCCTGGACTGGCCTCCAGGTTCACCACGCGGGTTGACTTCCCGTCCTACTCCGCCGATGAGCTTGTGCAGATCGCTCGCGGCGTCCTGGAGTCCCAGGGTGACGTTCTCGATGAGGACGCTGCCAGCGCGCTGGAAGCCTGTTGCAGGCGGGCCGTGGACGACGCTCTTGTCGACCCACTGGGGAATGGCCGCTTCGCCCGAGAGCTGTGCCGCAAGGCTACTGCGCTGCGCGACCTGCGTCTGGACGAACTCCACGGAAGCTCCAGCACTCCCACACGTGAGGAGATCACCACTGTGCGCTTCGCGGACATCTCCCAGGCCTACCAGGAGCTCTGCGACAGCACGGTCGCGCCCTGACTCTGACCTGCGGCCAAAGCCGGCTCGGTGAGATCACCGGCGCACAGTCGCCGCCTGGGCGCAGTGCGGCCGTCTGCCGTACGTCGTTCCCGTCGTCTCAGAAAGACCAGAGTGCCCGATTGCGGTGCGCTGGCCTGCAACGCCAGCGCACCGCGCAGTGATGCCCTCTGGGGCCCGCACTGTTCAGCTCTGCTTGCTCAGCAAGGGCTCCAGGAACGGGCTCGGGGCACCGTGCCACGAGATGGTCAGGCTGTCGCGGGCCCGGGTCGCGGCGACGAAGAGCAACGAGCGGGCGCGCTGGACCTCCCGGGCGTAGCGTCCGGGATCATTCGTGCGGAGCCGTTCCACGGCGGCACGTGGCACCAGCCCGTCGCTCGCTCCCGCGATGATCACATGCTGGTACTCCAGTCCCTTGAACCGGAACATGGTGCCGATGTGGACGCCGCTACCGCCACGCGGCCCATCGGAGCCGATCTCGACGGCGCGGATACCGTGCTGAGCCAGGACGGAGGCGAGCTCGCTGGCCATCTGGTTGGTCGGCACCGCGATCGCGATCTGCTCGTGCGGTACGTCCCCCCATCCCGCGATCATTTCCGCGATGTCATGGCGCTCGGCCTCCCAGTTGTCACAGGGACGAAGTTGGGGGTGCCCTCCGCTGAGCACGGAGTGGTAGCCGGCGAGAGTCTCGGTGCTCCCGTCGAGGTCGTCGTACTTCTCCTGGGCGAGGACGCCCAGCGCGTCGCGCAGGATCTGCCGCGTGGTGCGATAGCTCAGGTTGAGCCGCGACGATCGGCCGCGGATGTTGATGCCGAGGCTCCCGAGTGTCACCTGGTTCTTGTAGATGCGCTGGTGGGTGTCGCCGACCAGGAAGATGTCGTTGCGGTCCCGGGCGGCCATCGCGCGCAGCATCTTCCAGTGGGCGGGCCGCAGATCCTGCGCCTCGTCCACGACGATGTGGCGGTAGCGGTACCGCAGCCATCCGCGTGAACCGTCCTGGAGGTGGATGTTGTCCCGCCCGCCGGCGTCCTCGCGCTGCCGTTCCACGGCGAGAATGCGCTGCTCCCGTTCCATCTCCAGTCGGGCGGCCCGCTCCGAGACCTGGTCCCAGGTCTGTCGGCCGAGCCGGTCGAGACGCTGGGTGAAGCTCTCGGCGAGCTGCCAGATGGCGGCACGGTCGCTGCGGGAGATGTTCTTGCCACGGCCTGCCCGGCGGGCGCGGAAGTACTCGGTTCGGGAGGGGATCGCCTGCCCGAGGATCACCTGGCTCCACTCGTCGTGCAGGAACTCCGCGTCCCACCGGGACTCGCTGAGTTCGTCGAGGAGCGCGCGCCACTCCCGTACTGCCTGCGCGTCGTCGATCGTCTGCTTGCGGCTGTTGGGTTCTGCCTCCCGGACGCTCCGCAGTGCCAGTTGGTCGACGTGGCTGACGTCCACTCGGGAAAGCAGCGCCTCACCACCCAGTTCCAGCAGACGGGAACGCAGCTCGGCGGCCAGATTCTTGTTGAAAGTGGTCAGCAGGATGGGCTTGGTGTGGCCCGAGGGCAACTGTTCTGCAAGCTGCTTCACACGGTGCAGGGCCACGATCGTCTTCCCCGTGCCGGGCCCTCCGCCCACCCGCGCAGGACCGGAGTAGTCGCGTTCCACGATCTTGGTCTGTGTGGGATGCAGGAAGACCTTCCACCGGTTGAAGCTGCTGCCCTCCAACGCGTTGCGCAGCGCCTCGTCGGTGGTCGTCACCATCGTCGCCGGGCGTTCGGCCGCTGCCTGCAGGTCCTCGCGGTCGACCGGCTCCGATGCCGAGACCGGCGCGGTCACCCTTTCCAGCACCTCGTCGTAGGGGGTGCCGTCATAGAGCGCGAGCAGGACCTCGCCGGTGAGCTGAGGCGCGAAATCGATCAGACCGAGGAGCTGCTCCTCGGTGGTGAGGGCCTGGATCACCGGTACCAGCGGCTCGGCCACGCCGAGGTCGGTGAGCTGCTCCGCGTCCCAGTCGGCGAACAGAGCGGGAGGTTGCTCCGCGGCCTCCGCGGGCCCGGCCGAGGTGGGGCGTTCCGGAGCGACTGCGGGCTCCTGCGGAGGGGTGGTGGACTCCTGTGCCGCTGGTCTCCCTGCCGGTGCCAGCCCGCGCAAAATGCTGTCCTCGACCACTTCGAGATCGACGTACTCGATGCCGCCCGTGATCCGGTTGACGGAGTACGCGAGGCGTTCGGGGTTGTCGTAGGCGTGCTTGCGGTGCCGGACGGAGACGATGAGCCAGTCGTCGCCGCCGAGCTGCAGCAGCAGGGCGCGGTACTCGTCGTTGACCCGCGCCGACCACAGCTTGCTGTCCCCCTTGAGCTGCTGCAGCTTGAGGCCGGTGGCATGCGGATTGCTCTTGAACTTGTGCTGGAAGTCGTAGATCGCGCCCTTGACGGACCGAGGGAGCTTGAGGATCTCCTTGTCCGCCTTGTCGAGCAGGCGCAGTGTCACATTGGCGGCAGTCATGCCGTCCCCCCATCTTCCTGATGTGCTTGAGCTCCGCGGCGTGCCGCACCGGACGACGGCTGCCCACCAGTTCCCGCGAGCCGTTCGGCAATCTCCCCCACGGTCCACCGTGACGCCGGACGCACGTCCCAGCCCGCCGCCGCGAACGCGCGGTCGCGGTCCTCCGCCTCCGGATCGTGCTCCTCACCGACCGCTGGGCGGGGCGCCAGCACGACTCCGATGCGCGCCTGTGGCCAGGCGAGTTCGGCCATCCATCCGTTCCGGTCGAGCTCGTAGCCGTCTTCCGGAGGCGGAACGGTGTCGTGGTCCGCGAGGGCCGTCGCGAGGTTCGCGAGGCCGGGCTCGTCCGGGTCGAGATATTCGAGGATCTCGTCCCAGCGGGGGTCGCGCGCGTGGCTGTGGCCGTCACCGGTCCTGGGCGCGTTGGGCGCGGTGGCGAGGGCGGGCGCCGGCTGAGCGGACGCCTCCGGCTGGGGTGCCGCCTCTGCCTCTTCCGCCGTGAGCTCCAGACGGAGCGACTCCAGCAGCCCGGTGCCACCGGTGACAGCGAGCGTTTCCAGCGGGAAGGCGGCGAGCTGCCCGGTCGTCAGCTGTACGCCGTCCCCCTCGCCGTGATCGAGGAACTGCAGCAGGTTGCTCCAGAACAGCCACGCCCCCCAGCGGCCCCGGTGCTGCTCTTCGTCACCGAAGACCTCGTCGCTGTCGTCCAGCACCGCCAGACCGCTCCATACCGGAGGCGTGTGGCGCCCGTCGGCAGCGCAGACGATGCGGCACCCCGAGGCGTCCCGGGCGGTGTAGAGGTTTGTCCTGCCCCCCGGCTGCGGCTGTGGCGCGGTACCCCGAAGGGCGGCTCCCAGCCGCTCCACCAGCCGGTCCTGCCCCACCGGCCCGCCCTGCGCCCCCGCGCCCAGCAGCCCGGCGAGGGCAGCCTCGGCCCGCCACTGCCAGCGTGCCGGGTCGGGAGCGCGAAGATAGGAGGTGAGCAGAACGGCGGGGTTCACCCACACGGTCTCCGACAGCTCGCCGGGCATGCCGCCCCGCACCCGCCCGTAGTACGTCCGGGCCCTGGCACGGCGCTCGTCGCCGTAGGGCAGCCATGTCGCGGAGAGCGGAGCGGCTCCCGCGTATCCGACGTCCCGCACTCTGCGCTGCCACTCCCGCACGTCGCGGTAGGTCAGTTGGAGGACCCGCAGCCCCTCGGCACGCAGCTTCGTGCGTTTGGCGGCGTCGTCGGCGAGCTTGTTGTGCGTGCGGGAGGCGTGGAACGCGTAGCCGTCCAGGTAGAGGGCCACGCGCGGGCCGGGAGCGTCGAGCCGTTCGAACAGCACGTCGGGTCTGGTGCCGTCCAGCACCCGCTGCTGGGAGACCCGCCAGCTGCGCGTCGTTCCGTCGTCACCGGTGAGCCGCAGGTTCAGGGCGTAGGTACCGGCCGGAGTGGTGTAGGCGTCCGCGCTGGCGGCGGACTCGGGCAGGGCCGCCCACTCCCGGAGGGTGTCGAGGAACATCACCTCCAGGTCGCTCTCGGCCTGCTGGTGCAGCGGGATCTGCTCCGTCGTACGCACCTCGGAGGTGCTCCAACGGGTGCTGTCCGGGCCCAGGAGTTCGTCCAGCATCTGCCGGACCTCCTGACGGCTCACCCTGTTGTAGTCGCCCGGGGGCACCCGCCGCAGCAGGCACCGGTGGCAGCCGTCCAGGCCCTTGTCCCGGCACGGGCAGGCGTCGATGACTTCCCGCGCCTTCTCCAGCACCTCGCGGAAACCGGTGGGGGAGGAGAGCCGGTGCAGGTATCCCGTTCCCCCGGGCAGCCGGTCGTAGACGACCAGGAAGCGGCGGGGCCAGTCCGCCGACCCCTCGTCGGGCATCGAGGCGGCGGCGATGTCGATGTGGTCCGGATCGCCCCCGTAGCGGGCGGCGATCCCGGTGAACAGCGCGGCGGTGAAGGACGCCAGGCGCTCGTTGGCCCGTGCCACTGAAGCCGGCAGCAGGATGCGCACCGCCTCGGTGACCAACTCGTGGACGAGCAGCAGCGGAACGTCCTCGCCCTTGCCCTGCGCTTCTGCTCCTCCGTGCACGCGTCGGCGGGGACACCACAACTGGTGGTGTTCGCTCGCCTTGGTGGACCTGGCGAGGGAGTCGGTCAGCGCGTGCTGCGGCCGGTCGACGACGGGGCGCCCGTTGGCCGTGGCGCCTCCGCAACTGGTGCACACGAAGAACGGGTTGATCCGCACCTCTTCCCCGGCGAGCGGCACGGTGCTGCTGCCGTCCTGCCGGTCGAGGCCCAGATTCAGGGTGCGGATGACCGCGTGCCGGGTGAAGTCCGCGCCGAATGTCGCCGCGTCGTGTCGCCAGGAACCGGGGACGAGACGGGCCGGATCGATGTCCACCGTGGTGAGGACGGAATAGCGGCGGCGGTCGCGCTCCTCGCGGTCGTCGCGCACCCTCGCGTCGTCACGCTTGTCGCGGGCGATGACCCGCTTGGGTTCGAGGACGTACTGCACGCATCCGGCGTCCGCGATCTCCCGCGAGCCGCAGCGGGGGCAGGGGCTGGTGTCCTGCTGCGCCTTGCGGGTCCGTGCGTAGCCGCACGTCGGGCACAGCCGCCAGACCGACCAGGCGCGCCGTTCGGGGCTGCCGATGTCCAGCGCGCGCACGAGATGCTTGTACCCGTTGACGTAGAAGCTGTTGCCCGGCGCGAGCTCGGTCAGGGCCAGCTTGCGGGAGCGCTCGTAGTCCCGCACCGCGCTGTGGTACTTCTTCCGCGGTTCCTCGCCCTCCGCCTCCTCGCTCTCCTCGGTCCAGTAGAGGGTGCCCTCCAACTGGGTCGTGGAGTCGGACAGGCTGTAGTTGGGCAGCAGACCGAGTTCGACCAGCGCACCGTGCGCGCTGGTGTGGCTCAGCTCGCGCAGCAGATTCCCCGTGGTGCGCCGCTCGGCCAGCAGCTCGCGCCGCTCTCGCTCCTGCTCCCGGTCGCTGCGCAGCAGCCCGTCCACCGACTCGTCGATGGCCGCGATACGCCGCCGCAGTTCCTCGCGCCGTGCCGTCCAGCTCTCCTCGGCCTCCTGGAGCGAACGGGCGAGGCCCTCCGGGGAGGTCGCGTACTCACGGAGCGCATCGGCAGCGTGCTCGGTCACCCCGGTGCCCTCCGCCGTCCCCGCGGGGAAGAGCGCGAGAAACTCCTCCACCAGCCGCGCGCCGTGGGTGAGCGCCGCGTCCGCCAGGTCCTGGCTCCAGCCGGAGGTGCCGAACAGCGCGGACACCAGGCGGGGGAGAGGCTGGAGCACCTCACCGTCGGCCGTGGTGACCTCGCCGCGCGCGGCGAGGTCCAGCAGGTGGGCCGTGTACTGGCGGCGCAGGATCTCCACGGCCGACAGGTAGCAGCCGGGCGGCACGATGTCCCCGGAGATCATCTCGCGCGGCTCGTCCAGATAGTAGAGATCCCGGGCCCGCCGTCCGCCGAAGGCGACGATGAGCGCGTTCCCCGTCCTGCGCCCCGCGCGGCCGGCCCGCTGCACATAGTGCGCCGGGCCGTCGGGCAGCGAGCCGAGCAGCACGGTGGACAGGTCCCCGATGTCGATGCCGAGTTCCAGCGTCGGGGTGCAGGACAGGACGTTGGGGTCGGTGTAGTGGGACCCGGCCTTGAACGTACGCTCCACGCGCTCACGTTCGGCCCTGGTGAGCATCCCGGTGTGCTCGGCGGTGACGACGCGGTAGGTGCCGCCGGTCAGATAGAGGTTCCGGTAGTAGTCGCCGCGGTAGTCCCGTCCCGAAGCCGTGCCGCCGGAAGTCGCACCGGTGGGCGACATCTGCGGCTGCGGGGCTGTCAGCATCCCCTTGCAGCGGTAGCGGGGGCAGGGGTGTCCGTACCAGCGGGTGCGCCGCTCGGGCGGCACCACCTGCTCCCAGCCGCAACTCTCGCAGCTCACGAACGCCTTGTTCACGGCCGCCTCGTCCAGCAACCGCACCTGCACATGCCCCGGCTGCAGCCCGTAGACCCGGGTCGTCCGGTCGTGCGCGGTGCGTACGGAGAGCACCCCCTCGTCCGCGAGCAGCGGCAGCAGCCTGCGCAGGTATTCCGCCGCGCCCGCCGCGTCCAGCCCCAGGCAGCGCTGGGTCCAGTCCTGGTACCAGCCGCCGCGCCCGGCGAGGGTGTCGAACGCCGTGCGCTCCTTGGGCTGGCCGAGCAGGAACCGGGGCGGCGCCACGCCTTCCGGGAACGCGGGCATGCCGTCCGGGCGCCCGCCCCAGATCCGGTAGCGGGTGACCCCAGCGTCCTTGATCCAGGGCTCCAGCCACCGGTGCCGCACCCCGCCGCGCAGCCGCATCCGCTCCAGCAGGCCGCGCACATACGCCGAATAACGCTCAGGTGTCGGCAGTCCGTTGCCGAGGGTGAGCTGCCCCGGCAGGGACAGGTGCAGGTCCCGGGCGAGGGCGGCCACCCGCTCCGGCTCCGGCACCGCGACCTCGGCGGCGGCCGTACGGGTCAGCTCCAGTGTGCGCCCGAGCCGGGACCGCAGCCCGAATTCCATGACCGTGGCGAACGCCAGCCGCTCACCGATCAGCTTCCACGTCCGCGCGTCCCCGGTCCCCCGTCCGGACAGCAGCCGGTCCACACCCGCCTCACCGTGCAGATCGGGCGGGACGACGGCGGCGAGCGCGTCCACGTTGTCGACCGTGTCGAGCACGTTGCCGATCAGCTCGTTGAGGGCGCAGGGCTCCCCGGAGTCGTCCAGGTTGTGGGCCAGCAGGGACCGCAGGGAGAACTTGTACGACGCGTTGGCGACGTACCCGGCGCGGTGCGCTGCGTCCTGCGTCGAGTCGTTGAACAGGAGCGTCTTGCGCTCCTCCGCCGCCAGCGCGATCTCCTCGCCCCCGGTGAAGAGCTGCGTCACCGCGGCGGAGGCGAGCGCGGGCAGCGCCGTGCCCAGGAAGCGGATGCCGTTGTCCGTGTGGCAGGCGGGACAGCGGTCGTCCTTCGCCGCCTGATCCGCTGTCTTCTTGTCCAGCAGCGCGAGCGCGAACCAGGCGTCGAGCAGCTCCTCCGCGTCCGTGGCCACCGGCATCCGGTAGGTGCCGCCCGCCCCGTCCAGCACCACCACCGACTGCGGAACCACCCCGCCCGACGCCGGCCGGTCACCGGTCAGCGCGTCCAGCGCCTCGCGGGCCTCGGAGGCGGTCGCGGAGATGAAGTAGCGGATACGCCGCTTGTCCCGGCCCAGCCCGGCCCGCCAGATCTTCTCCGCGTTCATCTCCAACTGCTGCGGACTCGCCTCGGGCGAGAGCGCCGCCCAGCCGGAACGTCCGCAATTGCGGCAGTACACCGACGGCAGGTGGATCTGCGCCGGCCGCCGGGCCGTGTCCGAGCCCGGCAGCGGATCGGGGCGCCGAGAGTCTGAAGACGGCCAACTGCCGCTGCCGGACGACTCCTCGTCGCCCGCGGCCTGCGTGTTCAGTACGGAGCTGAGCGCGGCCTCCCGCCGTGCGGCGGCCCGGTCGTCCTCGTGCCAGCGGAACTCGGGAACGCCGGCCACACCGCGCAGCACCCGGGTGACCGGGCGGACCCACAGATGCGCTTCGATGTGCAGCAGCGGGCGCGGGTTCTTCTCGTCCGACTCCGGATCACGCGCCACGGACAGCAGCGCCACGAAGCGGGCGAGCGCCTCCAGCGCGAGCCGGGGATTCTCCCGCGCCGCGCGCGCCCAGGCGTACCCGAACCGGGCCATCCGGTCCCGCAGCCCCCACTCGTCCAGCGGCTCCCCGTCCAGCAGCGCCAGAACGCCATGCGTGAAGTCGTGCCGCTTGAGCATCCGCCCGAGCTGGAAGGCGTCCAGCCCCGTTCGGTCCAGCATCTCCCGCGCCAGCCCGTCCAGATCCAGCAGCTCGGGCCGCGACTCGACCCCAGGCCCCCCGGACACCTCGATGACCCGCTTCGGAGTCGGCGGCTCTGGCAGCGTGTAGTCGACCTCACCGGTGAACGCGGTCGCGTCCTGCCGTTCCTCGGTGATGACCGCGTCGGGCCCGAACGGGGTACCGAAGACCTGCTCCGCGACCTGGAGCAGACCGCTGGAGGAACCTTCGCCCGCAATGTCGGACGGCTCGCCCTCGCCCAGCGTCGCCGAGGTCGCGACAGGGCAGATGTCGCCGAGCGGGCGGCCGGGCCGCGCGGCCCCTACGGTGGCGGCCAGGCGGCGCAGCAGCATCGCCACGTCCGTGCCCTGCGCACCGTCGTAGGTGTGGAACTCGTCCAGCACCACGTACTGGAGCGCCGCGTCCTGCCACAACGCCCGGTCCTCGGCGCGCTGGAGCAGCAGGTCGAGCATCTTGTAGTTGGTGACCAGCACATCCGGCGGGGTCCGGCGCATCTCCTCGCGCCGCGTCATCACCTGACGGAAGTCCGTGTCGGGCCGGTCGCCGATGTACAGCCCGGCCGTCACCTGCGCCAGCTCCGGCTGCGCCAGATAGTCGCTGATACGGCCCGCCTGGTCGGTGGCCAGCGCGTTCATCGGATACAGCAGGACAGCCTTGACGCCTGCTCGCCCCCGGGCCCGCTCGCGGCGGCAGTGGTCCAGCACCGGCATCAGGAACGACTCGGTCTTGCCCGACCCCGTGCCGGTCGTCACCAGCGTCGGCTGGGCCGGACCGCGCAGCGTGCTCAGCCGCTCCCACGCCTTGGCCTGGTGCCGGTACGGCGTCCAGTCGGGGCGCCACTCCAGCGCGCTCTGCCACCCGTCCTCGGCCTGGTGGAACGGAGTGCGGATGCGCAGGTACGGGCCCCGGAAGATGCCCGCCTCCGGGTCCCCCAGGAACCGCTCCAGCGACCGCCTGGTGTCCTCGTCGGCGAGCGCGTACGTGGTGGTGAGGTACTGGATCAGACTGCCGCGAAGTTGCGCGGCGGCCAACGTCGGCCTCACGGAATGTCCTCCAGCGTCCCTGCATACCCCACCTGTCACACCCACCGTATCGGGACGACGCCGAACAGTCAGCCTGACCAGCGAAAACAGTCCATCTGACGCGATTCGGCAGCCGTGGCCGGATCGCGCTCCCGCGCTGCACCGCCCTCTTCCCCGGCCGGTCCGTCCAGATTCACCCTGAGTGTCGGATACGAGTGCCGGACACGAGGGTCGGATACCGCCACTGCCTCGGTCGTCCGCCGGTGGGCCGGCGGCCGTCCCTCGGCGGTCCAGCGGATGCGGGGCGTAGGAACCGAGGGGCGTGCCGACCCGGGCACGCCCGGGACCGGGGGAGGGGCCGTGCCATGCCGGAACCGCTGTATGTGCCCGTACTGCCGCTGAAGCCGCACGCGGCCCGTACGTTCGCCGGGCTGCCTCTGGCCGAGCGCCGGTACGCGGCACCGCTGTGGACGCTGCCCCCGCACGAACAGAAGCCGTTGCAGCGCTTTCCCGAATCCGCGCTCAGTTATGTCGCCCGCTCCCGGCGCTTCACGCCGGGAGCCTGGCTGGACGTCCCCTACCTTGAGGACTGCACGGAGGCCGTCACCAGCAGGCTGCACGAACTGTGGACGGTCGGCTCCCTGACACCCGTCACCGCGCCGGGCCGCCCCTTGAGGCTGCACGACCTCGCGGTGATGAGCGCCGCCTCACCGTGCGGCGGGGAGCGCCTCGGCATCCGCGTCGCGCTGCCCGGCCGGTGGGACGAGACGCGGGCACGGGAGGTCGGCACCCTGCTCGCCGCCCTCGCGCGCTCCAACCCCGCCGGTGACCTCACCGTGGCGGTCGATCTGCTGCTGGACCTCGACACAGTGCTGGACGACCGGCCGGACGCGGGCAAGCAGGCCCTGCGCGCGCCGGACGCGCTCGTCCCCCTCGCACCATGGCGGCACATAGCCGTCCTCTCCGGCGCCTCGCCCAAACAGGTCCTCCGCGAACTGCCCCTGGACGCGTACGACTACGCGCCCCGCCACGACTGGGCCCTGTGGCACGAGATACGCGATGCCGCCCGCGAGTACTGCCCGCGTGTGCGCTACGGCGACTACGGAGCCCTCCCGGCCGAAGACCTGCGGCTGGTGCAGAAGGAAAACGACCGCAACCGGGGTGGGCCGACGTGGGGTGCGATCCGCTACACGACAAAGACCGACTTCCGCTTCGCCAAGTTCCGCTCGTGCGGCGAGGGCCGCCACGATTCCATCCGCGCCGCCGCCCGCCGTCTTCTCGCTGACCCCGACTACCGGGGGAGGGACGACGGCTGGAGTGACGAGTGGCTGACGGAGTGCGCGCTCGGTGCCGGGAGCGTCGGAGTCGGCAACGCGACGTCGTGGAACCAGGTCAGCAACCACCAGCACTTCACTCACGTCATCCGCGCCCTGCGACGCTGAGGGGGAGGCTGAACTCGGCCCACACGGTCTTGACGATCGCGTCGCGCTGCCTCACGCCCCAGCGGTCGGCGAGGACGTCGAGGAGAAGCAGCCCGTAGCCGGACTCGGCGGGCGGGTCGATGCCGTCCTGCTCGGGGCGGGACTGCTGCGGCAGCGGCCGGTCCGCGCAGGCGTCGCTCACCTCGACCCGGAGCGTGTCGGCTCCGGCTCCGGCCTCCCAGGTGAGCCGCAGCCGGAAGTCCCGGCCGATGTTGCCGCAGTGGCGCACGACGTTCGAGGCCAGCTCGGCGACGAGCAGCGCGGCGGTCTCCGAGGCGTCGCTGCCGTACGGAATCCCCCAGTCGTCCAACTGCTGCACGGCCAGTCGCCGGGCCAGTCGCGCACCCCGGCGGGTGGAGGAGAGCTGGAGGGAGAACTCCGGGAGGTGGGGGCCGCGTTGAGTGGTGGCGGGCTGAGCAGCCTCAATTTCTGTATTCACAGGGTGACGATCCCGTCACCCAACTATCGTTCCCCAGGTCGGCCTGTGGTGCGCAAACAGTTGGTACGGGCGAGTACCACCGCTGTACGGGCCGTGACCGTAACCGCACGGAGCGAGCGATGAGGTGGGCGCGATGACCAAGCGCCGAGAACTTGAACAGCAACCTGGGACCGCCGGTCGGCGCAACGACAACAGGCCGGGCGTATGGGTGGCCTACGGGAAGCTGCTGAAGCTTCTGCGGAAGAAGGCCGGAGTGACCCAAGAGCAGCTCGCGGAGGCTGTGGGCTACTCCCTGGAGCAGACCGCCTCCATCGAGCAGGGCCGCCGCCCCGCGAAGGCCGCCTTCACCGAGGCCGCCGAATGCTTCCTCGACGCGGGCGGCGTCCTGGAGGCGGTGCAGGAAGAGGTCGACTTCGCGAAGCTCCCCGCTTTCTTCCGCGACTTCGCCGTCCTGGAGCTCGATGCGGTCAGCCACTACTCTTACGAGCCGCTGCTGGTGCCGGGGCTGTTGCAGACGGAGGCGTACGCGCGGGCGTTGTTCGAGGCGTACTGCCCGAAGATGTCCGAGGAACTTGTCGAGCAGAACGTCGACGCCCGGCTCAGCAGGCAGAAGCTGCTCACCAAGACGCCGAGCGTCGAGTTCTCCTTCGTCATCGGGGAGGCGGCGTTGCGCAACCTGATCGGTGGCGGCGAGGTGATGCTGGAGCAGATGCGTCATCTGCTGAAGCTGCGGGCGACGGGGAACGTCGAGGTTCAGATCATCCCGAGTTTGGCTGGGTACCACACAGGGCTCACCGGTCCCTTCGTCCTGTTGGAAACCGCCGAGCAGCATCGACGCTTCGCCTACATCGAGTCGCAGAACTTGGGCTTCGTGGTGAGCGATCAGACACAGGTGAGCACGCTTGGCCTGCGCTATGGCAAGCTGCGTTCGAAGGCGCTGCAGGTAGACGAATCTGCGGCGTACATCGAGCAGTTGCTGGAGGAGCACGATGGCCACTGAGCAGCAGACCACCGCAGACTTGTCGCTGGCGTGGTTCAAGAGCAGCTACAGCGGGGACGGCGGCGGCAACTGCGTCGAGGTGGCTCACAGGGGCTCAGCCGTACACGTCCGCGACTCCAAGACGGACGGTCCTCGACTCACCGTGGCTCGCTCCGGCTGGGCCAGATTCGTCGCGTCGCTGACGCGCTGAGCCGCACCAGTTCGGGGGCCCCTGCCGCTGAGTGAACAAGCGGCAGGGGCACCCGGAGTGCCCGGTCACCGCCAGGTCTGCAATTCATCAACGAAGTCGGTGAAGGAGCGGTTCGAACCGCTCAGGCTGCCGGTGACGTACCCATGCTTGACCGCCTTCTCCATGATTTCCGGCGCATCGGTCTCGCTGTACTTCTGGCCGCCCAGGACGCGTTCGAGATACTTCTTCGGGTCCTTCTCCAGGCCGCAGTCCCGCCTGTGGTCCTTCTCCGGTATCACCCACTTCGCCCTGAACTTGGTGAATGCTTTCGGGAAGAGGAGAAGCCACGCTTCCATCTCCACGGCGGCCAGAGCCAGAGCTGACTGGCAGGTGAAGGCTCTCCTCAGCTCCGCTGCGATGGTTTCGCGGTCCTTCGTGTACTTGTCGTCGGTGACGCGATCGAGGTCCACGTGCAGGGCGACACCGACCAGGGCGGCGTTCTTCAACTTCGCCTGGCTCTGCGCGAGGCGCCGTAATTCATCGACGCGTGGCGTGAGCTGAGTGGTCGCCTGCGACAGCTTGATGGGCTTCTTGATCTCTACGAAGTCAGGGCAACGGCCGGGATGCAGGGCGGGGATCAGGTGCCGTAACACCTGCCTGTCGTAGCGGCTTTCCCCGGCGAGCGCGATCACCTTCTTGCCTGCCTTGCCGCTCTTCGCGTGCGGGGGTCGAGGCGTCACAAGTCCCCTCCCAGGCTTCCCGAGAACCAGAGATCGCCAGGGGGCAGCCCCTCCGAGGCCTCGATGATCTCGTGAATCGTCTCTGTGTCGATCGCGGGCACGCGGGAGCTGCCGTCCTCGCTCCGTTCGCAGATGACGATCTCCTCCGGAGTCAATTGGTTGACGAAAACCGGGGAGTGCGTCGTGACGAGGAACTGCGTGCGGTCGCTCGCTTCGCGGATGCGGTGGGCGAGGAGCTCCAGTCCGTGCGGGTGGATGCCGTGGTCGATCTCCTCGATACATGTCAGCGCGGGCGGGTGCGGATCGTGGAAAAGCGCCAGCAGGCTGAGCAACCGCACTGTTCCGAACGAGGCGTCCTTGAGCGAGGTGAGCCCGCGCAGGCCGCGTTCCTTGAGGGAGATCTTCACCCGGTCCACGGAGGAGGGCCGGACCACGATGTCCTCGATCTGAGGAATGATGGCCCGCACATCTTTCAGCAGGGACTCCCAAGCATCCTGGTCGCGCTGCAGCTCGTTGAGGAAGTCGGCGAGGTTCGCGGCATCGTCGTCGAGCCGGACCCCGAGAAAGCCGATGGGGGAATCACGGCGCGCTGCCCGCACGTCCACGTCGAAGGTGCGGACGGAGGAGAGGGAGTCCACGAAGTCGCGGACGGCCTTCTTGCTGGGGCAGTCGGGGAGGTTGGGCAGCCGCGAGTGCAGCCCCGTCTCGTACCTGCCGACGCGCAGCGGTTCATCCGACTGTTGTCCTGGCGCTTCGAAACGAAGTCGTGTGTGGGCAAGCTGCACGCTCGATGCCTCGTCAGACTCGGCGTGTTGCTCGAAGAGCTCAAAACGAGAGAACACATACTTGTCCTCTTGACGACCGGGCCGAGCTCGCGGGTTGGGACGACTTTCCAGTGTCAACGCGTACCGATCAGGGCGTGACTCGGATGCGTGGTTGGTCCAGATGCCCTCGATACCGATACGGAGCGTGGCCCGCCGACGCGCTCCACCTCGAAAAGCCAACTCCTCGAAACCACCGCTACTGCTGACGGCCTTCCTGATGTCGTCACGGCTGACCGTGGCAAGGAAATCGAACAGATGAAGTACGTTCGACTTACCCACGGCGTTGGGGCCGACCAGGACGTTCAGTGGTCCGAGCGGAAGACTTATGCGCGTCAGCGTACGGAAGTTCTCCACGCTGAGCTTTAAGAAACGACAGGTCAATGGGCTGGCCAATCGATGAGGCAGTGGACAGTGACGTGCGGTGGTGCGTTACGCGGACGCGGCGTCCGCGACATCTGCTGGCTCGGGCGGCGACCAGCGGCCGGCAGCGATCTCCGCATCCAGCCTCGCCTGGAAGTGCGCGTGCGCCCCCCGCATCTCGGCCTCCCGATCCGCCTTGTAGAACGGCGGTTCGTATCCCTCGGGCGGCGGCGTGGTGGCTGGCGATTCGAGATGGGCGAGCAGCGCCGGGTACGTCTCCTTGGTCTGCCCGAAGCCGTAGGTGTTGTGATTGCGCGCGATCTTGCGCCCGTTGGCGTCGAAGTACATCTCCGCCTCGTAGTCGGAGAGCACGGGGTAGCGGGCCTTGTAGATCGCCACGAGCTGATCAGCGGTGATCCCGAGCCACACAGACACGAGGGCATCCAACTCCACGAGCGCGGCCCGCCGCTCGTACTCGGTCCGGAGGGGGGTGTCGTACTGCCATGTCGGTGCGAGATGTGCGGCGAGCGGCTTCAGATTCGGCCATCCGTCATACGCCCAGTCCTCGTACCCGGGCCAGATTGCGTTGTACAGCTCTTCCCAAAGGGGGGCGTAGGCGTTGGTGAGGGCATTGAGGCGAAGGGTGCGGAGAAGTAGGGGAGAAGCGAGGCTGTGCCCCTCGGAGGGACTGGGCATGCTTTTCGCATCAGACGACAGTAGATTCGCCCTACCGGTAAGGCGCAGGAAATAATCGAGTGGGAGCGAGGACCAAAATCCGACATTGAGAGCTGTCTGCAAGTTATTACTCAGCACTAGAGAAACGATAGAGTCCATGTGTGCTGGGCCAGGGGGAATGAGCGTGGCGAATAGGCTTCGTTCCGTATCGAAAGCAATCATCCTGCGCCAGGCCATGCGAAAATACTCGGTGTGGGAGTGATCGTTCCATACATCTTGGAATGCCAAGTATTTTTCCCAGCTGGAGGCGCGTACATAATTTGTGCCAGGAATGGCGTCCGCAGGGAGATTCACCAGGTCGAATGTGGACCAGTCTCGGTTGGTCCGGCAGGGATTATTTGGCTGCTTAGTGAAGGCCGAAGAAACGCCAAGGTGTGGACCTTGAAGAATTACCTCTTTGATGTCTTCCGGGGAAGAGGTTTGCCACTTGTAGATGCCCGCATTTTTGGTTGCCTGATTTTCGAACATTCCCACAGTGATGTGCGGTTTAAGTGAGCCCAGTCGCTGGTGTGCGCCTGATAGGGACTCGATGGCCGCCTCTTCCTCGGCGGTGACCGGATATAGTAGCGGCGCTTGTTGGTCAGGGGTGTCGGATTCTCCGGTGAGGTGGTTCCATGCTGTGAGACGCTGACTGTTTACGACAGTGATGCGGGACCTATGAGGTCGAAGATCCCAGCTGCCATGATGTTTGATTCCCGGAGGTGGCCCTCCTCCGTCGTGGTACATCGAGTCGATCAAGATAGTTGGGTCGAACAGCCAGCTGATATGCGTGAAAGAGACCTCGGATGGGCATCCGTAGATGCTGAGGCTGAATTCAGTGTTTACATGCACATCAGGAAAAATTCTGGTCCGGTTGTGGAAATGCGCATGGGTTCGAAGATGTCTATATGCCGCTTCGCGCAGTGGTCCTTCTTTTCTTCCGGCGAAGTGGGTATTGGGGTGGATTAGTCCTGTGTTGCCATTGCGCTGTGAGTGCAACCATGTTTGACACATGAAGGCTCGATAGAGATCCGGGCGAGTGCCGCTGATCAATGGATAGGTGCTTCCAGAACCCAAGAAAGACGCCTTACCGGCAACGCCTGCAGCCTCAGACAGATAGAAGTCGCGACTCGGCGGTTCTCCCAGCACCTCTTCCTTGCGAAACCGCCACTCTGTGATACTCGGTTTGCTCTCCAGGGCAAACCACGGCTCCAACTCAGCCAGGACCATATCCTCCTGCCAGTCTGGCCGCACCCAAGGCGGGTTCCCCACCTGCAAGTCGTACCCACCCCGGGCGAACACCTGGCCGTACTCCAGCTCCCAGTGGAAGAAGCCCTGCCGGTCGGCGACGTCCCGCACAACGGACATCCAGGGGTACCGGGCCTCCATCCAATGTGCGGGGTCCATGCCCATGAGGTCGGGCAACTGGTCCTCGTAGGGGGTCAGTTCTTCCAGGGTTTCGAACTCGGAGACCAGCGAATCCTCCGGCACGTCCTGCGTGCCCAGGAGGGACTCGGCGAAGTCCAGCCAGGAGTCCAGGTTCGCCAAGGAGGTCACCGTGCGGCGTTCGCGGATGGCCTCCTTGCGGCGGCCTGTCCGCTTCCGTTCCAAGGAGGCACGCGTCAGTGCCATCTGCTGTGGCTCGGCGCCCAGATCGAGGCCGGGGAGGGCGTCCTCCTTCCACATCATGAGGACGCCGTCCGGGTCCGCAGCGTCCTCGCCAGCTTCGCCGGCCTCGCCAACAGCCTCGTCCGAGTCCGCGCCGGAGTCGGCAACAGCCTCCCGGCTGCCACTCACCAGCACAGCCGCCGACCGCTCGGCGGCGGCTTCGCCGCCCGCCGCCCCGCGCGTGTACCGCTCGTCCTTCCCGTTCAGCAGCCCGGCTTCCTGGACCGGCCAGAACCACAGCGCACACCAAGCGTCCATCAGGGTCTTCAGCCGCCAGTACGGGGTGTCGACCGCCTCAAGGTCGGCCACCACCTCGTCCCGCTGGACGGCCTCCTGCGGGCGGCGCAGCCAGCCGTCCTCCGAGCCCCACACATCGATCCGGCGCGAGATGTCGCGCTCCGAGATCTCCAGGCGGCGCACCACCAGCCCCCACAGGTACTCGGCCCGTCGGGCCAGGCCCTGCAAACGGGCGGTCTGCTTCGTAGTCGGCGACTTGGTGATGGCCCGGCGCCAAGCCGCCAGCGCTTTCGCCTGCTCCGGGGCGAGGGCCTTGGCCTCCTTCTCGGCGGCGACGGCTCCCCACTCCTTCGCCGGGAGCAGGAAGTGGTGGACGGCGCCGGTCGGCAGCGTCTCGCCGGCCTGCGCGTCGGCGAGTGGGAAGCGCTCCGGAGTGGTGCCGAGCCAGCCGCCCTTCTTGAGACGTTCCGGTGCGTACACCTCGCGCCGGCCGCCGATCAGAGAGTTGCCGCGCCGCAAGTGGAGGCCGAACCAGGGGGCTTCCATGCCGGGGTGCATGGTGTTGAGCCAGAGGGAGACCTCGGCGAGTTCGACCGCCGTGGAGTTCAGGTCGACGCCGTAGCAGTTGTGCAGGGCGATGTATGCCTTCACCTTCTGCAGCTCGATCTGGTACTGCTCGGTGTCGATCGTGGTGCGCAGCTCCTTCTGCCGCCTGCGCAGATACTCGGCCGCCACCTGGTTGATGGCCTCGTTGAGGAACGCGCCGGAGCCCAGGGCGGGCTCGCAGATCTGCCACTCCAGCAGCTCGCGCGCCGGTGTCGTCTCGCCGTCCTGGTCGAGCCGGTGCTGCAGGGCGAGCTGCACCGTGACCTTCGTCAGGGACTCGGGCGTGTAGTACGACGCTGAGGTCTGCCGATCGCGTCCGGAGAGGCGGTAGACGAAGGAGCCGGGGGCGTGCCGGACCCGGGGCTCCTCGCCGGTGTCCCGGTCGTAGCCGCGTACGAAGACCTCGTCCGGGTACTCGTCGGCCTTGGAGGCGGGCACCAGCCAGGAGCCGTCCTTGGCGTCGCCGTTCTTGGCGACCTCGTAAAACTCCTCGTTCGCGACGAAGCCCGAGTACGACATCAGGCCCTCGTACACGGCGCCGAGCTGGTTGATGCCGAGCTGGGCGTAGGAGATGAAGCCGCCGCGCCGCCCCTTCTTGCCCTCGGTGAGCATGAGGTTGCGCAGCACCTGGTACAGCGTCGCGTTGCGCAGGCGCGTGTCGAGGTAGCGCGCCTCCTCGGAGTCTCCGCCACCCCGGCTCGCGTCCGCGTCGGCGTCGTAGCGGGGGTCGGGGACGGCGTGCTTGCCGATCAGCCGGATCGACGCCGGTTCGAAGAGCTTGGAGTGCAGCGGTTCGAAGCGCAGCCCCACATCCTCCGAGGTCTCGCTTCCGGCGCCCTCGGCGTCCCCGGTCTCGGGGACGCCATGTGTGCGGCGCGGCCGGTAGCCGTCCTGCACCTTGCGGAAGAGCAGGTCCAGGGACTCGTACAGGTACGTGCCCCGCCGCGACTCCTCGTCGACCAGTTCGCGGTCGGCGACCAGCTCGCCCAGGCGGCCGAGCCCGTAGCCCTGCTCGTACTCGGGGTAGTCCGAGGGGAGGATGCCCAGCTCGGGGCGGGCCTCGGCGTACAGGAGGAAGAGGATGCGGTAGAGGTAGCGCAGCGACTCGCGGGTGAGCTGGCGGCCCAGTTCCGGGAGTTCCTTGACCTGTTCGGGGCGTACGCCCTGCTCGGCGATCCGGGCCAGTACCTCGTTGGCGATCAGCTCGACGCTCTGCCGCAGGCCGTCGCGCAGTTCGGAGGAGACGCCCACGGCGTGCTTGGCAGAGTTGCCGACGAGTTCGGCGAGCGGTACCTCGCCGCCCTCCTCCGGCGTGCGCAGTGAGTCGGCGCCGAAGAGCGCGGCGACGGTGTCGAGTTCGCCGCCGGTCTTGGTGTCGTTGCGCTCCAGCGCCGAGTCCAGCGAGACGGCGAGGTAGCGGCCTTCGCCCCACGCGGCGCGGTCGGCCAGCACGACGACGCCGCCGGTGAGCAGCAGCACGTAGCGGGGCGGCTCCTCGGCGGCGAACAGGAACGAGGCGAGCTTGGCGCCGGTGGCGACCGTACGCTGACCGTCGAGCACCACCGGGTCCAGCAGACGGCCGGGGCCGTCCCCGTCCAGGGCGTCGTCGGGCTCGGCGGCCCAGCCGCAGTCGAGCGCCACCAGGTCCTTCTCGCGGTGCGCGACCGTGACCTCGTGGGCCGCGTCGGCGCGCTGCACCGTCAGCGTCTCGGGTTTCGCGTCGAAGCCCAGCGCGCGCAGCACGTCCGCGTTGAGGGCGCGGATACGCTCGCGCCACTCGGGGGAGGCGTAGGTGTCCGTATCGTCGCCGCCCGCTGCGACGCTGCCGCTGTCGTCCTGGCCCTGCCGGGCGGCGAAGAACGAGCGGGCCCGGAAGTAGGGGCGGCGCAGCTCGCGCAGTCCGGCGCGGGGGGTGACGGGCAGGGCGTCGGGTGCGCGAGAGGGGGCGGCGCTGTCGGCCGCGCCCTCGGCGGTGGCTGCCTCACGGGCCCGCTTCGCCTCTTCCTCACGCTTCTTCCAGGTGCTGAGCAGCCCGGACTTCAGGTCCTTCGGCAGCACCTCGGACAGGTAGTGCGGGGAGAAGTAGTCACCGCGGTTGACCAACGAGTCGAACGTCATGGCCTGGCTCTTCCAGCTCTCGGTCTCAGTCGGCGGACGGGGCGGCGGTGGGGTCGGGCGCGAGGACGGCGAGGAGGCGCAGCATCGGACGGCCGGTCGTCAGCAGCGAGTCGGCGAGATCCGCCAGCTCCCGCTTGGTGCGCTCACCGGCCAGGGTGGGCTGCTCCCACGCGCCCAGCCGCGCCTTGTACCGCTCGATGGGCTCGCGCAGCGGCTCGTCCCACTCCGCGCGGTGCTTCTCCAGGTATGCCTCGGCGGCTTTCAGGACGTCGGGCAGCGGCTCGGCGAGGCGGGCGGCGTTGTGCGGGCTGAGCGGGTTGGCCATCTCAGGACCGACTCCGGCCTCGTGGAGCACCTTCACCATGTCGGCGTCCACCGAGCCGTCGGCGGTCACCGCCATCCACTGGACGACCGTGGGCTTGCCCTGCGCGTTGGAGTAGATCCCCTGGACCAGATAGCGGGCAGGCCGTACCTGCGCCGTGATGATGGGCGCGGTCTGCCGGTCGATGCGGACGAGCACCTTGTCCGTCAGCCACTCCACCATCGGATGCAGATCGGTGAGGAGGGAGATCTCCGGCCAGTTGGAGGTGGAGGACTGGCGTGCGAGCCGCAGCGAGTGCTCGGCCAGCCGCCGGTTGAGGGTGACGAGCAGCCGTTTGTGGAGCTGCTGTTCGCGCACATAGTCCGGCGGCAGCGCCTTGAGCCGCCGGATGAGGTCGCGGGGCGGCACGAAGGAGATCAGCCCGGACTTCTCGTCCATCGACAGGTCGAGCCGGTCGCGTGCGTCGGGGAAGACCTCGTTGACGGCTTCGTCGATGTACTGCCGAGTGGAGGCGAACAGCCGCGGGACCTCGGCTGTGGGAGGGGCCGTGTTGTGCTGGCCGCTGTCGTCGGCCGGCTCCCCACCGACCGTGCCGAAGAAGTCCCCCAGGAAGTCGTCCAGCCCGTCGTCCGTGCCGCTCGTGCCACCGGAATGCGGCGCGTCGAGCGACTCGTCCACGGTGCGGCCCCGCAGCAGGTCCTGGACGAGGGATTTCTCCTCGGCCTCGGCCCGGTACAGCCCGCTGACCGCCTCCGCCGTGCCCAGCGCGCGGTGCGCTTCGTCCTCCCGCTCCAGCAGCCGCTCGGCGACGAGGGTGTCGTCCTTGGCGCCGTCCACCGTGCTGGTCAGGATCAGGGCGCGGAACTGCGGCGATCTCTCCTGCCCGTAGCGGTCGATACGGCCGTTGCGCTGCTCGATCCGGATCAGCGACCAGGGCACGTCGTAGTGGATGAGCTGGTGGCACTGACGGTGCAGGTTGACGCCCTCGGAGGCCAGGTCGCCGGTGAACAGGATGCGGACCGGGGTGTCGGCCAGGCCGAAATCCTCGACGCACTGCATCTGCTGCTCGTCCGAGAGGCCACCGTGCATGATCCGCGCGGCGGCCCGCTGCGCCGCCTGCCCCTTGAACCCGAGGGCGGCGGGGACCGCGTCGCGAAGCCATTCGAGGGTCTGCACGCGCTCGGAGAAGACCACGACCCGGGTGTCGGATCCCGGCCCCACACCGATCTCCTTGAGCTGCTCGACGAGCGCGCGGAACTTCGCGGAGTCCTTCTCCGTCACCTTCGCGGCCAGCGCGCCCAACCGCTCCAGGGCCTCCACCTCGGTCCGGTCGGCCTCGGGCGTGTTCCTCTTTTCCAGCGTCTTGGTGCGGGTGGCGACCGTGGCCTTGAGCGCCTTGTGGGAAGAGAGGAAGGACTTCAGCAGCGTGTAGGGGAAGAGCGCGACATCGGTGACCGACTTCCGCCCGTCCGCCGGCAGCCACGTCTGCGCCAGTTCCTCGAAGATCTGCTCCTCCGCCGGGGACGCCGCACAGTGGATGGCCTGCGACGGGCCGCGGTCGGCCCACTGGCCGTGCATCGCGTCCCGCACCTCCGGGCTCACCTTCGTCCGCCGGATGAACAGATGCTCGATGTCCTTGGCCCGGTATCGCTCGGGGTCGCGGATGGCGGCGGGATCGAGGAGCGAGATCAGCTCGGCGAACGAACGGGCGTCGCCGTTGTGCGGGGTGGCGGAGGCCAACAGCAGCGCGTCGGTCCTGGGTGCCAGCGTCTTGGCGAGCTGGTTGCGCAGCGACCCCTTGTTGATGAGGTTGTGCGACTCGTCGATGACCACCGCGTCCCACCGGATGTGTTCCAGGTGGTGCTTGTACTGGTCGGTGTTCTTGAGGGTGTCGATCGAGATGATGACGCGCTTGAAGTAGGTGAACGGATTCCGGCCCGCCGGGATCTCCCGCTGGATGCGCTCGATACCCACCGAGTCGAGCCGCACGAGAGGAATGGCGAACCGCGTCCACAGCTCGTGCTGGAACTGCTCCAGCACATGCTGCGGCGTGACGACGAGGATGCGCTCGCCACGCCCGCGCCGGATCAACTCGGCCAGCGTGAGACCGATTTCGAGAGTCTTGCCGAGCCCCACGACATCGGCGATCAGCATGCGGGGCTGGAGATTGCGTCCGGAGAGCGCGAGCTGCGCCGGACGCTGCTGGTACGGCAGCGCGTCCAGCAGGAACGAGTCCGTGAGCGCCAGCCCCCGCTCGGACTGCGGCAGCGCCGTCTTGCGGATGACGGACTCCAGGAAGAGCCGGGAGCGCCGGAAATTCGGGGAATCGTCCTGCACCAGCGTCGTCTTGCGCGGGTCCAGCAGCTCGGCCCGGTCCAGCGCGGTGAAGAACACCGCCTCCTGGTCCCGTACGAAGTCGGAGATGCCCACGGCGTCGATGCGGGTCCCGTCGTGTCTGGTGGGGAAGCTGTTGCGGACCAGCCAGACCTCGTCCCGTACGACGACCTGCGCACCCGGCGGGTACTGCGCGTCCTCGGAACTCTCGGCGAGGGCGCTGCTGCCGTCGACGGTCACCCGCTGCCTCCTGTGTTGACGTTCGACGTTCGTGTCCTGGATGTGTGTATCACCACCCTTGTCGGGGTGGTCATGCAGGTCAAGGGGAATGGGGACGATCAGTGACCGGCCCGTTACCGCTGCCGTGCCCAGTCTCGTCGTGGGCCGGTCAGAACGGGGCGCTCGCGGCGTACACCTGGCGCAGTTGCTGGGCGGTTCGGCGGGCCTGAGCCGAGTGGCGCAACGGCCCGGAGGGGGGAGTATCGCGACGCCGTGCTGCGGGGGCAGGAGTGGCCGGGGTCTGCACGCCGGGGGAGTTCGACTGCCCGTCCGGCCCGGCGGGGGAAGGGTCCAGCAGTGTGGGTGTCCGCTCAGGCGAAGGAGCCGGGACGGTCGCAGCCTCGGGCTCGGGTGCCGGCTCGGTCCGGGCCTCTGCCGACGGCGGGGCCGGGTGAGGGGGATGTGCGTGGACCGCGGGAGCCTGGACCGTGTGTGTGGTCAGCCTCCGCCGCGCCTGGGCGATCGTCATGCCCTGGCTCTCCACCACCGCCCGGCAGTGCCGCACCACGTCGGTGAGAGACGGCCGGTCCTGCGCCTCGTGGGCCAGCATGACCGTGAGCAACGGCACCAGCTCTTCGGGAGTGCCCTCCAGATCCGGGGCCTTCTCGGGATTACCGACGAGATTGAACGTCGCCATCGGGGTGGCCGCCTGGTAGGGGGCGTGGCCGGTGGCCGCGAACAGCAGGACCGCGCCCAGCGCGTACACATCGACGGCCCCGGTCAGCGGCTTGACGCCGTTCGCCTGCTCCGGCGACATGTACGCGGGGGTGCCGACCACCGTGTTCGGCGCCGTCAGGGAAGCGTTGGACTCGGCGAAGACGGCGAGACCGAAGTCGATGATCTTCGGCCCGTTCGGCCCCAGCAGAATGTTCGCGGGCTTGAGATCGCGGTGCACCAGACCCTGGCGGTGCACACCGGCCAGCGCCTCGGCGAGGGTCGCCCCCAGCGAGGCCGTGAGCAGGGACGGCAGTATGCCGCATGCGTGCACGTGGCCCCGCAGGTCCGGCCCCTCCACGTACTCGGTGGCCAGCCAGGGGTCGTCCGCCTCGGCGTCGGCGTCCAGGAACGCCGCGATACGGGGGCCCCAGATCGTCTTGAGGATCTCGACCTCCTGCGCGAACCTCAGCCGCGCCTCCGAATCCACCACGCTCGGCTTGATCACCTTCACCGCCGCGGGCTCCCCGCCGAGCGACTCCCCCAGGTAGACCTGGCCCATACCGCCCTGCCCGATCCGTCCCTGCAGCTCGAAGCCGCCGATGACGGCCGGGTCCTCCGGGGAGAGGGGAGCAGTCTGCACGGGGAACCTCGCTGGTCGGGTGGTCGGGCTGGTGATGGGAAGTGCCACGTTAATGGATCTGCTGCCGTCGCGAGGGCGCTCTGGGAGGTCACACCGTCGCTGACAGATGGGCGACCATGTCCAGGACGCCGCAGGAGGGCCGGGCTGAGGCTGATCCCTGGGAGTGGACACCCTGATGATGGATTTTGATGGTCCAGGGAGGGATGTCCAGGTGGGACGCGAGTATCCGTATCCGGAGAAGTTCAGGAACGACGCTGTCGCGCTCTATCGCCTCACGGCCGGGCAGCGGACGTACGCGGCGGCAGCTGCGTATCGCGGTATCACCGCGGAGCCGCTTCGGTTGCCGGGGAGGACCCATGCAAGATCGCGAAGTCACACCGGAGTCATGACCGGGTGAAAGCCAGGTCGTGGATGGCCTTGAGGGCGGATGGGGGCGCGTCCGGGCAACTTCCAGAACCCAGTCGACCGTACTGGCCTCTCGTCCGAAATCAGCACCTACCCTGAGACAGGGTCAGGTAGTTCCGGCCGATGCAACGCGCCGACAGCCGACAAGGGGTGGCTAGTGACAGCGGATGTCCGTGGGCCGGCATGGGCACTCGAGGGATTGGGCGTGCGGTCCGGGCGCTATCCCCTGGCGGTGGAGGGCCCGGTGATGCGGGCGGTGGACCGGTTGGTTCCTGGAGTGTCCACGGTGACCCGCTACATCCGTTACCACTCGCTGTATGCGGCGATCGCGGCGCACGCGGAACGGAACGCTTGGGACATCACCGCGTGCCGCCGGGCGGTCCGCCGCAGCGAGGTCCTGCTGGCGGCGCTCCAGCACGACGGGGAGACAGATCCGGCGTGGCTTGCCCACGGGGTCGATCGGGTGCGGCGTTTTTGCACAGAGGAACTGGAACTCGCGCGAGCCGCCGACGAACAGCAGCTGAGCCAGTCGTACTCACCCCGCCGCTGGGGCTTTTGGGACCAGTACGGCGGACCCGCCACGGTGCTCGGCACAGTGGACATCCGGGACGGAGTGCTCAGACCCGGCCGGCACCCGTGCCCTCCCGCGGTCAAGGAGCTCTTCGCCCCTCTGCTGTCTCTCGCGGCACAGGACGTCGTGCCTTTCGCCGAGCTGGAGACAGCCGGGCAGGCGGCTCTTGGCGTCCCGTGCCCGGCCGAGCGGGAATGGCTGACGGACGTGCTGACCGCAACTCGCGGTGGAGGAACCCACGCGCAGGGGGACTGGGAGGCATCCGACCGCACTCGGCGTGCGACCCTCCGTATCCTCGGACGGGCGATCGATCTCCACGGTCATGAAGGCGACGGGTATCAGGAGACGCTGCGCTCCGCGGTGGCCTTCGGCGGCGAGGCGACAACTGATCCCGTCTTGACGGCGGTTCCCGAGACGGCCGGTTGGCGGGGAGTGCTGCTGCGCCATTACTCCGTCGGCGCCTGGCGTCGGCTGTGGGCGGCACTGGTGGCCTGTGTCGGCTCCAAGGACGGCGAGGGAGACCGGTCGGCCGAGGAACTACGCGACTGGCTGGCGCAACAGGCCCCGGACGGGAATGTACGGCGGGTCCTGGACGACCTGCCTCCACTCAAGAACGCGGCAGGTCAGTTATTGCCTGCCGAACGGCTTCTCCTGGAGCGGGGTGCCGATGCCCCGATGACCAATGTGCTGCTCCTGATGGTGGGTGCGCTGCGCTCCCGTGAGGGTCATCTGCCGGACGACGTACGGGCCGTCTTTCTGGGCCGTCAGCGGCGTCGGGCCGAGTTCCTCGACCCGACGTGGGTCGACGGCCTCATCGCCGGCTACGCCGACCGGCCGGTCAGCGACCTGGCCGCCCGGCTGGTGGACGACATGCTCGCCCAGTCCCGCAGAGTCGCCCTCGCGAAGCTGCGCATCGACCCCGCGACCGGCGGGCTGAAGATCTTCTCCCGTCTGCACTTCCGCAACGAGCGTTATTTCAAGACCGGTGACGAAGGCGACTCCGACATCGGCACCCGCATACCCCAACTCGGCTCCTTGGCGGCGCAGCTGGGGCTTCTCGCCGTCCGTGACAACTGCCACACCATCACCGCGGAGGGACGGCGCATCCTGGAGACGAATCCATGAGCGCGGCACACCACACCCGGTTCGCATCCCCCGTGACGCTGCTGAGGGAGTGGAGCGAACGCAGTGATCAGCAGGCACTGCACGAAGCGCTCTTCCTCGGTTTCACAGTCGATCTTCCCTTCCTGGAAAAGGTCGCCATACCCGTTGCCCGTGGCCTGGGTGCCCGCACCGCAGTGATCGGTGATGCGGCCCAAGGGCTGTACGACCCGGTCGATGTGCGCATGGCAGGCCGCAGTTATCTGCACGGCCTGGCCTCCTGCCGGCGCGCGTTCCACCCCAAGGTCGTCCTTCTGATCGGCGAACACGCCTGCCGGCTCGCAGTGGGTTCGGGGAACCCGACGCTGTCCGGCTGGGGTGCCAACGACGAACTCTGGACGGTGGTGGAAACCGAGGACAACGACTCCCACGCGCTGCTGGCCGACCTCGCCGACTGGCTGGACGCCCTGCCCTCCGTCGTGGAACTTGCCCCTTGGTCGGCGAGTCACCTGACGGAACTCGCTGCTCTTCTGACCGAACGGCATGTCAACGCCCCGGCCGGACCGGAACCAGGTGCCCGGCTTCTGCACAACCTTCAGGAGAGTCTGCTGGACCAACTGCCGCGCGGCTCCGTCGACGAACTGCACGCGTATGCCCCGTTCGTCGACGAGGCCGGTCATGCCCTCAGCGTGCTGTTGGGCCGTCTGACACCGCGCCACACCATCCTCGGGCTCCAGCCCCGCTGGTCCAGCTACGACGCCGGAGCGATCAAGAGGGCGCTCGGCGGCTTCGACGCGCAGATTCGTTTTCTCAAGGAGACTCGGATGCGGCACGGCAAATTCGTCGAGTGGCAGACCGACGGCTGCCGATACGCTCTCACCGGAAGCCCGAATCTGACCCGCGCCGCGCTGTGCACCAGCACACGGGACGGCGGCAACTGCGAGCTCGCCGTAATCGCGGCCGACACTGCGCCCCTGCTGCCCGAACAGGGGCGCATCACCTCACTCGCGAGCCTGACGGGCCGCACCATCCGGCCCTTCGAGTCCACCGGTCACACGCTCGTCCTGCTGGGCGCGAAGACGGACAGCGAAGGCCTGCACGTCTCTCTGGCGCACCCCCAGCTCCTGCCCGTGGTGATCAGCACGTCTCCGGACGGTTCACCGGGTTCCTGGACGCAGACCGGAACCATTCCGGCGGGGGCGTCGGCCTGTTCCTTCCCGCTGCCCGAGGTTCCTGGCGCGGCGGTTCGCGCCACGTGCGCCCGTCCTGACGGCACCACCGCAGAATCCGCGGTCGTCTTCGTCTACAGCCCCGTGCACTGCGCACGGCGCCACAGCGCCGACAGCGCTCCCCGGCTGAGAGACGACTACACAGTGCAGTCCCTGTTCGCCGACGAGCGTGCCGCACGCCGTTTCGAAACCGATCTGCTGCGCCTGCGCGAGCTCACCGCCGGAATGTCCGCTCCCCGGGTGAGTTCGGCGGGAGACGCGACAGCGGGCTCGGTGACATCGAGCGACGTCGACCGCTGGGACGCCTACCTCGCCGACTGCCGCCGGATGATCGGGGCGCCGTTGACGGACCTGGCGTTCGGCACCTCGCAGCTCGACCTGCCGCAGGCACCCTCGTCGCGGTGGATCGTGTCGACGATCACCCTTGGCGTGCGGGAGGTGGATGACGAAGAGCACGAGGACGATTGGGAGGAGGTGGACCTCCCCACCACGAGCGAGCCGCTCGTCCCGTACGTCGCGCCAGAGCAGCGTGCCCGTTGCCGCGCCTGGGCCCAGCGCTGGGTCGCGGCGCTTACAGGCCCTGACCGTTCAGCAGCACCGGTTCCGGTCCGGCTGCTCGTGGCCAGCCTGTACGTCCAGCTCCTGGCTGCCGGAGTCTGGGACGAGCAGGACCAGAGCTGGCGCGACGGACTCAGCTACCTCCTCGATGCACTCGGTTCCGAAGAACTGGCGGCCGAGGCGGACCACGATGCACCGCCCGAGAGCCGGCGACGGCTGGATGCGGTGGCGGCCGTGGTGATGACACTGCTCGTCCAGGACGCCACCTTCACCGGCGGGGGCGAGCACGATGTACTCGCGGCCCGCGCCTGGCACGGCGGCAAGGCGATGATCGCGCGTGCCGAGCCCGCCGAGGCGGAGGACCTGATGATCCCGCCGGAGCGGGCGCTCGCCCGCGTCGCGCCCTGGAGCGAGGTGGAGAGACTCATCGCTCTGGCGCAGGAAGACGACCCTTACGCGGAGGCGATCGAGGGGCTCACCGCGGCCGGCTGGTCGGTCGTGTGCGAGGACGGGCTCTGGGAGATCACGGGCACGTTCGGCAATCCGCTTCCGGTTGTGGCCAAGGCCGCCGAACGACTCGGGCGGCACCACGCCGACGGTGTGCTCGTACGAGCACGCAGCAAGAACCGCTGGGCCTTCATGGCGTGGGCGGACCCCTACCTGGTCCTGCTCAATCCCCCGGCACGAGTCTGGCGTACCTACCAGGTACGACTCCCTGCCACACCGGAATCGCGGTTCAGCGGCGGCGACCTTTCCGCGATACCCGGCCGCGTCGGTTCCCCGATCCCGCTACAGAAAGACCCGCCTGAAGCCCTCAGGAAGATTCTCGCCGAAGCAGGCCTCAGTTACCCAGAGTTGGTCAGTCGCCTGTTCACCCCGACGCATGACGTCGATGAGGCCCTCCCGAGCTTGTAGTCAGCTGCCTTCTGAGGTGAGGGCTCGGAGAGCAGTTGACGGGAGACCGGGTGGGAGGTGAGCAGGATCGGCGATGGCCAGGCCCACCATGTGCCCGATCAGCTTGTCGCACTCCGCCGCCCGTACCGCTCGCCACTTGCCCGGTGGGTCTGAGCTGACCCTCATGCTCCGGTCCCTGTCGCCGGAAGGTCACGGGAATCGGTGGCCGCCCCGTACGGCCGCCGGTGCACGACGGCCTCCTCGACCTATCAGGAGCTTCGTTCCCAGTTCAACGAATCAGGGTTCTGGACGAGCAGGAGTGGCTGGACGGCTCGTGTTCCAGGTCGCCTTTGTCCACTCGATTGTGTTGCCATCGCCTGAGACATGTCATCGTCGCAGTCGCGGACGTCCCCCCTCCAGCGCGTCGCGTGCCGCCTCCATGAAGGCGTAGCGCCGCTCCCGCTTTGCGGGTGACCGCCCGCTCTGTGGGGAGGTGCTTCGCATATGGCTGTGCAGCACGTCGGTGTAGTCATGGGCGGCCTGGGCTGTCTCATGCGAGCACACCAGCTCGACGGCTTTCTTCGCCAGCCATAGGTCGTGCAGCTTCTCGTCATCGGGGTCTTCGGGCGCCGGTAGACCGCGGTCTCTGCGGTCCAATGTCAACTCAGCGCTCTGCGCGGCGGCGAGGAAGCCCAGGATGGCCTCCTTGCGCTCAGCGCGCTCCGCGTCCGCGCGCTGTTGCTGATCACGCCGTATCTCGACCCGGGCCGCCAGGTGCTGTCCCAGGAGGGTGCCTGCGGTGCCGAGGAGGACGCCGACCAGGGCAAGAACTGTGCTTCCAGTGACTCCGTTCACGTCGTACATCCTGCTGGACGGGTGGCGTGTGAGTGACGGCAAATCCAGCCCGGTGCATGGGGCTTCGTGCACGTGACGGGTGACGGGTCTCGGTGCCGAGGAGTGTGAACGGTGGGCTGGCAGTGGTGTGGATGGGGCGGGGTCGCCACCCTCAGCCACAGCCAGTTCGGCCCACGAGGTGCCTTGACCTCGCAGCGAGAGTTATGGCTGTTCAGGCGGGTGACGACGAGGGGGCGTCACCCGTTCGGTGGGACTGAGTTCCGCTCTTGTGCTGCTCGACGGTGTCGTCGTCGGGACCCGATTGGCGATTCACTTGGAGTGCCCGATGCCGTCTCTGCCCCTCGCTGTCTGTCTACCGATCTCATTCGTCGTACTCGGAAGCACGCCGTTTGCGTGCGTGCCGGTGCGGACCTGTCTGGAGCCCGAGCCCGGGCGGTATCGGCGCGGTGGCGGTCGCCATGTGGCCCGTTGGAGTGCACGGTGAGTGCCCCGGCCCGCGCGGGACGTGGCGCTGTGGTCTATCGCTGGACCAAGGAGACGCGGCTGCCTACCGCAGGAGCCCGTCTCGCGCTGGGCGAAGCACTCGCTCGCCTCGGCGTTGAAGAAGAGGCGCGAGACGATGCGCAGCTGGCACTGTCGGAACTGGTGGCGAACGCGACCGAGCATGCCTATGGTCCGTACGAGGTGCGATTGCAGCGCATTCTGGCCGAGTGGGTCTGTGAGGTCGAGGATGGTGATCCTCGGTTGCCCCAGCTTCCTCGATTCCCGCCCGGTCCTCTCTTTCCACCAGATGAGGAGAGCCGGGGCGGTGCGCTGGGCTCGTTGCTGAGCTTGCTGGAAGAGCGGGGTCGAGGGCTGCAGGTGGTGCACCAGCTGACTGGCGGTAACTGGGGATTTTGCCGGACGGGGGATACGAAGGTTGCCTGGTTCGTGGTCGGCGCTGTTGCTCCTTGAACCGCCCAGTGTGGTGACCAACGCTGTCCCGCACCGTGGGGTACGGGCAGTCGCCCACGATCCACCGCCGTGTGCTGTTGCCCGATGGCTGCGGACATATTTATAGGGGGCGGGCGGGGCCCTCGTGATGGCTGCGAGTCACTCGGGATGTGACCTGGCACGGCGCCGGGGACTGGGGGTGATGCCGGGGGGGCCGGGAGCGACTCGTGGAGATGCTCGTGGACGAAGCTCAAGCCGAGTCGTTGTGACCGGCTGACGGTCACGATCCGCTGCTTCGGTGCCGCTGGCGTGCCGAGCGTCGAGATGGGGGTCATATCGGGGGTCGATTCGGGCGTCGTCCTTGGAAACGACGCCCCGGGTCGCCCCGTTCGCGCAGGTCAGGGGCACAACGAGCCACCCCTGAGCGAGCCCGACTGTATATCGGTGCAGGCAAGCATCCCGATCTTCGGGTACGGCGGGCGGGGCTCGCTGCGTGTCATGACGACCGATGCTCCGCTGTTTGGTACGTCATCCGTTCCGTGCTGCCTACCCGGCTGCGTAGCCCTCGCCCTTTCTCGGTTCTCGGCGGGCACTCGACCGCGCCCCACGCACGGCCGTGCAGGGGTCTCCGGGCCTGGTGCGCTGCTGGAGGAGGCGTGCGGGTGTGTCGCCGCTGAGGGGCGACACACCCGCGCACTGTGCCGCGTCGTCAGTTCCTTGCCGTGGCCACAGATGCCTCCTGTTCCGGTACGTACTGGTAGCGCCGGGGCTGGTCGGTGACCTGTCGGACGGTGCTCCGCTTGGCCAGCGTGACGAGGCTGTTCGCGATAGCGCCGGAACTGCGCTCGATACTGCGGCTGATGGCGGTCGCGGTGAACGCTTCGTCAGGGTGAGCAGCCATGAAGTTGAGGACCATCTCACCCAGCACTCCCGGGCGCAGCCTGCCGCTGTCGGTAACGGTGGCAGACGGCCGCACGTGCCCGCAGGTGGGGCAGGCGTGCCCATGGGCGGGCACGCTGCTGCCCCGCCCTGTCTGCGCGTGTGACGCGCTGTCGGCTGATACCGGTACACCGGACGGTGTGACCGTCGCGGACAGCTCCGCAGGCCCCGGGTCCGGCGTGGGGGCCGTAGCTGCACCTGGCTGCGCACCCGGCGCCGGGTGCGGGTGAGGGTGCGCGAGGGCGTCGGGGCTTTCCTCGGACGTAGGCGCTTCGGCACCTGGCTCCTGCGTGTGCGTGGGTTGCTTGTCCGGGTGAGCTGGAGGCTCGGCAGGGGTGTGGGCTACCTCGGGAGCGGCCGGGTGCGGTGCCGTCGTCTCCGCCTCGTCCCTTTGACGGTCGGTCCCGGAGACCTCGGATGAGGCATCCGCCATGGCTTCGGATTCCGTGTTGGGGAGCGGGTGCTCCTGGCCCGGGGTGGCATTCGGGTGCGGGCGCCATCGGTCCGGTGCAGCTTTGCCGGTGGTGGTGGCGCCGTTCTCGCGTACGGCCATGCCTTGGCTCTCCAGTGTGGCGAGGGCCTTGCCGGCGGTGGAGCGGCCGATCCCGGCGACGAGGGCAAGGTCGGCGGCGCTGGAGCCGGGCTGGTCGGTGAGGGCCTGGAAGATGCGGGCGCGAGCGCCGGTCAGCTCGCCTGCTCCGGTGACAGGGCGATGCCGCTGGGTGCGGGTGGTCTTCTTGGTGCTGTTGATCACGAGGGGAACCTCAATCGCGGTCGGCAGCGGTTGGTTGGGTCCCCGGCCGGGGTGCGGCCCCAGGCACACGGTCGGGTGCGTGCCTGGCCGCAGGCGGTGCGAGCCGCGTGCGCTGCGCGGTGGTGCTCGCTTCGCCGACGACCATGGACGCTCGATACCCGGCCCCAGTCAAGCGTGATCAGACCAGGTGAGAAGAGAGCTGCAAGAACCGGACGGGTGCAGTGAGGGAATGCGGGAGCACCGTGTGGGTGCCCGGGGTGCGGTGACGGGGCAGGTGCGGTGACGAGACACAGCTCTGGTGGGCGAGCGGGCGACCACAGAGTCCCCGCTTGCGGCCAGGTGGATTTTCCACCCATCGGTAGTCGTTTGCAGGCTCGTTCGCGGTTCGATGGCGGCAACCCGGGGAGCAAGTCAGCGTGTCACGGTCGTGGTTGTCCATCCGCGTCGATTTGGTCTCCGGGCACGGTGCGGACCTGTGGCCGCGACCCGGCCGGATTCTTGCTGCGGCACGGACCCATTCCTTCGCTCAGCTCGCCCAAGCCATCGATCTGGCTTTCGGGCGCTGGGATCTGGCTCACCTGCACAAGTTCACGCTGACCGACCAGACGTGCGTGAACCCGCTGGAGTGGTGGGATGGCGAAGCCCCGGAGGGCACTCTGGATGGCCACTCCACCAGGCTCAGCAGGCTGAAAGCCGGCGAGCAGTTCGCCTACGTCTTCGACTTGGGGGACAACTGGGAGCACCTGTGCACAGTGGGCGAGAGGCGCGTTGATCCGCTGGAGGAGTTCGGCGAGACGCCCTCCCGGCCGGAGCCCTACTGGGGCTGGGGGACTCTGCAGGACCAATACGGCCGCCGATGGGATGGTGACGAAGGGGAGTCACGCATGCCCAAGCGGCCTCCCCGAGGGCTTGGCGATCTCCCGCCGATCCTTCCCCTGTGGGGCGAACGACGGCGCGGCTGACGCCCGCTTCCGCCGGGTGGTTGCTGCTGACCGCCTGGAGCGTGCCCAGGACAGTGCTGGGTCTCTGGCCCCCGGGTGGCTCGCTACTGGCTCGCAGGTGGCTCGCCACTGGCTCGCCCCTACCTTTACCTGCACGGATCACTGCTCGGCATATGCACCCCCACGATGGGCACTGCACAGCAGAATCGTCCGGACCAGTGTGATTTATGGCAACTCGGCACGCCGGGCCTTCTATATCTTGCGTGAGTCCGCGAACTGATTGCCACCCGCTGAGCGATGCTCGCCCAGGCACTACTCCCTCCCAACGGTCAGCGTCCGCTCCTCCGACGACGCCGACGTCTCCCCGGCCGGCGAGCAGTGCGAGCGACGGCGGCGCTGCTGGACCGGACGGGTGGCGCAAGACCAAGCGCTCTGCCTGCTCAGAGACACCGCCGAGCCGTTTGCAGGTTTTGTTCGCCACCCCTGAGCCGGGACTCAATCGGGAAGCTGCCGCCGTTCTGCTGCGCATTCTCAAGCAGTGCGCAGAGCGCAATGGCGCTCCGACGAGCATCGAGCTACGACTGGACGACCCCGCGAATCACCAGCAGAAGGAGCATGTGAGTGAGCGAAACTGATCTCCCGCTTCCCTGGCTTCACCAGTCGGAGAAGTTGACCTCCCAGACCACCGCGACGCCCCGCCTCCCTCTCCGGTTCGCCTTCTACGGACGCGTGTCCACCGAGGACCAGCAAGAGCCCGAGGCTTCCCGGCTCTGGCAGCGCGGACGAGCCGAAGCGCTCATCGGGCCGACCGGCGGCACCATCGTCGCCGACTACTTCGACATCGGACAGACCCGCGCCCTGCCATGGAAGCGGCGCCCGGACGCTCGGGCGCTCCTGGCCGCACTTGCCGACCGCAATCGCGGCTTCGACGCCGTGGTCATCGGCGAGCCGCAGCGGGCCTTCTACGGCAACCAGTTCGGCGACACCTTCCCGCTCTTCGTGCACTACGAGGTCCCCTTGTGGGTGCCCGAGGTCGGTGGCGCCATCGACGCCAACAACGAAGCCCACGACCTGATCCTGTCCGTCTTCGGCGGCATGTCCAAGGGCGAACGCAACCGGCTGCGCCTGCGCACCCACACCGCGATGGCATCGCAGACCCTCACCGAGGGGCGCTACCTGGGTGGGCGCCCGCCCTACGGGTACCGCCTGTGCGATCTGGGCCCGCACCCCAACCCGGGCAGGGCCGCCGACGGCAAACGGCTCCGCGGCCTCGAACCAGACCCGGAGACGGCGCCCGTGGTCGTCCGCATCTTCACCGAGTTTCTGCGTGGCTACGGAACCTTCGCGATCGCGGAGGGGCTCACCCGTGACGGCATCCCCAGTCCGTCCGCCCACGACCCCCGTCGCAACCCTCACCGCGACACCCGAGCCTGGGCCAAGAACGCCGTACGCGCCATCCTGGGCAACCCCCGCTACACCGGCCGCCAGGTCTGGAACCGTCAGAAGAAGCACGAGACGCTGCTCGACATCACCGACGTCAGCCTGGGCTACACCACCAAGATGCGCTGGAACACCCAGGACAAGTGGATCATCTCCAAGGAGATCGTCCACACCCCCCTCATCGACGACGAGACCTTCACCCGCACGCAGGATGTCCTACGGACCCGGGTCCGCTCCGGCCCGGCACCCGGGGTCAAACGCACTCGGAACACGTACCTTCTGCGCGGTGCTCTGCAATGCGGCGTCTGCGGTCGCACCATGCAGGGGCACTGGTCCCATCACCAGGCGTACTACCGCTGCCGCTTCCCCGAGCAGTACGCGCTCGCCAACCGCATCACGCACCCCCGCAACGTCTACCTACGGGAAGCGTGGCTGATCCGGCCGCTCGACGACTGGCTCGCGAAAGTCTTTTCGCCGCACCGCCTGGACGAGACGGTTGATCTCATGGCTGCCGCCGCCCAAGAAGATCCAGGACCGGCCCGCACCACCAACACCGCTCAGCAGAAGATCGCCGACTGCGACACCAAGCTCGCCGCCCACCGAGCCGCGCTCGAAGCAGGCGCCGACCCCGCGCTGGTCACTCAATGGATCGCCGAAACCCAAGCCCGCCGCGAACAGGCCGAATCCGAGCTCCGAGCCACCACGCCGCAGCCACAGCCACAGCCCGGCACACCGCTGTCGCGGGATGAGATCGCCGCACTCCTCCGAGCAGCCGGGAACCTCACCACGGCCATCCACCAGGCCGACCCCACCGACAAGGCCGAGCTCTACAAAAAGCTGGGCATCCGTCTGCGCTATGACCCCGCGCAGCAAAAAGTCCTGGTCGAGAGCCATCTCGACCAGGACCTGGGCGGTTCCCGTGGGGTACCAGTACGTGTCGGGAGGGGGACTTGAACCCCCACGCCCTGTAAAGGGCACTAGCACCTCAAGCTAGCGCGTCTGCCATTCCGCCACCCCGACCGGGTGTGCCGCGTGGCCGGTGGGTGGCCTTGCGACGGGTTAAACCTTAGCACCCGATGAAGGCTGCGATCACCCGGCTCTTGGGGTGCCGGGGTGTGGGCGGGAGGATGGGGGCCTACCTGCGAGAAGAGGAGGCAGCGTGAGTGCCGACAGTGCCGCGACCGCGAGTGCCGCTAGCGCCGAGAGCGAGGTCGTCGATCTCTGCCGCGAACTGATCCGGATCGACACCAGCAATTACGGCAACAACGAGGGCCCAGGGGAGCGGGCGGCGGCGGAGTACGTCGCCGAGAAGCTGGCCGAGGTCGGGCTGGAGCCGCAGATCTTCGAGTCCAGTCCGGGTCGGGCCTCGACCGTGGCGCGGATCACGGGTGAGGACCCTTCGCGCCCTGCCCTGCTCATTCACGGACACACCGACGTGGTGCCGGCCAACGCCGACGACTGGACGCATCACCCGTTCTCCGGGGAGATCGCCGACGGCTGCGTATGGGGACGCGGCGCCGTCGACATGAAGGACATGGACGCGATGACGCTGGCCGTCGTACGCGACCGGATGCGCAGCGGGCGGAAGCCGCCCCGCGACATCGTGCTGGCCTTCCTCGCCGACGAGGAGGCGGGCGGTGTCTACGGGGCCCGGCATCTGGTCGACAACCATGCCGATCTCTTCGAGGGGGTCACCGAGGCCATCGGCGAGGTCGGCGGGTTCTCCTTCACGGTCAACGAGGACCTGCGGCTGTATCTCGTCGAGACGGCCCAGAAGGGCATGCACTGGATGCGCCTGACGGTCGACGGCACCGCAGGCCACGGGTCGATGACCAACAACGACAACGCGATCACCGAGCTGTGCGAGGCCGTCGGGCGGCTGGGCCGGCACAAGTTCCCGGTGCGGGTCACCAAGACCGTCCGCTCGTTCCTGGACGAGCTCTCCGACGCGCTCGGGGTCGAGCTCGACCCGGAGGACATGGAGGAGACCCTCGCGCGGCTCGGCGGCATCGCGAAGATCATCGGCGCCACGCTCCAGAACACCGCCGCCCCCACCCAGCTCGGCGCCGGCTACAAGGTCAACGTCATCCCCGGACAGGCGACCGCGCACGTGGACGGGCGGTTCCTGCCGGGCTACGAGGAGGAGTTCCTGGCCGATCTGGACCGGCTGCTGGGGCCGCGGGTACGGCGGGAGGACGTGCACGCCGACAAGGCGCTGGAGACGACGTTCGACGGCGCGCTGGTGGAGGCCATGCAGACCTCGCTGCGCGCCGAGGACCCGGTCGCCCGGGCCGTGCCGTACATGCTCTCGGGCGGCACGGACGCCAAGTCGTTCGACGACCTGGGCATCCGCTGCTTCGGTTTCGCGCCGCTGAAGCTGCCGCCGGAGCTGGACTTCGCCGGGATGTTCCACGGGGTGGACGAGCGGGTTCCGGTCGACGGACTCCAGTTCGGGGTCCGGGTGCTGGACCGGTTCCTGGACCAGGCGTGACGCTGCCGGGTGGCGGCTCCGTCGTTCGCCGTTGACCGCTGCGGGGCGGTAATCGGGTAATCGGCCACCTGTACGGAGCTGACTGGGACGAGTGAATGATCTAGTCGGTTCGTAGCCTGATTCCTCCATCCTCGTTACAGGGAGTGCGGTCCCCGGCTGGGACCGTATTGCCAACAAGGAGGAATAATGATCAAGAAGGTCATCGCCGCCGCGGCTGCCACCAGCGGTCTTGTGCTGGCTGGTGCGGGTATGGCCGTCGCCGACTCCGGTGCGCAGGGTGCCGCTGTGCACTCCCCGGGTGTCGTTTCCGGCAACACCGTGCAGGTCCCTGTCCACGTGCCGGTGAACGCCTGCGGCAACACGATCTCCGTGGTCGGTCTGCTGAACCCCGCGTTCGGCAACACCTGCGTCGCCAAGTGACGTAAAGCCTCATCCGACCCGATCGGTGAGCAATCATCCGAGCGGCCCCGGAGCACGCGCCACGCGCTCCGGGGCCCTCGGGTCTTGAGGGGGGCGGGACGGCGCGCCCAGGGTGCGCCTCCCCCTGACCGGTCACAGTCAGCCACCACTAGGCAGGGGATTCCACAACCATGCGTCAGGGCACCAGAAAGGGCCTGCTCACCATCGCCGCCGCGGGCGGCCTCCTCGCAATCTCAGGGGGGACCGCGCTCGCCGACTCCGGCGCACAGGGCGGCAGCGCGAACTCGCCGGGGGTGCTCTCCGGCAACAACGTCCAGGCTCCGGTCAACGTCCCGGTCAACGTCTGCGGCAACACCGTGAACGTCGTCGGCGTGCTCAACCCGGCGTCCGGCAACAGCTGCGGGAACGGCGGCTCCAGCAACGGGAACAACGACGGTCCCGGCCCGCAGGGCGGACACGGAGCCCACTCGGGGGGCTCCACACACGGCTCGCCCGGCGTCGGTTCGGGCAACGACGTACAGGTTCCGGTCGATGTGCCGGTGAACGTGTGCGGCAATACCGTCGATGTCGGCGGTGCGCTCAACCCGGCACACGGCAACGGCTGCGGCGATCAGCCGGCTCCCGGGAATCCGGGACCAGGGCCGGGGCCGGGGCCCGTCGAGCCCGGCTACCCGGAAGACCCGGGCCAGCCGCCCGGTGACCCCGACCAGCCGGGTGACCCCGGACAGCCCGGAGAGCCGCAGCAGCCGGGGCAGCCCGAGGAGCCGCACACACCTGGCGGCCCGGGTGAGGTCACCACTCCGGGCACATCCACCCAGCCGGGCAGCTCCGGTGAGGTGGGAGCCCCTTCGGTGCCGGTGGCCGCAACGGGGTCCGAGAGGCCGTCCGGGGCGAGTGAGAAGTCCCCCGGCTCCGGGAACCCCGGGGCAACAGGTGCCGACGGCGAACTGGCGCACACCGGCGCCGGTCCGCAGCTCGGTGTCGCCGCGCCGCTGAGCGTGGGCATGCTCGCGGGCGGTTACGTGCTCTACCGGCGCTCCCGCGCCGCCGCTCGACGCTGACCTTGGCGTCAGCCGGAACGGTCCCGGCCGTGGCCGGGACCGGCACGGCGGAGGGAGCGGTCCCGCAACCAGCGGACCGCTCCCTCTCAGCTCCTCACCGGCGACCGACGGTCACCAGGTCGGACGCAGCTGGCGGATGATACGGCGGCGCAGCCGCACCCGGCGGCTCCCGTCCGGGTACAGCCGCATCCGGGCCAGTTCCCAGTGCCCGTACTCGGCGTGGTCGGTCAGCAGTTGAGTCGCAGCCTTACGGGATACGCCCCGAGGGACGTACACATCGCGAAATTCGTATTCCGGCATCCTCTCTATTGTGCGTGTGGACCCTGTCTGCCGATAGCGTCTGCACTATGTCTGATGCTGCGCAGCCCACCGCTGCCGACGTACGCGCCGCCGCCGAGGCGGTCAAAGCCGCGCTGGACCGGCACCTCGAGGCCGTCGAGCGCCGCGCGGGGGAGTCCCGGGCGCCTGCCGGAGCGGGTGCCGACGCCGGTGCGGATGAGCGGGGCGCTTCGTCGGCGGAGCAGTACGCCGCCGAACTCGACTCCGCCGTCTATGCCGCCTTCGACGCGCTGGCCGCCGCGGGCGAGACCTACGACGAACTGCTCTACGAGGTCTACGACGAGGTCACCCCGTTCGAGATCCCCAGCAGCGACAGTCTGCCCGCCTACACCGGGCCGGAAGTGCCCAGCGCACTGAGCGTGCTGATCCGGCGGGACTACGTCATCTCCGAGCCGCACCGGCTGCAGGCACAGGCCGAGCGCGTCACCGAGCTCGATCCCGACTCGGTGGAGGACGAGCGGGTCGAGAGCGCCGCTCCGAGCAACAGCGTGCACGCGGCGCTCGGGGTGCTCTTCGGGGAGTACGAGCCGGACGAGATCGCCACCCGGCACAAGGAGTTCGGCCTGGAGGAGGGCGATTCCACGCTGTGGGTGACGGCGGTCGACGAACCCGCCGAGCCCGGCGAGTGGCTGTCGGCCCCCTTCGAGCAGGCGGACCCCCAGCGGGTGATCTGCCGCTTCGACGTCAGCTCCGTCTTCGACGAGGACGAGGAGGATCTCGTACTCGAAGCCCGCGGTGAGGACGAAGACGAGGACGAGGACGAAGAAGAGGAAGACGAGATCTAGCGCGCGGGAGGGGCGGAGGGCTCAGGCGTCCGGGTCCTCCGTTCCGGCGGTCTCGGCGGCCCTGGCGGCCTCGGCCGCGCGGGCGGCTTCGGTCAGCAGGGTGCGCAGGCGTGTCGTCCGTTCCTGGCCGACGGCGGAGGCCACCGCGCGGGGGAGTGCGTCGCCCGCTCCGTGTACGACCGACAGATGGCGCTCGGCACGGCTGAAGGCGGTGTAGACCCACTCGCGGGTGAGCGCTCCCGTGGCGTCCCCCGGCAGCACCACGACGGCGGCGGGCCAGCGGATGCCCGCTGCCTGATGGGCCGTCACCGCCCAGCCGTGGCGCACCGTTTCCTGGACCCGCTCGGGCGGCACCGTCACACTGCGGCCCGCACAGGCCAGATGGAGGCCGCGGTCGTCGGCGTCGGCGACGGTGCCGACGCTCGTGCGGCCGGGGGCGGGGGAGTAGGCGACCCGGTCACCGGCGTCGAAGCCGCCGAAGCGGCCCGGGCCGGGGTTGAGCCGTTCCTTGAGGGCGGCGTTCAGCGCGCGCGTTCCGGCGGCGCCGCCGTGGCCCGGAGTGATCACCTGGGTCTCGGCGGAGGGGATCGAGAGCGCACGCGGCACCGAGTCGGCGACGAGCTGCACCGTGCGGTGCACGGCCTCGCCCGGGTCGGCGACGGGGACGATCACCACTTCCTTGCCCGGCGCCGCCACCTGGTTCAGCTCACCGATGCCGATGCCCGAGACGAGCTCGCCCACCGGCCCCGGGTCCGGCGTACGCGAGGCGACGTGCGGGCAGAACTTGGCCGCCATCAGGTCCCGGAGGACCTGTCCCGGGCCTGCGGCGCCCAGTACGCCCGGGTCTCCGCTGAGCACCAGACGGGCCCCGTCGGGGAGGGACTCCAGCAGTGCGGCGGCCGTCTCGGCGTCGAGCTGCGGCGCGTCGCAGACGGCCAGCAGATCGACGGCGAGCGCTCCCTCCGCGTCCCGGCCCGGCCCTTCCGTATCCGCCAGCACCCCGGCGACGGTCGCGCTGCCCGTTTCCGCGCCGACGGCCTGCTCAGTGGCGGAGTCGGCGGAGCCTGCGGTGTCGACGGAGCCCGCGGTGTCGGCGGAGTGCGGGGGCTCCGTGAGGAGGCGGGCCATCCGGTCCCGGCTGTCATCCGTATGAGTGACGGCCCAGGCCCGCAGGCCGAGCCCGCGAGCGGCGGCGACCAGCGCGGCGACCTCGGCGCGGGACGCCTCCCCACCCGTATGGGTGACCAGCCCGCTGCCGGCCGCGGCACGGATGAGTTCCCGTGCGGAGGGTGAGGGAGCGCCCTCGGCCGCCGCGGCCCAGCCCTCGCCCTCACCGGCCTCAGCTCCCTCGCCTGCCGAGCTCGCCGAACCCGCGGAGCCGAAGGTGCTGGCGATGCGGGCCAGCCCGTCCGCCAGGCTCTCCTCCGCGAGTGCGTACCGGTCCAGGCCCACCAGGACGTTGACCGGGCGCTCCTCCTCGCCCTCGCTCCCGCTCTCCGTCATGGGGGAGGGGGCCGGGCCTGCGTCCAGCGCGTCCTCGAAGACCAGCACGGCTCCGGCGTCGACAGCCTCCCTTACGGCCTCGTCCGGGTCCGGCACCGCATGCTGGGCCAGGCCCTTGGCCAGCGCCTCCGGCGCAAGCGCGGTGTCACCCCGCAGCGCTGCCCGCTCCAGCAGCCGGACGACGAGCGCGACCGTGCGCCGCGGGTCACCGGGCCCCGCATCGTCGCCCAGCAGGGTGCGTGCGAAGCCGTCGGCCTGCTCGGCGCGCACCTCGGGGACGGCGAGGAGCTGCCATGGGTCGGCGCGCAGCACTTCGGCCGCGCCCTCGCCGAGCGTCTCCACCACCCGCCGGGCCAGCGCTTCGGGCGCCCTGCCCTCGACCAGCAGGGCCCGCACCTCGTCAGGGACGGTGACCGGTCCGGCCCCGCGCCCCTGCCCGGCGCCGGCGGCAGCCCTGGCGTTCCGTCCCGGCCTGGCGGGCCTGGCGGGCCGCGACGGTGCGGGCGCCGGCTCGTTGAAGAAGGAGGCGGCGGAGCGTTCGCCGCTCTCCACCGCGCGGACGGCCGCGAGGAGTTCGGCTGCCTTGTCGTTGCTCACAGCTCGCTCCAGTCATGGTCGGGATAGCGGTGCACGGGGGCCGAGACATCGTCCAGCGCCGCGCGGATTTCGTCTGGAAGACTAAGGCCCTCCACTGACAGCGCCTCCGCGAGCTGCTCCGATGTCCGTGCGCCGACGATCGGTGCCACCACCCCCGGGCGGTCGCGCACCCACGCCAGGGCCACCTGCAGCGGGGGCAGCGCCAGCCCGTCCGCCGCTATGGCGACGGCGTCCACGATCCGCCCCGCGGTCTCGTCCAGATACGGCTCGACGAAGGGTGCCAGCCGCTCGTCGGCGCCCCGCGATCCGGTCGGTGGCGGGCCCGGCTGCCGGTACTTTCCGGTGAGCACCCCGCGGCCCAGCGGGGAGGACGGCAGCAGCCCGACGCCCAGATCCCGCGCGGCGGGCAGCAACTCCCGCTCGATGCCGCGCTGGAGGAGCGAGTACTCCATCTGGGTACTGGCCAGCGGGTGCCGTCCCCCCGGCGCCGCCAGCTGCCAGGTGCCCGCCTTGGCCAGCTGCCAGCCCGAGTAGTTGGACACCCCGGCGTACCGGGCACGCCCGCTGCTGACGGCGGTGTCCAGCGCCTGGAGCGTCTCCTCCAGCGGCGTATACGGGTCCCAGGCGTGCACCTGCCACAGGTCCACGTGGTCGGTGCCCAGCCGGTCGAGGGAGGCATCCAGCGCGGCGAGCAGGTGGCCGCGTGAGCAGTCGAAGCGGCGGTCGGGGTCGGGCACGCTGCCCGCCTTGGTGGCGACGACCAGGTCGCGGCGCGGTACGTAGTCGCGCATCAGCCGTCCCAGCAGATACTCCGCCTCGCCGTCGCCGTACACGTCGGCCGTGTCCACGAGCGTGCCGCCCGCTTCCCAGAACGCCTTGAGCTGCTCGGCGGCGTTCTGGAAGTGCTGGTCGTGCTGCTCGTAGCTCTCGTGCCGGCCGCTGTGCCCCGCGCGGTCGGCCGCGCCGCTCACGCCGCCGCCGCGCGCCCAGCTGAGTGTGCCCAGTCCGATCCGGGATACGCGCAGGCCAGTGCGGCCGAGGTGCCTTCGCTCCATGGGCGTTGAGCGTAGTTGTGGCAGGCGTTAGAGTCCGGGGGTCAGGGACATTACTGATCAGTAAGGGAAGTGGGTGCGGGATGGGGATGCGACTGGGCATCAACCTCGGCTACTGGGGTGCCGGGATGGATGCGGACAACCTCGCCGTCGCACAGGAGGCCGACCGGCTCGGCTACGACGTGTGCTGGGCTGCCGAGGCGTACGGCTCCGACGCCGCGACCGTGCTCACCTGGGTGGCGGCCCACACCGAGCGGATCGACGTGGCCGCCGGGATCTTCCAGATCCCCGCCCGGACCCCCGCGATGACCGCCATGACGGCCGCCACCCTGGACTCCCTCTCCGGCGGCCGCTTCCGGCTCGGCCTCGGCGTCTCGGGACCCCAGGTGTCCGAGGGGTGGTACGGGGTGCAGTTCGACAAGCCGCTCGCCCGCACCCGCGAGTACGTCGAGATCATCCGCCGCGCCATGTCCCGTGAGCGGCTGTCCTACGAGGGGCAGCACTGGACGCTCCCGCTGCCCGGCGGCCCCGGCAAGCCGATCAAGCTGACCGTCCACCCGGAGCGCGAGGAGATCCCGCTCTACATCGCCGCCATCGGCCCCAAGAACCTGGAGCAGACCGGCGAGATCGCCAACGGTGTGCTGCTGGTCTTCTTCTCCCCGGAGCACGCCGAGGAGACCACCCTGCAGCACCTGCGCGCCGGCCGGGAGGCGGCGGGCAGGACCATGGAGGGCTTCGATGTGTGCCCCACCGTCCCGATGGCCGTCGGCGACGACATCGACGCGCTCGCCGATCTCTTCCGCCCCTACACCGCGCTCTACGTAGGCGGCATGGGCAGCCGCAAGCAGAACTTCTACAACAAGCTGGCCCAGCGGATGGGCTACGAGAAGGAAGCCGCCGAGATCCAGGAGAAGTATCTGGCCGGCGACAAGGAGGGCGCCGCTGCCGCGATCCCGCGCGAACTGATCGACTCCACCACTCTGATCGGCCCCGTCGAGCGGATCGCGGACCGGATGCGCGCCTACGCGGACGCCGGGGTGACGACCCTCTCGCTGTCCCCGGCCGGTTTCTCGCGGGATGAGCGGCTGGCCAGCCTGCGCGCCGGTGTGGAGGCCCTGGAGCGGGCGGGACTGGCTTCCTGAGGGTCGGGCGGTTCGAAGGGCCGGCCGGTCCTGCGAAACGGGCGCCCTCCGCAGAGGGCGCCCGTAAGGCGTAAGGCGCGGCCCGCAAGGCGTAACGCGCCTGGGAAAGTCCGCGGCCGTGGTGGGGGCTCGGGGTCAACCCCGCCACGGCCGTCACGGAGCACAACGCGGCCCTGCCCTCCCGGTTACGCGGGCGGGCGGAACGGCTCCTGCGTTCGGCGCAGACCGGCTGCTCCCCTGTTGCCCGTTCTTCCGAGCGGCATTTGACTCGATCTCCTCGGGTGTCGTGCTGTTTCGGAACTGTGCACGGAGGTGGCAGTGATGCTCTCGGCCAGGAGTCTGTTCCAGGAAATCCTCGACAACGACGAGTCCTTCCGGCTCTTCTGCTCCATCGCGGCCAGCGGCGAGGCACAGGGCGGCTGGGAGAACGGCCGGATCGCCGTACTCGTCCCGGAGACCCAGCGCCACCTCGCGCCCAAGATCGTCCGGCACGGTGCGGACGAGGACAAGCACGGCCGGATCTTCATGGCGCTGCTGAACAAGCGCGGACTCGAGGCCGCCGAGATCCCCGACGACACCGACTACACGATGATCCTGGAAGGGCTGGGCATCGGTCTGGCCCACGAGAAGCTGCGCCGCGACGAGCCGTTGACCGAATACGACGTGCTCACCTACCTCGCGCACAGCCGGGTCACCGAACAGCGGGCCTCCGAGGAGATGATCCTGCTCAAGAAGGTGGCGGGCGACCACCCCGAGCTCGGCCGCGCGGTGAAGATGATCTCCAAGGACGAGGACAACCACCTGGCGTACTGCCACGAGGAACTGCTCCACCTCGCCCGTGCCGGGCACGCCGGCACCATCAGGGAGCTGCTGCGCGAGAGCGCACTCGCCGAGATCAAGGTCTACCGCGACGTCAGTCTGGCCGTCATGAGCCGGATGGCGCGCATCCTGGGCTGGTCCGGGGCGAAGTACGGGCTCGTCGCGCTGGGTATCCACGGGCGGTACGTATGGGAGCGGCTGGGCGGCTGGCGCCGGATGGTCACCCTCCGGATGCCCGAGCGGCGCAACGCGCTGGGCACCGGACGGCCGGACGCGGCGCCCGAGTACGCGTGAGGACGCCCGGGTACGCCTGAGTACGCGCGGGGGGTGTTGCCGGGCGGCGGGCTAGAGCCAGTCGCGGCGCTTGAAGACGCGGAAGAGCACCACGCAGACCGTCACCATCAGCAGGATCGTCGCCGGATAGCCCCAGATCCAGTGCAGCTCCGGCATGTGGTCGAAGTTCATGCCGTACACGCCTGCGATCGCGGTCGGTACGGCGAACATCGCCGCCCACGCGGAGATCTTGCGCATGTCGTCGTTCTGCCGCACGCCCATCTGCGCCAGATACGCCGACAGGATGTCCGACAGCAGCCGGTCGATGGACTCCACCTGCTCGTTCACCCGCGAGAGATGGTCGGCCACATCGCGGAAGAACAGCCGCGAGTCCTTGTGCACGAACGGCACCCCCGACCCCGTCAGCCGGGTCACCGGGTCGGTCAGCGGCACCGTCGCCCGGCGGAACTCCAGGGCGCGCCGCTTGAACTCGTAGATCCGGCTCACCATGTCCGCCGCCTCCCGGCTCTCCCGGGCGAAGACACTGGCCTCCAGTTCGTCCAGGTCCGTCAGGAGAGCTGCCGCGACCTCCAGGTAGTGGTCCACGACGGTGTCGCTGACCGCGTACATCACCGCGGTCGGGCCGTGCCGCAGCACCTCGGGCTCGGCCTCCAGACGGCTGCGCACCGAGCCCAGCGGGTTGGCCTCCCCGTGCCGTACGGTCAGCACGAACGAGTCGCCCACGAAGACCATCAGCTCGCCCGTGCTCAGCTCGCCGCTGGCCTCGTCGTAGCCGACCGGCTTGAGCACCAGGAACAGCGAGTCCTCGTACACCTCCAGCTTCGGCCGCTGGTGTGCGTGCAAGGAGTCCTCCACCGCCAGCGGGTGCAGGCCGAAGGCACGGGTGACCCGGTCGAACTCCGCCTCGGTCGGCTCGTACAGGCCGATCCACAAGAACGCGTCGGAGGCGGACCTGGCCTGGGCCAGCGCCTCCGAGAAGTCCTCAGGACGGTCCGCGCGCTGCCCGTTGCGGTAGAGCGCACAATCGACGATCACCTCTCGAATTCTTCCGGGCCTGTGCCGTCTCACAACCGGAGAGCGGCACCCGAGGCGACTCGCTTAGGGTTGCGGCATGCCCACGCTGATCCTCGTACGCCACGGCAGGTCCACGGCGAACACCGACGGGCTGCTGGCCGGTCGGACACCCGGAGTCGCCCTGGACGAGCACGGACAGCGGCAGGCGGCCGAGCTGCCCGGCCGGCTGCGGGACATTCCGCTGGCCGCCGCCGTCAGCAGCCCGCTGCGCCGCTGCCAGGAGACCCTGGCGCCGCTGACCGAGGCAGCCCCCGGGTTGCCGCTGCACACCGAGGAGCGCATCACCGAGTGCGACTACGGCGACTGGTCGGGCCGCAAGCTCGCGGAGCTGAACGACGAACCCCTGATGGCGACCGTCCAGCGCCACCCCTCGGCCGCCGCCTTCCCCGGCGGTGAGTCGCTGCGCGCCATGCAGGCCCGTGCCGTGGACGCCGTACGCGACTGGAACGCACGGATCGAGGCCGAGCACGGCCCCGGCGCCGTCTACCTGATGTGTTCGCACGGTGACATCGTCAAGTCGATCGTCGCGGACGCGCTCGGCATGCACCTCGACCTCTTCCAGCGGATATCCGTGGCCCCCTGCTCGGTCACGGCCATCGCCTACACCCCCCTGCGCCCCTTCCTGCTCCGGCTCGGCGACACCGGGGAACTGGCCTCTCTCGCACCGCCGGACCGTACGGACGAGGAGGGCGACACTGGAGGTGACGGGGGAGGCACCGGGGAGGGGAACGCGACTGTGGGCGGAAGCGCCTGAGCACGATGATCGCAACGCACAGTAGGGTGCGGATGTCCGAAGCCACTCAAGCCGTCGAACCCAACGGAGCAGAACGTGTCCCGTCAGGTATTTCTGTACGACCCGCCGGACCGGTTCGTCGCCGGTACCGTCGGTCTGCCTGGCCGCCGCACCTTCTTTCTCCAGGCCAGTGCAGGAGGCCGCACCACGAGCGTGGCCCTGGAGAAGGCGCAGGTCGAAGCGCTCGCCGAACGGATCGACGAGCTGCTTGACGAGGTGGTGCGCCGCTCCGGCGGCAGTGCGCCCGTTCCCGCCGTCGCCCCCTCCGAGGTCGATGACAAGGCGCCGCTGGAGACGCCGGTCGAGGAGGAGTTCCGGGTCGGCACCATGGCTCTGGCCTGGGACGGCGAGGGCGAGCGGATGGTCGTCGAGGCGCAGGCCATCGTGGAGCTGGAGCCGGGCGAGGACGAGGACCTGGCCGACGCCGAGGAACGGCTGCTGCAGGACGACGAGAACGGCCCACCGATGCTTCGGGTACGGATCAGCGGCAGCATGGCCCGCGCGTTCGCCAAGCGGGCGATGGAGGTCGTGAACGCGGGCCGCCCGCCGTGCCCGCTGTGCAGCCTGCCGCTCGACCCGGAGGGACACGTGTGTCCGCGCCAGAACGGATACCGCCGGGGCGAATGAACGGCACACCATCCCACAACAGCCCGGCTCCGGCCGCCGAGTCCACCCGCGAGCCGCTGGCACAGGGCACCCTCACGGTGCACGGACGGATCAGGGCGGCCTCCAACGCCGTGCTGTTCGGCACGGTCGAGCACGAGGGACGCAGCCTGCCCTGCGTCTACAAGCCCGTCGCGGGTGAGCGCCCGCTGTGGGACTTTCCCGACGGCAACCTCGCCCAGCGCGAGGTCGCGGCCTATGAGATCTCCCGCGCCACCGGCTGGGATCTGATACCCGCCACCGTGCTGCGCGAGGGCCCGTACGGCACGGGCATGTGCCAGGCGTGGGTGGGGGAGCTGCCGGACGCCGAAGACGACGCCGAAGACGACGCCGAAGACGACGCCCACGACATCGAGGGCATCGAGGCGGAGGACGACCCGGCGGCGGACGAGCCCGCGCCGCTGCTCGCACTGGTCGACGGTGACGAGCCGGGGGAGGGCTGGAAGGCGGTCGGTTTCGCGGAGGTCGGCGACGGCCGGACGGCGCTGCTGGTGCACGCCGACGATCCCCGGCTGCGCCGGCTCGCCGTACTCGACGCGGTGATCAACAACGGTGACCGCAAGGGCGGCCATCTGCTGCCCCGGCCGGACGGCGCACTGTACGCCATCGACCACGGCGTCACCTTCCACGTGGACGACAAGCTGCGCACCCTGCTGTGGGGCTGGGCGGGCGAGGAGCTGACCGCCGAGGCCGTCGAGGCGCTGCGTGCGCTGTCCGCCACCCTCGCCGAGGGCGCCCCGCTGGCCGTACGGCTCTCCCGGCTGCTGACCGACGCCGAGGTGGAGGCCGCGCGCAAGCGGGTGGAGGCCCTGCTCAGCTCGGGCCGGCACCCGCTGCCGAGCGGCGAGTGGCCCGCGATCCCCTGGCCACCCGTCTAGAGCGTCACCGGCCTGGGGGGTGACGCCCCGGGCTCACCCTCCCCGGACGGCCGGGCGGCCACCCGGCCGGGCCCGGACGGCGTCCATCCGGCCGGATACGGAACACCAGTCCGGGTTAGGCTCAATGCATGCATGCCTGGCCCGCTACCGAGGTCCCCGTCCTGCCCGGACAGGGCCGCGACCTCGACATCCACGACACCGCGACCGGCGGCCGAGTAACCCTCACCCCCGGTCCTGTCGCCCGTATCTATGTGTGTGGCATCACCCCGTACGACGCCACCCACCTGGGACACGCGGCGACCTACAACGCGTTCGACCTCGTGCAGCGCGTGTGGCTCGACACCAAGCGCCAGGTTCACTACATACAGAACGTCACGGATGTGGACGACCCGCTGCTGGAGCGGGCCGTCGCGACGAACATGGACTGGACGGCCCTCGCGGAGCGCGAAACGGCGCTGTTCCGCGAGGACATGACGGCCCTTCGGATGCTGCCGCCGAAGCACTACATCGGCGCTGTGGAGTCCATCCCCACGATTGTTCCGCTGGTCGAACGGCTGCGCGACATGGGCGCCGCCTACGAACTCGAAGGCGACATCTACTTCTCCGTCGAATCCGACGCACACTTCGGCGAGGTCTCCGGCTACGACGCCGAGACGATGCGGCTGCTGTCCGCCGAGCGCGGGGGCGACCCCGAGCGGCCCGGCAAGAAGAACCCGCTCGACCCGATGCTGTGGACGGCTGCCCGCGAGGGCGAACCGCACTGGGACGGCGGCACCCTCGGCCCGGGGCGCCCCGGCTGGCACATCGAGTGCGTGGCCATCGCCCTGGAGCACCTGGGCATGGGCTTCGACGTCCAGGGCGGCGGCTCCGATCTCGCCTTCCCGCACCACGAGATGGGCGCCTCGCACGCGCAGGCGCTGACCGGGGAGTTCCCCTTCGCGCGTACCTATGTGCACGCGGGGATGGTCGGGCTGGACGGCGAGAAGATGTCCAAGTCCAAGGGCAACCTCGTCTTCGTCTCGCAGCTGCGGAAGGACGGGGTCGATCCGGCCGCCATCCGGCTCGCCCTGCTGGCGCACCACTACCGCGCCGACTGGGAGTACACCGAGGCGGTGCTGGACGAGGCCAAGGCCCGCCTCGCCCGCTGGCGTTCGGCGGTCTCGCGGCCGGACGGGCCGCCCGCCGAGTCCATGCTGGAGTCGGTGCGGGTCGCCCTCGCCGACGACCTGGACACGCCTGCCGCGCTGGCGGCGGTCGACGCCTGGGCCGAGGAGCAGGCCACCCGGGGCGGCACCGACGAGGGAGCCCCTGGCCTGGCCTCCCGCACGGTGGACGCCCTGCTGGGCGTGGCGCTGTAAGAATCGCGCAGTTCCCCGCGCCCCTTTCGGAGCGCGGGGACGTGGTCCTACTCCTCGTCGGAGTCGTCAGGCCGCGGCGGCTCGGCGCCGGGCTTCGGCGGGGGCGGGGGCTGCTGCCCCTGGTCCCGCAGATACGGGGGACTACCGGGCGCGGAGCCCCCATCGGCGGAGCCGCCTCCGTCGCGGCGCCGGAGATAGCGCTCGAACTCCTTCGCGATGGCCTCTCCCGACGCCTCCGGCAGCTCGGCGGTGTCCCGCGCCTCCTCCAGCGACTGCACGTACTCGGCGACCTCGCTGTCCTCCGCCGCGAGCTGGTCGACGCCGATCTGCCACGCGCGGGCGTCCTCGGGCAGCTCCCCCATCGGGATCCGGAGGCCCAGCAGGTCCTCCAGCCGGTTGAGGAGGGCGAGCGTCGCCTTCGGGTTGGGCGGCTGGGAGACGTAGTGCGGGACGGCCGCCCACAGGCTGGCCGCCGGGACGCCCGCGTGGGTGCAGGCTTCCTGGAGGATGCCGACGATGCCGGTCGGGCCCTCGTACCGCGACTCCTCCAGGTTCATGGTGCGCGCCAGATCGGCGTCCGAGGTGACGCCGGTGACCGGAACCGGCCTGGTGTGCGGGGTGTCGCCGAGCAGCGCGCCCAGCACGACCACCAGCTCGACGCCCAGCTCATGGGCGAAGCCCAGGATCTCGTTGCAGAACGAGCGCCACCGCATGCTGGGCTCGATACCGCGTACGAGCACCAGATCGCGCCGCTTCCCCTTGCCGTCGGCGTCCTCCACGCGCACGACGGACAGCCGCGTGGTGGGCCAGGTGACCTTGCGGACACCGCCGTCCATGAACACCTGCGGCCGGTTGACCTGGAAGTCGTAGTAGTCCTCCGCGTCCAGCGCCGCGAAGACCTCGCCCTTCCACTCCTTCTCCAGGTGCGCGACCGCGGTGGAGGCGGCGTCTCCGGCGTCGTTCCAGCCCTCGAACGCGGCCACCATGACTGGGTCGACCAGCTCGGGAACCCCCTCCAGCTCGATCACCCAGCTCCTCCTTAGCTTGCTGTCCTAGCCTGCTGTCGCCTGCGGGCCCAAGCCTATGCCGTGCCGGTGCCCGAGCCGCAGCCCCCGCACGTTGCCGGACAACAACAGCTCACAGCACCGAGCGCAGCCACTGCTCCGCGCCGGCGATGTGCACCGTCGACCAGGAGCGTGCCGCCTCGGCGTCGCGGGCCCGCAAGGCGGCGAGGATCCGCCGGTGCTCGTCCAGGGTGCGGCCCACGGTGTCCCTCCGCGTCGGCCCCCGCCACATCCGGGCCCGTGTGGTGGGCCCGGCCAGGCCGTCCAGCAGGGAGCACAGTACGGAGTTGCCCGAGGCTGCCACGATGCGGTGGTGGAACTCCAGGTCGGCGACGACCAGTTCCTCCGCGGCGGGATCCGGGTCCAGCGTCTCCAGCCGCCGCTCCAGCGCGTCCAGCCGGCTCTCCAGCGCATCCAGCTCCGCCACGGGTATCCGGGGCCCGGCCAGCGCCGTGGCGGCGGGCTCCAGGATGCGGCGCACGGCGAGGAACTCCAGGACGGTGTCGTCGCGGTGGAAGTCCACGACGAAGCTCATCGCCTCCAGCAGCAGCTTCGGGTCCAGGCTGGTGACATAGGTGCCGTCGCCCTGGCGTACGTCGAGTACGCGGATCAGCGACAGCGCGCGGACCGCCTCGCGCAGCGAATTGCGCGACAGCCCCAGCTCGGCGGCGAGCTCGTTCTCCTTCGGCAGCCGGTCACCGGGGCCCAGCTGCCCCGAGACGATCATGCCTTTGATCTTGTCGATCGCCTCATCGGTAACGGCCACGCGCTGCCTCCCCATGACATCCGATACGTGTGTTCTCACTGTGCTCCCCCGCCCCGTGCGCCCCAGCCGTTGCGGTAGTCCCGCCAGTCCCGCTCCGTCGCCGCGAAGTCGACATAGAGGGCGACGCCGAACCGGCTGCGCCTCCGGTCCTCGCGGCCCAGCCCCAGCCGCACCCCGCGCACCGCGGCGGCGACCGTCTCCGCCGAGGCGTGATGCCCCATGTCGTCCGTGTGGTAGAAGGGCAGCCCCATCAGCACGTCGACGCGCGCGGGCGCCGCTTCCAGGGCCAGCACCGTCTGCTGCGCCACATAGCCGCCGTACAGGCTCTTCGCGGGCAGGGCGGTGTCGTACGACATCACCGCGATCTGGTCCACCCGCCGCGCGACCTTGCCGAAGTACTCCTGCGACCACCACTTGCCGTGCCCGGCGACCGTCCCGGAGACGTGGTGCAGTCCCGGCAGCGGATCGATCTGGTGCGCGGCGACGGACAGCAGCCCGCCCCGCGCGCGGACCGCAGGGCGCAGCCGGTCCAGCAGCCGCAGATAGTCGCTGTCGTCCGAGTGCAGCGGCTCCAAGTCGAAGTGCACACCGTCGAAACCCGCGTCCAGCACCTGACGGGCGCTCTTGACCACCGCGCGCCGCGCCGCGCCGTCGGCCAGCCGCAGCCCACCGCGCTCCTCGTCCCCGTACACGAGCCGGTCACCCAGCCACGCCTGGACCCGCACACCCGGCAGCTCCCGCTCGACCGCGCCCAGCAGCCACTTGGCGTGCGGGTAGCGCTTGGCCGGGAGGGAGCCGTCGTGCTCCAGCGGTCCTGCGTGCACATACAGGTCGCGGATTCCGGTGCCCGCCAGCCGCCGCTTGAGAGCCTTGAGATCGTCCTCGCCGCGCCGCCCGTCCACCCACGCGTGCCCGAGCCACAGCGCGTCCCGCCCCCGGGTGCGCGCGTCCGCGTGCGGGTCGCCCGCGTAGGAGACGCGGAGCGCCGTCGCCGCGCCGGTCACCGGCAGTACGACGACAACTCCGAGCACGAGCGCTGTCCACCCCAGGGCCCGCCGCGCCCGGGTCCGCCCGGGCATCCGCAGCCGCCTTCGCAGCCACCGCAGCCCCATCCCCTGCGACCCGGCGGGCTTCGTTCTTTCGCCGTTCATGCCAGGACGGTGCCATGCACAGTGCGCTGCCAGGGGCGGGGGAACGCCCCCGTTACCAAGCTGCCGAACTGGTGATCGCACGGGCACGAGGGTGTAGCGAGGAGACAACTGCGCAGACGGAACCGGTGCAGCAGTCGTCGGCACGCAGTACAGGGGCGCATGCCGTGATCCACCCGGTACAGGGGCGCATGCCGTGATCCACCCGGTACAGGGGCGCACGCCGTGATCCGCGTACGCCCCCGCCGGGTCAGTCCCGCTTGCCGAGCAGATCCTCGATCCGGCTGCGGACCTCGTCGGTGTCCAGGCCGCGGATGGTCAGGGTGGTGCGGCGGCGGGCGACGTCGTCGACCGTCTCGGCCCACTCGTGGTCGCGGGCGTAGACGACCTGGGCCCAGATCTCCGGCCCGTCCGGGTGGATGCGCTCGCCCAGTGCCGGGTCCTCGTTGACCAGGCGGGCGATGTCGAAGGAGAGCGAGCCGTAGTGGGTGGCCAGCTGGCGGGCGGTCAGCGGGTCCATGCGGACGCCGGGTTCGCGGTCGACCAGCAGCCGGTGCGCGACCGCGTTCGGGTTGGCGATGCCGGGCAGCGGGGTGCGCCGCACCAGCTCCTTGACCGGAACGCTGTCCTCCACCAGGCCGCCGGGCAGCTTCTCCAGCTTGTTCATCACCGTGCGGCCGATGTGCCGGTAGGTGGTCCACTTGCCGCCGGCGACCGACAGCATGCCGCCCTTGCCCTCGGTGACGACGGTCTCGCGCTTGGCGGACTCCACGCCGCCGGGGCCGCCCGGCAGCACGCGTAGCCCGGCGAAGGCGTACGTCATCAGATCGCGGTTCAGATCGGCGTCCCGTACCGAGAACGCGGCCTCGTCCAGGATCTGCTGGATGTCGGCCTCGGTGGCCCGTACGTCGGCCGGGTCGCCGGTGTACTCCTCGTCCGTGGTGCCCAGCAGCAGCTGGTCCTCCCACGGCAGCGCGAAGGTGATGCGGTACTTGTCGATGGGGGTGGCCATCGCGGCCCGCCACGGCGACTTGCGCTTGAGCACCAGGTGGGCGCCCTTGGACAGCCGGATGGAGGGCGCCGCACCGCTGTCCTCCATCCTGCGCAGGTGGTCCACCCACGGCCCGGTCGCATTGAGCACCAGCCGCGCGTCGACGCCGAACTCCGTACCGTCCGTCCGGTCCTTCAGCTCCGCGCCGGTGACCCGGCCGCGGGTGAAGCGCAGCCCGGTGACCTCCGCGTGGTTGAGGACGACGGCGCCCGACTCCACGGCGGCGCGGACGGTCATCACGGCCATCCGCGAGTCGTTCATCTGGTGGTCGCCGTAGACCGCGACGGCCTTGAGGTTGTCGGTACGCAGCGCCGGGTTGTCGGCGGCGGCCTTGGCGGGGGAGATCACCCGGCCCACGCCGTCACCGAAGGCGGACAGCGCCGAGTAGGCGAAGACGCCGGCACCCAGCTTGGTGGCGCCGTGCGGGCCGCCCTTGTAGACGGGCAGGTAGAAGGTGAGCGGGTTGACCAGGTGCGGGGCCACGTCCTTGGCCAGCACCCGCCGCTCGTGGTGGTTCTCCGCGACGAGCTTGACCGCGCCGGTCTGCAGATACCGCAGGCCGCCGTGCACCAGCTTCGAGGACGCGGAGGAGGTGGCACCGGCGAAGTCGCCGGCGTCCACCATGGCCACCCGCAGCCCCGACTGCGCCGCATGCCAGGCGACCGAGGTGCCCAGGATGCCGCCGCCTATGACCAGCAGGTCGTACGTCGCGTTCGCGAGCAGCTCTCTGGTCTCTGCGCGGCCAGGGTTGCTGCCGGCAGTCGGGTGCGTCCCGAGGGTGGGGACGCTCTGCGAGGTGTTCATTACTCTCAGTTCTCCTCTTCGATCCAGCCCATGGTCCGCTCCACGGCCTTGAGCCAGTTCCGGTATTCCCGCTCACGCGTGTCCGCGTCCATGCGGGGGGTCCATTCAGCGGCGCGCTTCCAGTTGGCCCGCAGCTCGTCGGTGTCCGACCAGAAACCGACGGCCAGACCGGCCGCGTACGCCGCACCGAGACAGGTGGTCTCGGCAACCATCGGACGGACGACGGGCGCGTCCAGTACGTCGGAGATGGTCTGCATCAGCAGGTTGTTGGCGGTCATACCGCCGTCCACCTTCAGCGCTGCCAGCTCGACGTCCGAGTCCTTCTGCATCGCGTCGACGATCTCGCGGGTCTGCCAGGCGGTCGCCTCCAGCACCGCGCGGGCCAGGTGCGCCTTGGTGACGTAGCGGGTCAGGCCGGCTATGACGCCGCGCGCGTCCGAGCGCCAGTACGGGGCGAACAGGCCGGAGAACGCCGGGACGAAGTAGGCGCCGCCGTTGTCCTCGACGGAGCTGGCCAGCGTCTCGATCTCCGCCGCGCTGTTGATCAGCCCCATCTGGTCCCGCATCCACTGCACCAGCGAGCCGGTGACCGCGATGGAGCCCTCCAGCGCGAAGACCGGCTGCTGGTCACCGATGCGGTAGCCGACGGTGGTGAGCAGCCCGTTGTAGGAGTTGACCGGCTCGTGGCCGGTGTTCATCAGCAGGAAGGTGCCGGTGCCGTACGTCGACTTGGCCTCGCCCTGCGCGAAGCAGGTCTGGCCGAACAGCGCCGCCTGCTGGTCGCCCAGCGCGGAGGCGACGGGCAGCCCCGCCAGCTCACCGGTGGCCTCGCCGTACACCTCGGACGAGGACCGGATCTCGGGCAGCACCTCCATGGGGACGCCGATGGAGGCGCAGATCTTCTCGTCCCACGCCATGGTGTGCAGGTTCATCAGCAGCGTGCGGGAGGCGTTGGTGACGTCGGTGACGTGCTTGCCCCCGTTGGGCCCGCCGGTCAGGTTCCAGATGACCCAGGAGTCCATGGTGCCGAAGAGGATCTCGCCCCGCTCGGCGCGCTCCCGCAGCCCCTCGACGTTGTCGAGCAGCCAGCGGATCTTCGGGCCCGCGAAGTAGGACGCCAGCGGCAGGCCGGTCTCGCGGCGGAACCGGTCCTGGCCGACGTTGCGGCCCAGCTCCTTGCAGAGAGTGTCGGTGCGGGTGTCCTGCCAGACGATGGCGTTGTGCACCGGCCTGCCGGTCGCCTTCTCCCACAGGACGGTGGTCTCGCGCTGGTTGGTGATGCCCAGAGCCAGCACATCGCTCTTGGTGACTCCGGCCTTCTCCAGCGCGCCGGTGACCACCTGCTGGACGTTGGTCCAGATCTCGGCGGCGTCGTGCTCGACCCAGCCCGGCTTCGGCAGGATCTGCTCGTGCTCCTTCTGGTCGACCGCGACGATCCGGCCGTCCTTGTCGAAGACGATGCAGCGGCTGGAGGTGGTGCCCTGGTCGATCGCGGCTATGAAGGGGCCGCCGCCGTGCGCGGAGGCGTGGGTGCTGTGGGTGTCGCTCATGGTCTCTTGGCTCCGATACGTCGTTGGTTCGGTCGGCGGGCGGGGGTGTCGCTCATCCCCATGCGAGGTTGTAGACCCCGGCGGCGATGGCGGATCCGAGCAGCGGACCCACCACGGGCACCCAGGCGTAGCTCCAGTCGCTGCCGCCCTTGTTGGGCAGCGGCAGCACCGCGTGGACGATGCGGGGACCGAGGTCACGCACCGGGTTGATGGCGTACCCGGTGGGTCCACCGAGCGACAGACCGATACCGACGACGACCAGCGCTGTGATCAAGGCGCCCAGCTTGCCGAGGCCGACGGTGCCGTCGACGTCCTTGACCAGGCCCTGGGTGAGGATCGCGATGATCAGTACGAAGGTCGCGATGACCTCGGTGAGGAGGTTCAGCCAGGGCTTGCGCACCTCGGGAGAGGTGAAGAAGACACCGTGCGCAGGACCCGGGTTCGCGTCCTTCATCTCGACGGCGTCCGGCTCCCGGAGCGTGACCTGGAACTGGGCGTAGTAGACGAGCCAGACCAGTACCGCGCCGAGCATGGCGCCGAGCAGCTCGCTGCCCAGGTAGACCGGAACGTCGCTCCAGGGGGTGGCGCCCTTGCCCTCCTTCAGGGCGAGGGCGATGGTGACGGCCGGATTGAGGTGGGCGCCCGAGGACTGGGCGATGTACGCGCCGGTGAGGACCGCGAAGCCCCAGCCGAAGGCGATGGCGACCCAGCCGGCTGCGAATGCCTTGGAACGTTTGAGACTGACTGCGGCGCAGACGCCGCCACCGAGGAGCACCAGCACCATCGTGCCGAGGACCTCGCTTGCGAAGATGTCGGAGCTGGACACCCGCGACTCCTTTGTCCTTTTGTCCAGATGGGGATAGGCGGGCCGGTCGGGGAGCGTCCGGTGTTCGACAATGTCGACCGCCGAACGGCAACTTTTCTCCTAAGTGAGGGTCCCGTCAAGGGCCTGTGACAGATGACTCCTGCCTGTCATCCTGCGGGCACACAGCGGTGGTGGCACTTCTGCAAGGCCAGACGGTGCGACAGCTCCCACCGGGACCGCGAACCCTCCCTCAGGGGCCGGTACTGCCGGTCGCCGGCGGCTCAGAACCGCTGCGTTCCAGGGGCCGGGAACCGCTGGGCGCCCAGGTCGCGGGAGACCGCGCGTGCCGTGTCGCGTACGGCCGCGACCAGCCGGGGGAGCAGTTCGCCGCCTTCGCACACCCGTTCAACGGCGCCGGTGATCCCCACCGCGCCCACCGGCATCCGGCGCCGGTCGTGGATCGGTGCGGCCACCGAGGCGAGCCCGTCCCAGGTCTCCTCCACGTCCGCCGCCCAGCCGCGCGCCCGCACCGTCTCCAGCAGCGTCTCGAACTGCTCGGGTTCGGTCGCCGTGCGGTCGGTGAACGCCGGCTGCTCGCCGTCCAGGGCCTCGCTCAGCGCCACCGGGTCGTACGCGCACAGCACCTTGCCCAGCGCCGTGCTGTGCAGCGGCTGCATGGCGCCGACCTCCAGCACCTGGCGGCTGTCGTCCGGGCGGAAGACGTGGTGCACGATGAGCACGCCCTGCTGGTGGAGCACGCCCAGATAGACGCTCTCCCCGCTGGAGCGGGCGAGATCGTCCGTCCAGACAAGTGCCCGGGACCGCAGCTCGTGGACGTCGAGATAGCTGTTGCCCAGGCGCAGCAGCTCGGCGCCCAGCTGATAGCGGCCGGTGACCGGCTCCTGCTCGACGAAGCCCTCCTGCTGCAGGGTGCGCAGCAGCCCGTGCGCCGTACCCTTGGCGAGGTCGAGCGCCGAGGCGATCTCGGAGAGCCCGAGCCGCCGTTCACCGCCCGCCAACAGCCGTAGTACGGCCGCCGCACGCTCCAGCGACTGGATGGTCCGGGCCATCGGTCCTCCCTGACCTGCTGCCTCCGATTCGACAATGCCGAACGCTATCGCTTGATGTCGACGCGGCGGTAGTCGGGATCGAGTCGGGATCGAGTTCCGGAGTGTCCGATGGTCGGAATGTCGACCGGCATTCTTGCGTCCGCCCGCTACGCTGACCGGGTGCGCTGCCGCACTGGCGCGCAAAGCCGACAGCCGTCGCATCCCAGGGAGCTTCTTCCATGGCCTCGTCGCCGAGCAGCACGACCGCATCCTCGTCCCCCACCCGGGCCGAAGCGCTTCGCGAAGCGCTGGCCTCCCGTGTCGTCGTCGCCGACGGCGCGATGGGGACGATGATCCAGGCGCAGGACCCGACGCTGGAGGATTTTGAGCAGCTGGAGGGCTGCAACGAGATCCTGAACGTGACCCGCCCCGACATCATCCGCGCGGTCCACCAGGAGTACTTCGCCGCTGGCGTGGACTGCGTGGAGACCAACACCTTCGGCGCCAACCACGCGGCGCTGGGGGAGTACGAGATCACCGACCGCATCTTCGAGCTCTCCGAGAAGGGCGTACGCATCGCCCGCGACGTCGCCGAGGAGTTCGAGTCGGGGGATGGCCGGATGCGCTGGGTGCTGGGCTCCATGGGCCCTGGCACCAAGCTGCCGACCCTCGGCCACGCCCCGTACACCACGCTGCGGGACGCCTATCAGCAGAACGCCGAAGGGATGATCGCAGGCGGCGCCGACGCGCTGCTGGTGGAGACCACCCAGGACCTGCTGCAGACCAAGGCGGCCGTCATCGGCGCCCGCCGCGCGATGCAGGCGGCGGGCGCCGACCTGCCGCTGCTGTGCTCGGTCACCGTCGAGACGACCGGCACCATGCTGCTCGGCTCCGAGATCGGCGCCGCGCTCGCGGCACTGGAGCCGCTGGGCATCGACATGATCGGGCTGAACTGCGCCACCGGCCCCGCCGAGATGAGCGAGCACCTGCGCTATCTGGCCCAGCACTCGCGCGTCCCGCTCTCCTGCATGCCGAACGCCGGCCTGCCGGTGCTGGGCAAGGACGGCGCCAGCTACCCGCTCACCCCGCAGGAGCTGGCGGACGCGCACGACACCTTCATCCGCGACTACGGCCTCTCCCTGGTGGGCGGCTGCTGCGGTACGACGCCCGAGCACCTGCGGCAGCTGGTGGAGCGGGTACGCGGCCGTGAGCCCGCGCCGCGCGAACCGCAGCCGGAGCCGGCGGCGGCCTCCCTCTACCAGGCGGTGCCCTTCCGCCAGGACACCTCGTACCTGGCCATCGGGGAGCGGACCAACGCCAACGGGTCGAAGAAGTTCCGCGAGGCGATGCTGGAGCAGCGTTGGGAGGACTGCGTCGAGCTGGCCCGCGAGCAGATCCGCGAGGGCGCCCACATGCTCGACCTGTGCGTCGACTATGTCGGCCGGGACGGCGTCGCGGACATGACGGAGCTGGCCGGGCGGCTGGCAACGGCCTCCACGCTGCCGATCGTGCTGGACTCCACCGAGATCGCCGTCATCCAGGCCGGTCTTGAGAAGCTGGGCGGCCGTGCCGTCATCAACTCCGTCAACTACGAGGACGGCGCCGGCCCCGACTCCCGCTTCGCGAAGGTCACCAAGCTGGCGGCCGAGCACGGTGCGGCGCTCATCGCGCTGACCATCGACGAGGAGGGCCAGGCCCGCACCGCCGAGCACAAGGTCGCCATCGCCGAACGCCTCATCGAGGACCTGACCGGCAACTACGGCATCCATGAGTCGGACATCCTCATCGACGTCCTCACCTTCACCATCTGCACGGGCCAGGAGGAGTCCCGCAAGGACGGCGTCAACACCATCGAGGCCATCCGGCAGCTGAAGCGCAAGCACCCCGACGTACAGACCGTGCTGGGCCTGTCGAACATCTCCTTCGGCCTGAACCCGGCGGCCCGGATCGTGCTCAACTCCGTCTTCCTGGACGAGTGCGTCAAGGCGGGCCTGGACGCCGCGATCGTGCACGCCAGCAAGATCCTGCCGATCTCCCGGTTCGACGACGAGCAGGTCACAGCGGCCCGCGATCTGATCTACGACCGGCGCGGCGAGGGCTACGACCCGCTGCAGAAGCTGATGGAGCTGTTCGAGGGCGCCACCGCCAAGTCGATGAAGGCCGGCAAGGCCGAGGAACTGGCGGCCCTCCCGCTGGAGGAGCGCCTCCAGCGCCGCATCATCGACGGCGAGCGCAACGGCCTGGAGGCCGACCTGGACGAGGCGCTGGAGGAACGGCCCGCGCTCGACATCGTCAACGACACGCTGCTGGCGGGCATGAAGGTGGTCGGCGAGCTGTTCGGCTCCGGCCAGATGCAGCTGCCGTTCGTGCTCCAGTCGGCCGAGGTGATGAAGGCCGCGGTCGCCCACCTCGAACCGCACATGGAGAAGAACGAGGACGCCGAGGGCAAGGGCACGATCGTGCTGGCCACGGTGCGCGGCGACGTGCACGACATCGGCAAGAACCTGGTCGACATCATCCTGTCCAACAACGGCTACCAGGTGGTCAACCTCGGCATCAAACAGCCGGTGAGCGCCATCCTGGAGGCCGCTGCCGAGCACCGCGCGGACGTGATCGGCATGTCCGGGCTGCTGGTGAAGTCCACGGTGATCATGAAGGAGAACCTGGAGGAGCTCAACCAGCGCAAGATGGCCGCCGACTTCCCCGTCATCCTCGGCGGCGCCGCGCTCACCCGTGCCTATGTCGAACAGGACCTGCACGAGATCTACGAGGGCGAGGTCCGCTACGCCAAGGACGCCTTCGAGGGGCTGAGCCTCATGGACGCTCTGATGGACGTCAAGCGCGGCGTCCCCGGCGCCAAGCTGCCCGAGCTCAAGCAGCGCCGGGTGCCCAAGCGGGACCTGGACATCCCCGAGCCGGAGGTCAACGACGGCTCGGTCCGCTCCGATGTGGCTGTCGACAACCCCGTTCCGGAACCGCCCTTCTGGGGGACCCGCGTCGTCAAGGGGCTCCAGCAGCAGGACTACGCCTCCTGGCTCGACGAAGGCGCCCTGTTCAAGGGCCAGTGGGGGCTCAAGGAGTCCCGCAAGGGCGGCGGCCCCTCCTACGAGGAGCTGGTGGAGACCGAGGGCCGGCCGCGGCTGCGCGGCTGGCTGGAGCGGCTGCAGACGGAGAATCTGCTGGAGGCGTCCGCCGTCTACGGCTACTTCCCCTGCTACTCCAAGGGCGACGACCTGATCCTGCTGGACGAACAGGGCAACGAGCGCACCCGCTTCACCTTCCCGCGCCAGCGCCGCGGCCGCCGGCTGTGCCTGGCCGATTTCTTCCGTCCGGAGGACTCGGGCGAGACGGACGTGGTCGGCCTCCAGGTGGTCACCGTCGGCTCGAAGATCGGCGAGAAGACCGCCGAACTGTTCGCGGGCGACGCCTACCGCGACTACCTGGAGCTGCACGGCCTCTCCGTACAGCTCGCCGAGGCGCTGGCCGAGTACTGGCACGCCCGGGTCCGCAGCGAACTGGGCTTCGCCGGTGAGGACCCCGACCAGATGCAGGGCATGTTCGACCTGAAGTACCGGGGGGCGCGCTTCTCCCTGGGCTACGGCGCCTGCCCCAACCTGGAGGACCGCGCCAAGATCGCCGAGCTGCTGCGGCCCGAGCGGATCGGCGTCCAGCTGTCCGAGGAGTTCCAGCTGCATCCCGAACAGTCGACCGACGCCATCGTGCTGCACCACCCCGAGGCCAAGTATTTCAACGCCCGATGAGGGTATACGTCATACACTGATCGGTCCGGTACAGGCCGGTCGTCCCCTTCGGCGGGGTTCCGCCAGGAGGGGGCGGCCGGCCTTGTCGTCCCTTTGGAGTCGACTTTCAAGGAGGTGCAGCGGATGGTCGGTCCATCCCCCGCCGTCACCACACTGACAGGTGAAGAGCCGGCGCTCCAGGCCGTACTGCTCGACATGGACGGCACCTTGGTCGACACCGAGGACTTCTGGTGGGACGCGGAGGTCGAGGTCTTCGCCGAGCTGGGGCACGAGCTGCGCGACGAGTGGCGCACGGTGGTGGTCGGCGGGCCGATGTCGCGCAGCGCCGGCTTTCTGATCGAGGCCACGGCAGCCGATATCGGCCTGGAAGAGCTCAGCGTGCTGCTGAACGCCAAGTTCACCGAGCGGCTGGAGCGCGGCGTCCCGTTGATGCCCGGCGCCCGCCGCCTGCTGGCGGAGCTTGCGGCCCACCGGATCCCCACGGCGCTCGTCTCGGCCTCGCACCGCACCGTTGTCGACCGGATGCTCACCTGGATCGGCCCGGAGAACTTCGCCTTCACGGTCGCCGGCGACGAGCTGGCCCGTACCAAGCCGCACCCCGATCCGTATCTGACCGCCGCACGCCGACTGGGCGCCGACCCGGCGCGCTGCGCCGTGCTGGAGGACACCGCCACCGGCGTGGCCGCGGCTGAGGCCGCCGGCTGCCATGTCGTGGCCGTGCCCTCCATCGCGCCGATCAAGGCCAAGTCCGGGCGCACCATTGTGGGTTCACTCGAAGAAGTCGATCTCGAATTCCTCCGTTCACGGATCATGGTCGCGCGCTGAAAGCCTGCTTCCGGGCGTCGATCTTCCATTTCGCGGGACGCGGAAAATACGCTGTGGCGGGCGCGGCGGAATGATTAACTCCGGTGTCCGGTACGCAGATTGGTCCAGTGACGTTCGTCACTCCCGACCCCCTGGGCGACACGGGTGAGGTGTGGTGCTCCTGGGGCTGGTGGGGAAAATGTCGTTCCCTTGTGTCCGCATTGGTGGAGCGACGCGGAAATCGTTCCTGTGTCCGGATAGCGGACAGGAAGTCCGTGGTTTCTGTCCGTGAAACCGGTTCCGGGGTGCGCGAATTCGGGTGGGACCGGAGTAGACCATTAATGTCGGTGTACCGGCCATTCCACCCCTGCAACAAACCCTGGCCGGCCGAGGAGATCGTCGACCATGAACCGTAGAACTGCCGTGCTGCCCGTGCTCGCCGCCGGGCTGCTCACGCCGCTTCTCACCGGGTGCGGGACCGAGAAGGGCGGGAGCGCCGGCGGCGACGCGATCGTCGTCGGGACGACGGACCACTTCGCGGTCGGCAAGAACAAGCCCGCCCCGTTCGACCCGGCGGCCGCGTACGACATCGCGGCCTGGGGCGTCATGCGCAACACCTTCCAGACGCTGCTGCGCCTCCCGCGCACCGGGACCTCGCCGGTGCCGGACGCCGCCGAGTGCGCCTTCAGCGACGCGGCGGACCAGCAGTACAGCTGCACGCTGCGCGAGGGGCAGACGTTCTCCAACGGGCACGCGCTGGACGCCGAGGATGTCGCCTTCTCCCTGCGGCGCCTCAAGCGCATCAACCACAAGGGCGGCCCGGCCGTCCTCTTCAGCAACCTCGACCGCGTCGAGACCGACGGGAAGAACCAGGTCTCCTTCCACCTCAAGAAGCCCGACGCGACCTTCCCCTACAAGCTGACCACCCCGGCCGCCGCCATCGTGGACAGCCAGACCTACCCGGCCGACTCCCTCACCAAGGGAGGCGAGCTGACCGGCTCGGGCCCCTACGCGCTGGACAGCATCGACGGCAAGTCCGCCGTCCTCACCAGGAACCCCCACTACAAGGGCCGGGTGAAGCTGCACAACAGCAAGATCGAACTGCGCTTCTTCGACAGTGCCGCAGGCATGGAGAAGGCCCTCGAGGCGGGCGACATCGATGTCATGGGCCGCACCATCTCGCCCGGCCAGGTCGGCCGGCTGGCCGAGGCCCAGGGCAACGGCATCGAGCTGGTCGAACAGCCCGGCCAGGAGATCCGCTACCTGGCGTTCGACACCGACGACGGCACCGCGGGCAAGAAGGCCGTCCGCCGCGCCATGGCCCAGCTCATCGACCGCAAGAAGATCGTGCGGGACGCCTACGACCGCAGCGCCGAGCCGCTCTACAGCATCGTGCCCGCCGGACTGCCCGCCCACCGCAACTCGTTCTTCAACAAATACGGCAACCCCAGCAAGGCCGCGGCCGAGCGCACCCTGCGCAGCGCGGGCATCGACAAGCCCGTCAAGCTCACCCTCACCTACACCACGGACCACTACGGCGACGCCACCGCCAAGGAGTTCGCCGTACTGAAGCAGCAGCTCAACGACAGCGGCCTGTTCGACGTACAGACCAAGGGCGTCAAGTGGGACGAGTTCCGCCCCGCGGCCACCGACGGCAAATACCAGGTCTGGGGCTACGGCTGGTACCCCGACTTCCCCGACGCGGACAATTTCGTCGCCCCCTTCTTCGCGAAGGACAACTTCCTCGGCTCGCCGTACACCAACCACGAGATCCGCGACAAGCTGGTCCCGCAGACCCGCAGCCAGCCCCAACGCGCCGCCACCACCGGCGCCTTCGGCCGCGCCCAGAACATCGTCGCCGAGGACGTCCCGGTGCTTCCGCTGTGGCAGGGCAAGCAGTACCTGGCAGCCCGCGACGACATCACCGGCGTCGAGTGGGCCCTCAACTCCTCCTCGGTACTCCAGCTGTGGGAGCTGGGCAGGGGCCGGACGGACTGACGCGTCCGAGGAAGGCTGGGGGGCCAAGCCCCCCAGCAAACTTCCCGTCGCCGGCTCACGCCGACCCCGGCCGCACCAGCCCGCTCTCGTACGCGTAGACCGCTGCCTGCACCCGGTCCCGCAGCCCCAGCTTCGTCAGCACATGCCCCACATGCGTCTTGACGGTCGTCTCGCTCACGAACAGATCCGCCGCGATCTCCGCGTTCGACAGCCCGCGTGCCACCAGCTTCAGCACCTCGACCTCACGCTCCGTCAGCTGATGCAGCGTGTCCGGCACCGGCTCCTCGCCCGAGGGCAGCTTGCCCGCGTACTTGTCCAGCAGCCGCCGGGTGATGCTCGGGGCCAGCATCGCCTCGCCCGCCGCCACCACCCGGATGGCCTGCACCAGCTCACCGGCCGGCGCGTCCTTCAGCAGGAACCCGCTGGCTCCGGCCCGCAGCGCCTCCACCACATACTCGTCCAGGTCGAACGTGGTCAGGACCAGCACCTTCGCCGGGCCGTCCTTGGCGGGCCCGGTGATCCGGCGGGTGGCCTCCACCCCGTCCATCCGCGGCATCCGGATGTCCATCAGCACCACGTCCGGCTGCAGCGCCCGCACCTGATCCAGCGCCTGCAGACCGTCACCCGCCTCACCGACCACCGCAATGTCCTGCTCGGCCTCCAGAATCATCCGGAAACCGGTGCGCAGCAGCGGCTGGTCGTCGACCAGCAGTACGCGGATTGCCACGGGAACTCCTCAGGGGGACGGACGGCACCGATCGCCCCATTCTCACTCAGCCCCCGTGGCTGTGGCCCGTTGCCCCTTCCGACGCGGACTCCGGCTCAGGCCCCCTCGGCTCGGGCAGCCGGGGCTGGATCGTCAGCGGATACGGCGGGGGAGTGCCGCCGAACTCGGGGCAGTGCGCCTGGTGGTCGCACCAGCCGCACAGCTTGCTCGGCTTGGGGCGCCAGTCGCCCGTCTCCGTCGCCCGCTCGATCGCGTCCCACAGCGCCAGCAGCTTCCGCTCGGTGGCCAGCAGATCGCGCTCCTCGGGGTCATAGGTGAGGACGTCACCGCTGCCCAGGAAGACCAGCTGCAACCGCCGGGGCACCACTCCGCGCAGCCGCCACAGCACCAGGGCGTAGAACTTCATCTGGAACAGCGGGCCCTCGGCGTACTCGGGGCGCGGCGCCTTGCCCGTCTTGTAGTCGACGATCCGCACCTCGCCGGTGGGCGCCACATCCACCCGGTCGATGATCCCGCGCAGCCGCAGCCCCGACTCCAGCCGCGCCTCCACGAACAGCTCGCGCTCCGCGGGCTCCAACCGGGTGGGGTCCTCCAGGGTGAACCACCGCTCCACCAGCGCCTCGGCCTCCGCCAGCCACTGCGCCAACTGGGCGCCGTCCGAGGTGTCCTCGGCGAACAGCTCGGCCAGCTCCGGGCGCTTGGCCAGCAGCCGCTCCCACTCGCCGGCCACCATGGCCCGCGCCCGCCGCGCGCTGCGCTCCTGGGCCGGAGCGTCGAAGAGTCTCTCCAGCACCGCGTGCACCACCGTCCCCCGAGTGGCGGCGGCCGATGGCTTCTCCGGCAGTTTGTCGATCACCCGGAAGCGGTAGAGCAGCGGGCACTGCATGAAGTCCCCCGCCCGGGAGGGCGACAGCGAGGTCGGCGGTGTGGCCGCGCTGGTTCTCATGGGGTAAGACCCTACGGCCCGCCACTGACAGCGGACACTTACCATCGACGGCAGACCCCTCGCGTCGGACGATCGCCAACCCGGGCTGACGCAGCAGCAGCGCGGCGCAGCGGGGGCGCGAGGGAAGCAGCAGAGGGGAACCCGTGGCGGACGAGGACAACGACGGGAAGCCGCGGTCCGGCGGCTCCGGCGAGGGGAACGGCCCCGAAGAGCCGAAGCGCCGTCAGCCGGCTCCCGGCAAACCCGTACGCCCCAACACTCCGGGCGGCGGCATCCTGATGGGCCGTCCGTTCGGCGTCCCCGTCTACGTCGCCCCGTCCTGGTTCCTCGTCGCGCTCCTGATCACCTGGGTCTTCGGCGGACAGCTCGACCGCGTACTGCCCGAGCTGGGCGTGGTGCGCTATCTGATCGCGCTCTTCTTCGCCGTCGCCTTCTACGCCTCCGTCCTCGTCCACGAGCTGGCCCACACGGTCGCCGCGCTCCGCTTCAAACTGCCGGTGCGCCGCATCCAGCTCCAGTTCTTCGGCGGCGTCTCCGAGATCGAGAAGGAGTCCGAGAGCCCCGGCCGCGAGTTCGTGCTGGCCTTCGTCGGCCCGCTGCTCTCCCTCGCCCTGGCCGGCGTCTTCTACGCCGCGATGCTCGCTGTCGAGCCCCGCACCGTCCCCGGAGTGCTGCTCGCCGGGCTGATGATCTCCAACCTCATCGTCGCCGCCTTCAACCTGCTGCCAGGGCTGCCGCTGGACGGCGGCCGGATGCTGCGCGCCGTGGTCTGGAAGATCAGCGGCAAACCGATGACCGGAACCGTCGCCGCCGCCTGGGTGGGCCGGGCGCTCGCCGTCACCGTACTGATCGGCCTCCCGCTGGCCACCCACGCGGGCGGCCTGGCCAGGGGCAGCGTCAGCGGCGTCGACTCCCTCACCGACGCGCTGCTCGCCGCGATCCTGGCCGCCATCATCTGGACCGGGGCCGGAAACAGCCTGCGGATGGCCAGGCTGCGCGAACGCCTGCCCGAGCTGCGCGCCCGTACGCTGACCCGGCGTGCCGTCCCCGTCGAGACCGACACCCCCCTGTCCGAGGCGCTGCGCCGCGCCAACGCCGCCGGCGCCCGCGGCCTGGTCGTCGTCGACGGCAAGGGCGACCCGCTCTCCCTGGTCAGGGAGGCCGCCATCGCCTCCGTACCCGAGCACCGCCGCCCCTGGGTCGCGGTCAGCACCCTCGCCCAGGATCTGAAGGAGGGCATGCGGGTCCCCGCCGAGCTGGCCGGCGAGGATCTGCTGGAGTGGCTGCGTGCCACCCCCGCCACCGAGTATCTGGTGGTGGAGGAGACGGGCGAGATCTACGGCGTGCTGTCCACCGCCGATGTCGAGCGTGCGTTTGTCGAGGCCATGTCCAAGCGCCAGGACCAGGACGGTGCCAAGCCCTCCGGTTAGCCGTACCCAGCGGAGCGGCTAGGCTGTGCGTATGTCCGAACCGACCGGTGCCGCCCGCCGTCGCGGGCCCTTCAAGGTCGGGGACCAGGTCCAGCTCACCGACCCCAAGGGACGCCACTACACGATCACCCTCGAAGAGGGAAAGAGCTTCCACACCCACAAGGGAGCCTTCCCCCATGACGAGCTGATCGGTGCGCCCGAGGGGAGTGTCGTCCGTACCACCGGAAACGTCGCCTACCTCGCGCTGCGTCCACTGCTCCCCGACTATGTCCTGTCCATGCCGCGGGGAGCCGCCGTCGTCTACCCCAAGGACGCCGGACAGGTGCTCGCCATGGCCGACATCTTCCCCGGCGCACGCGTCGTCGAGGCGGGGGTCGGCTCCGGCTCGCTGAGCACCTTCCTGCTCCGCGCCATCGGCGACCAGGGCATGCTGCACTCCTACGAGCGCCGAGCCGACTTCGCGGAGATCGCCCAGCAGAATGTGGAGCGCTACTTCGGCAGCCCCCACCCGGCCTGGACGCTGACCGTCGGTGACCTCCAGGACAACCTCGACGACGCCGACGTCGACCGCGTCATCCTCGACATGCTCGCCCCCTGGGAGTGCCTGGGGGCCGTCTCCAAGGCCCTGGTGCCCGGCGGCATCCTGTGTGCCTACGTCGCCACCACGACGCAGATGGCGCGCATGGTCGAGTCGATCCGCGAGTCCGGTACGTTCAACGAGCCGCAGGCCTGGGAGACGATGGTGCGCAACTGGCACATCGAGGGCCTCGCCGTCCGCCCCGACCATCGCATGATCGGCCACACCGGCTTTCTGCTCACTGCTCGCCGGCTGGCCGACGGCGTCGAGCCGCCCCTTCGCCGGCGGCGGCCGGCGAAGGGTGCCTACGGGGAGGACTACACGGGTCCTGGCTCCCAGTCCGGGGGAGGCCGGGCCTAGCCCGGCCCTGGCTGTCGTTTGCGGGCTGCGGCCCCGTGCGGGATGCCCGTACCGGGGCCGAACCCGGGTACGGGGCAGCGGCGTTGGGGCGGGACCTGCCAAGAGGGGCCCGCCGTTACGCGCCGGTGTGACCTATGGCACGATGCGGAGCACTCCGCGTTCGCCTCGTCCCGCACAGGAGTCACCCCGAGTGACGGAACTGCCGCACACCCGCACCCGTGCCGTCCACTGGCTCGCCACCACAGCAGCCCTCGCCGCCGTACTGGGCGGCACGGCCCTTCTGCAACCCGCCACCGCCACCCCGGCCCCCGCCTCAGGCAAGGCTCCCGATCCGGCCCGCGCCCGCTACCCGCTGGACTGCGGCACGAGCGGGGCCGGCGTCGACGTACTCGACAAGGCCGCCGCCGACTTCGACGGCGACGGCACGGCGGAGACCGCCGCGGTCGTCCGCTGCCAGGCGCACGGCGGCACCCCGCCCAGCGCGGTCTTCGTGCTCTCCGGCGCCCCCGACGGCCGCCGCCCGCGGATCGCCGCCACCCTCGTCGAACAGCGGGAGGGAATGTCGGTCCGGGACCTCGGCGTACGCGGCACCACCATCTCCGCGACCCTCCTCGGCTACTCGTCGGCCGATGTGCCGCGCTGCTGCCCCGACAAGCGACGCCCGGTCAAGTGGGAATGGCGCGAGGGGAAGTTCGCGCTGCGTCCAGGACCGGTGGCGGGCGGTGGCGTCAGCGTCTGACGGGCCCGCCCGCCGGCCCGCACCGGCCCGCCGCCTCGACTCCGGCTCGGGACGAAATAGTGCGGCCCTTGAAGGGTGTTGAACGTCTCGACACCACAACCGGTCGCTTTCAGATGGTTGTGTGTGGGTATTCCCAGTCCTGAGGGAGTGCGCAAGGGTGAAGATCGGACACACCCCGACCGTCTTTGTGATCTAGGGGTTTCAACCCGCACCGGCCCAGGTAGGGTCGAAGCGTCCAGCTCCCCCTGGAGGAGGTGAGGACCGTGGCAGCCCACGACGACGACACCAACCGCGGCATCCGGCCCGGTCGGGGCTCCGAAGACCCGTCCGGCCAGATCGCCTACCTTGAGCAGGAAATCGCCGTCCTGCGCCGCAAGCTCGCCGACTCTCCGCGGCACACTCGTATTCTCGAGGAGCGGATCGTCGAGCTGCAGACCAACCTGGCCGGTGTGTCCGCCCAGAACGAGCGGCTCTCCAACACGCTCCGCGAGGCGCGTGACCAGATCGTGGCCCTCAAGGAAGAGGTCGACAGGCTCGCCCAGCCGCCGGCGGGCTTCGGGGTCTTCCTGCAGGCCAACGAGGACGACACGGCCGACATCTTCACCGGAGGCAGAAAGCTCCGGGTGAACGTCAGCCCCAACGTCGACCTCCAGACGCTGCAGCGCGGCCAGGAGCTGATGCTGAACGAGGCGCTCAACGTGGTCGAGGCCATGGAGTTCGAGCGCGCGGGTGACATCGTCACCCTCAAGGAAGTACTCGACGACGGAGAGCGAGCGCTGGTCGTCGGCCACACCGACGAGGAGCGCGTCGTACGCCTCGCCGAGCCGCTGCTGAACGCCACGCTGCGGGCCGGGGACGCCCTGCTGCTGGAGAGCCGCTCCGGCTACGTCTACGAGGTCGTGCCCAAGAGCGAGGTCGAGGAACTGGTCCTCGAAGAGGTCCCCGACATCGACTACACCAAGATCGGTGGCCTCGGCGGACAGATCGAGCAGATCCGGGACGCGGTCGAGCTCCCGTATCTGTACCCGGACCTCTTCCGGGAGCACGAACTGCGCCCGCCCAAGGGTGTGCTGCTCTACGGCCCGCCCGGCTGCGGCAAGACGCTGATCGCCAAGGCGGTGGCCAACTCGCTGGCCAAGAAGGTCGCCGAGGTCACCGGCAAGCCCCAGGGGAAGAGCTACTTCCTCAACATCAAGGGCCCCGAGCTGCTCAACAAGTACGTGGGCGAGACCGAGCGGCACATCAGGCTCGTCTTCCAGCGGGCCAGGGAGAAGGCCAGCGAGGGCACACCCGTCATCGTCTTCTTCGACGAGATGGACTCCCTCTTCCGCACCCGTGGCTCGGGCGTAAGCTCGGACGTGGAAAACACCATCGTCCCGCAGCTGCTCTCCGAGATCGACGGCGTGGAGGGCCTGGAGAACGTCATCGTCATCGGCGCCTCGAACCGCGAGGACATGATCGACCCGGCGATCCTGCGTCCCGGCCGGCTGGACGTGAAGATCAAGATCGAGCGCCCGGACGCCGAGGCCGCCAAGGACATCTTCTCCAAGTACCTCACCCCGAACCTGCCACTGCACGCGGACGACGTCGCGGAGCACGGCGGCAATGTGGAGGCCGCCTGCGACGCCATGATCCAGTCGGTCGTGGAGCAGATGTACGCGGAATCGGAGGAGAACCGCTTCCTCGAGGTCACCTACGCCAACGGTGACAAGGAAGTCCTCTACTTCAAGGACTTCAACTCCGGCGCCATGATCGAGAACATCGTCGGCCGCGCGAAGAAGATGGCGATCAAGGCGTATCTGGACCACAACCAGAAGGGTCTGCGAGTCTCCCACCTCCTGTCGGCCTGCGTGGACGAGTTCAAGGAGAACGAGGACCTGCCCAACACCACCAACCCGGACGACTGGGCCCGCATCTCCGGCAAGAAGGGCGAGCGGATCGTCTACATCCGCACCCTGGTCACCGGAAAGCAGGGAGCGGACACCGGCCGTTCCATCGACACCGTCGCCAACACCGGTCAGTACCTGTAACGAGGACCGATTCCGGCTGCGGGTCCCCGCCCGGGGTACCCGCAGCCGGATTGTTTCCCGGAGCACCAAGGAAGTCCGCAGAGTGATCTCCCCACTCCTCTCCGTGCGTCATAGGCTCTTCCCTACCGCCGCGACGCGCAGTGCGCAGGAGGGGGCCGCACACGGGACGGATGCGCAGCGGGACTTGAACGGTGGTCCACCGGCGGGCCGCCGTCAGGCAAGGAGGGCAGCATGACCGTACGGCGCGTAATGGGCATCGAGACCGAGTACGGCATCTCCGTGCCCGGCCACCCCAACGCCAATGCCATGCTCACCTCGTCCCAGGTCGTCAACGCCTACGCGGCAGCGATGCACCGGGCGCGCCGCGCCCGCTGGGACTTCGAGGAGGAGAACCCGCTGCGGGACGCCCGCGGCTTCGATCTGGCGCGCGAGTCGGCCGACGCCAGCCAGCTGACGGACGAGGACATCGGCCTGGCCAATGTCATCCTCACCAACGGAGCCCGGCTCTACGTCGACCACGCCCACCCCGAGTACAGTGCACCCGAGGTCACCAACCCGCGGGATGCCGTGCTGTGGGACAAGGCAGGCGAGCGGATCATGGCCGAGGCCGCCGAGCGCGCGGCCGAGGTGCCCGGCACCAGCCCGATCCACCTGTACAAGAACAACACCGACAACAAGGGCGCCTCCTACGGCACGCACGAGAACTATCTGATGAAGCGGGAGACCCCGTTCTCGGAGATCGTCCGGCATCTGACCCCCTTCTTCGTCTCCCGGCAGGTCGTCTGCGGGGCCGGACGCGTGGGGCTGGGCCAGGACGGCAGCGAGCACGGGTTCCAGCTCAGCCAGCGCGCCGACTACTTCGAGGTCGAGGTCGGGCTGGAGACCACACTCAAGCGGCCCATCATCAACACCCGCGACGAGCCGCACGCGGACGCCGAGAAGTACCGGCGGCTGCATGTGATCATCGGGGACGCCAACCTCTCGGAGGTCTCCACCTACCTCAAGCTGGGCACGACCTCGCTGGTCCTTTCCATGATCGAGGACGGTTTCATCGCCGTCGACCTCGCCGTCGACCAGCCCGTCCGTACCCTGCACCAGGTCTCCCACGACCCGACACTCGAACGGCTGATCACTCTCCGCAACGGCCGCACACTCACTGCGGTACAGCTCCAGATGGAGTACTTCGAGCTGGCCCGCAAGTACGTCGAGGAGCGCTGGGGCGCCGACGCCGACGAGCAGACCCGCGATGTGCTGGCCCGCTGGGAGGACGTGCTGGGCCGGCTCGAACGCGACCCCATGAGCCTGGCCGGGGAGCTGGACTGGGTCGCCAAGCGCGAGCTGATGGAGGGCTACCGCCGCCGTGACGGGCTCGACTGGGACGCCCCGCGGCTGCACCTGGTGGACCTGCAGTACGCGGACGTACGCCCCGACAAGGGCCTCTACAACCGGCTGGTCTCCCGTGGCAGCATGCAGCGGCTGCTGTCCGAGGAGGAGGTCAAGGAGGCCACCTTCAAGCCCCCGGAGGACACCCGCGCCTACTTCCGCGGCCGCTGTCTGGAGCAGTACGCCGACGACGTGGCCGCCGCCTCCTGGGACTCGGTCATCTTCGACCTGCCCGGCCGTGACTCTCTGCAGCGGGTCCCGACCCTGGAGCCGCTGCGGGGTACCCGTAACCACGTCAAGGAACTGCTGGACCGCTGCCGCACGGCAGAAGAGCTGGTGAAGGTGCTTTCGGGCGGCTGAATCGCGGCTATTCGGTCCGCGGTCCGGGAATCATCGAGGTGGTTGCCGGACGTTGTAACAACGAAGGAGCCGATGTCAGTCCCGGCTTGTAGGGTCTGATCTTGTACGTTCCGCGTACACCACCGAACCGAGCGGGGTGAGGGAAATGGCGACCAAGGACACTGGCGGCGGACAGCAGAAGTCCACGCGTCACACCGAGGAGACCGAGGAGCAGACCCAGGACGCGCAGGTCTCCGAGGACCTCAAGGAGCGCCAGGAGGCGCTCTCGGACGACGTGGACTCGGTGCTGGACGAAATCGACGATGTGCTCGAAGAGAACGCCGAGGACTTCGTGAGGTCATTTGTGCAAAAAGGTGGGGAATGACCTGAATGTCCGATTCGGGGGAGCGGAGGAAATGCTCGCGGTGTCGGCAGGTGCTACCGCTTGGCTCTTTCGCTCGGAACAAGGCGATGAAAGGCGGTCGTCAAGCGTACTGCCGGAAGTGCTCGGCTGAGTACTACCGGCAGCGCCAGGCGGCTTTCGGGCGCACAGTGCGGGAGAAGTTCCCTGTTCCCCGAGGCCATAAGCGGTGCCCGCAGTGTAAAGAGGTGAAGCCGCATTCCGCATGGGAGCGAAACAAGGCGACCTCCGACGGTTGGGCCAGCTATTGCCGAGAGTGCAGGGTCGAACGGAACCGAGAGTCATATTTCCGTCGCAAATACGGCATGACCGTGGACCAGCGCAAAGCTCTACTGGACGAGCAGTTCGGTATCTGCCCGATCTGCCTCAAGCCCGCTCCCGAGCATGTGGACCACGATCATGAGACGGGTAGGGTCCGAGGCGTACTGTGCTTCAGCTGCAATGCCGCACTGGGGCAGTTCAGGGACCGGCCGGACGTCATGCGGCGTGCGGCCGCCTACGTGGAAGGAAACGTGTGGAAGCCGAAATTGGTAGCACCGGGCGTCTACCGGCTGCCTTCCTGACGCCGGGATCGTCCTCCTTCATGGATTTCCTGTCAGCTCATGCCCCCGAGCAGCTGCCGGGCAACCGGCCCCTGCCGCCCGTGGAGGGTGCCGTGCAGGCGCCGCACGGGACGACGATCGTGGCCGCGACCTTTGCCGGCGGTGTGGTGCTGGCCGGGGACCGGCGGGCGACCATGGGCAATGTCATCGCGCAGCGGGATCTCGAGAAGGTCTTTCCCGCCGACGAGCACTCCGCCGTCGGCATCGCGGGCACCGCGGGCCTGGCGGTGGAGATGGTGAAGCTGTTCCAGCTGGAGCTGGAGCACTTCGAGAAGGTGGAGGGGTCCACCCTCTCCCTGGAGGGCAAGGCCAACCGCCTCTCCACGATGATCCGCGGCAATCTGGGCATGGCCATGCAGGGGCTCGCCGTGGTGCCGCTGTTCGCCGGGTACGACCTGGACCGCGGCAAGGGCCGGATCTTCTCCTATGACGTGACAGGAGGCCGTTCCGAGGAACTGGGCTTCGCCGGAGTCGGCTCCGGCTCCGTCTTCGCGCGCGGCTCGCTCAAGAAGCTCTACCGGGACGAGATGACCGAGGAGGACGCCGCCACCATGGTCCTCCAGGCGCTCTACGACGCGGCGGACGACGACTCGGCGACCGGCGGCCCCGACATGGTGCGCCGTATCTACCCGGTCATCGTGGCCATCACCGAGGACGGATACCGCAGGCTGAGCGAGGAGGAGGTCTCGGGGCTGGCGCAGACGGTGTACGACGGCCGCCTCCGGCTGCCCAACGGGCCGCAGGCCCCCGTCTCCTAGAGCACTCATTCGACAGGAAGGGACGGATAGCCGGTGTCGACGCCGTTCTATGTGTCACCCCAGCAGGCAATGGCCGACCGCGCCGAGTATGCCCGCAAGGGCATCGCGCGCGGACGCAGCGTGGTCGTGTTGCAGTACGCGGACGGCATCGTTTTCGTCGCCGAGAACCCCTCTCGGGCACTGCACAAGGTCAGCGAGATCTACGACCGGATCGCCTTCGCCGCAGTCGGCAAGTACAACGAGTTCGAGAATCTGCGCATCGGCGGCGTCCGCTACGCCGACCTGCGGGGCTACACCTATGATCGCGAGGACGTCACGGCGCGCGGTCTCGCGAACGTCTACGCCCAGACTCTGGGCACGATCTTCTCCGCGAACGCGGAGAAGCCCTACGAGGTGGAGCTGATCGTCGCCGAGGTGGGCCCGGCCCCCGAGGACGACCAGATCTACCGGCTGCCGCACGACGGATCGATCGTGGACGAGCACGGCTCGGTCGCCGTGGGCGGCAACTCCGATCAGATCGGCAGCTACATGGACCAGCGGCACCGGGAGGGAATGTCGCTGGGCGAGGCGCTGAAGCTGGCCGTCGAGGCACTCAAGAGAGACAGCAACGGCAGTGAACGGACCCTGACGGCCGAGCAGTTGGAGGTGGCCGTGCTGGACCGCGAGCGCCCTCAGCGGCGCAAGTTCAAGCGGGTGCCCGCCGGCCAGGTGAGCCGCCTTCTGGAGGAGACCCCGGCTCCGGAGAGCACGGAGGGCGAGTCCGAAGGCGGCGAGGAGAAGTAAGACCCGGACCGGACCCCCGCCCGGAAATTCGAGGGGCGGGGGTCTCGGAGGGGGTGCCCGTCAGGGGTGC
>NZ_JADKMA010000050.1 GCF_017676365.1 Streptomyces oryzae
CCTTCCCGTCCCTCCGTCCCTGCCCCGACCGCACCGTCCCCGTCCCGTGACTCCGCCGACGCCCGCACCCGAGGAAGGTGACAGCATGCACCGGATCGACGCTCTGCTGCGCGAGTACGACCGCGCCCGCGCCTACACCGACGAACTGTGGAAGGACCTCACCCCGGACGAGGTCACCTGGCGCCCGCACGAGAACTCCAGCGCCATCGGCTGGCACCTGGGCCACCAGGCCCACGTCGCCCACTTCATGGTCCGCAACCTCACCGCCGCCGAGCCCAGCCCGGACCCGGACCTCGACGCACTGATGGACTCGGCCAACCCCGAACAGTTCCGTGGCGCCCTCCCCACCGTCGAACGGCTCACCGCCTTCCGTGACACCGTCGCCGAGCGCGTTCACGCCCGCATGCGCGCCATCGCCTCCGGGAACGTCACGGCACCGGAACAACTCACCATCGTCGCGGCCCACTTGCTCACCGCCCTCATCAACCACGAGTACCAGCACGATCAGTGGATCGGCGAGGTCCGCGCGGACGACCTGGGACACCCGCTCCCGCCGGACCCCGCCGGCTCCCACGTACGCCGCCTCGACGGCTACCTCGTCATCGACTCCCTGTAGCCGGATCGGCGCCATCCACGTACCGGCTGCTTTTCCGGTCCGCCCTCTCCTCTCGTTCCTGTCCGTCCGCGTGTGGAGTTTGGACGCGATGAAGACCACCAACACCCAGGCGCCGGAGACGAGCAGGGAAGTGCGCGTATCCGGCAGTACGCGATGCAGACCGTGACCGCGGCGATGAACAGCAGGGCGAGGTAGTTGCCGTAGGGGTAGAACGGCTCTTGTAGCGGATCCGGTCCTCCCCGCCGTTCCGGATCCTGATCCTGCGGAATCGCAGATGGCTGACCACGATGGAGGCTCAGGCGCACACCAGCCCGGAGTCGGCTGTATAGGGAGGGGAGGGCCAGGGACGCGAAAGGCGCCGCTTCGCCTGGGCCAGGACGCCCGCCGCGCACCACCGTGCGGCCAGCTGTCCAGTGGCGACGTCCAGATCCTGGCCGAGCAGCCCGGTGGCGGTCAGCAATCCGTCCCGCAGCGGCAGCCGGCCCGAGGTGCGCGGCACATTGCCCGACCGCGTATAGGGCAGGTAGTTCGCGACGGACCGGGCCCGGTTCCGGCAACGGCACGCCGAGCTCCCGCAGGCGGGCCTCGACGGCGGAGGTCATGTCGTGCCCCCCTGTTTCACAGACCCTCGACGGCGGCGACAAGCCGCCGGATCGCCTCGTCGACCGTGGCGCGCGGGCAGCCGAGATTGACGCGCATGTAGCCGTGTCCCTCCAGGCCGAACTTCTGTCCCTTGTCGAGCCACAGGCGCGCCGCCGTGAGCATGAACTTGTCAAGTGAGGGAGCATCCATACCCAGCCCCCGGCAGTCCATCCAGGCCAGGTAGAGGGAGTCGGCAGGCAGCACCCGCACCTTGGAGGTGGCGCCGTTGACCGCCTCCGCGAAGTGTGCATGGTTGCCACGCAGATAGCTGAGCAACTCTTCGAGCCAGGGCTCACCGTGGGTGTAGGCGGCCTCGGCCGCGACCATCCCCACCACGTTGACCAGGGGGAATACATTGCGCTCGTACTGCCGGGCCAGTTCCTCACGCAGCCTGCGATTGGGGACGAAGGCGTTCGCGCACTGCAGCCCCGGGAGGTTGAACGTCTTGCTCGGCGCGGTGCAGGTGATGCTGTTCTGCGCGAACTCCTCGCCGAGGGAGGCGAACGGGACGTGCTTCTTGGCCGGGTTGAGGACGAGGTCCTGGTGGATCTCGTCGGAGATGACCATTACGCCGTGCCGGGCGCAGATCTCGCCCATCGTCGCCAGCTCCTCCTCGGACCAGACGTTCCCGGTCGGGTTGTGGGGGTGGCTCAGGATGAACAGCTTGGTGTCCGGCCGGATGGCGGCTTCGAAGGTCCGGGCGTCGAACCGGTAGCCGTCCTCGGTACGTTCCAGGGGAGCGAGGGCAAGGTGCCGCCCGTTGAGCAGCACGTCGTTGTGGAAGTGCACGTACACGGGCGGCTGGATCAGGACCGAGTCGCCCGGCGCCGAGAACGCCTGCACCGCGGTCTTGAGCGTGGTGATGATGCCGGCGGTCTGGAGCACCCACTCCGTGGATATCTCCCAGCCGAACCGCCGGGCCTGCCAGCCGGCCACGGCGTCGAGATAACTGTCGGTGGCACCTCCGGGATATCCGAAGACGCCATGATCCACAGCTTCGTGAAGGGCGTCGACCACGGCCTGCGGTGCCTTGAAGTCGGTGTCGGCGACCCACATCGGGAGCGGGTCGGCCGCGGCCTCGTCCGGAGCGAGGAGTTCCGCGGCCCAGGACCACTTCATGGAGTTCGAGCGCTTCCGGTCGACGACCTCGTCGAAGACCGAATTCTGCGAACCGTCGGTGGAACCCGACTGGGCGGTGGCGTTCGTGGACTGGGCCGTGGTGGTCGTGTCGGTCGTGGACTGGCCCGTGGTGGTCGTGTCGGTCGTGGAGGAGAAGGTTTCGCTTGCCATGGCGCGATGCTAGCCATGATGCCCGGCGAAGAGTTCGCGAACTTTGCCGAGGAGACAACCCTCAGAGCTAAAATCCGAGTCATGGACGCCGTGGGCCGCAAAATTGTTGCCATTCTTCAGGCGGAGGGCCGGATCACCCTCACGGAGCTGGCCGACCGGGTCCGGCTCAGCGTGTCCCGGTGCCAGCGCCGCGTCCGGGAACTGGAGGCGGACGGCGCCATCCGCGGCTACAGCGCTCTCGTCGACGGCGCGACCCTGGGATACGGGTTCGAGGTCCTGCTCTTCGCCACCCTGAGCCGCCCCGACGCGGTGGACGAGTTCGACGCCGCGCTCGCCGGCATCCCCGAAGTCATCGAGGCCCAGCGGCTGTTCGGCGAACCGGACTACCTGATCCGCGTGGTCAGCGCCGACCTGCCGTCCTACCAGCATCTCTACGAAACCGTCCTCATCCGCCTCCCCGGCGTACGGAGCCTGAACTCGACCATCGTCATGAAACACGTGGTCAGCCCCCGCCCCTTCCCCACCCGACCACCACATGGGCTGTCCTCCAAGGGCCCAGCTGCCTCGGCGCCATGATCCGGGAGAGCCGGGACGGGCGCGGCAACACCACGTAATGGCACGCGTGTGGCACGGCCCCGGAAACGGTGAAGGGCCAGCTCGGCGGGTAACCCCGCTGAGCCGGCCCTTCGTGCTGTGCCCCCGGCAGGGCACGCCACAAATGGGAAACGGCAGATGCTGTATGGGTCCGGGGCCTCCGTCGTAGTTGAAGAGACCTACCAGGTTGCACGCCTTCGACTAGTCATGCCCACGGCCCAGAGTGGGCGTCGGGGCTTCAACTCGAAGGGAGTTGAAGCCCCCGTATGCTCACCAGCGAAGAGACTGACTACCCGGTTCACGCCGCAGTCGGTGACCGTTCCAACTCACTCCCTTTGGTGGCTTGGAGAATCACACCCGGCCGTCCAGGTTGGTACCGGTACCCCTCGCAGGGGCGATGAGGACCAGCCTCTCCGAGGCGGCTAGGTAAAGCATGTGTCCATTGGTACCCCTCGCAGGGGCGATGAGGACACCGTGTCGAACGGGTGCGGCGCCTCGAACGCCGCGGTTGGTGCCCTCGCAGGGGCGATGAGGACCGGCTTGCTCAGAAGCCGTAGCCCTATCGATCATGTGCGTGATGTGATCGAAAACCGGGGTTGGGGCGGGTGAACTTGGTTGTGACGTGCATGAAGGCAGGGCCTCCGGTGCAGCGCGAGGGTTGCTGAAGCCGTCACGTGCGCAAGGAGGCCCTGTTGTCGCAGTTCTATGCGGTATCGCCGCTCGGGTTCAACTCGCCTGCTCTGTCGTGTGATTGCCTCGCGCACCGGTTCGGGAACGCGGCTAACCGTCCGAACAGGATGCGTAGGTATCCGTCGGACATGACGGACGCGGAGTGGGCGGTGGTGCGCGACGCGCTGCCGGTCCCGGCGTGGCTGGAGGGCCGGGGCGGACAGCCCGAGGGCTACTGCCACCGGCAGATGCTGGACGCGATCTTCTATGTCACCGACAACGGGATCAAGTGGCGCGCGATGCCCGCCGACTTCCCCGCCTGGGACCCGGGTGTATGCCTACTTCCGCAGGTGGCGCGACCAGGGTCTGGTCCAGGAGTTCCACGACCGGCTGCGCGGCAAGGTCCGCCAGAGCGAGGGCCGGGACGCGGAGCCGACCGCGGCCGTCATCGACTCGCAGTCCGTCAAGGGCGCCGCATCGGTGCCCGCCGCGACGCGCGGCTACGACGGCGGGAAGGAGATCAACGGCAGGCGCCGGCACGTCATCACGCACACGCTCGGTCTGCTGCTGGTGGTGCTGGTGACCGCCGGGAACGTCACCGACCGGCAGGCCGCCCGGATCCTGCTGCCCCGGCTGCGGGAACGGTTTCGGAAGATCACGCTGGTGTGGGCGGACGGCGGCTATACCGGGCGCCTGATCACGTGGGCGGGGGAGAAACTCCGGCTCACGCTGGAGATCGTGAAACGCTCGGACGGCATGAAAGGGTTCGTGGTGCTCCCGAGACGGTGGGTGGTCGAGCGCACGCTGGGGTGGCTGATGCGATCGCGGCGCCTGGTGCGGGACTTCGAGACGCTGCCCGCCTCCAGCGAGGCGTTCATCTACTTCTCGCAGGCCATGCTCATGAGCCGCCGCCTGGCCCGCCGGACGCCGACGGCCGAGCGGTCGCAGTGGACGGTCGCGGCGTGAACCGCCCGGTCGGCAACGCTTCCAGCCAGCCCCGCTGAGCCAGCCGCTTCGCCTTCGAGCGCACGCCCTCGACCTTCGCCGGCACCGCCTCAAGACCCAGCCGGACGGCCAGTTCCTTCGCCGAGATCCCTTCACCGCCGGCCGCCTCGTCGGCCACGAGCTCGACGATGTGCCCGTAGTCCACCGCGAGCACGTCCGTGCTCACCCCCTCGTGCCACGGCGGCACGACGGAGCCCGCGACCGGAGCCGTCTCCGCCTTCGCGGGCTCGGTGGCTGACTCCGGAACGTCGGGGGCGGGTGCGGCCAGGGCCTCGGCCAGCTCCGCCCTCGCGATCACCCGGCGTTCCAACACCGCTTCGGCCTCGGCGAGTTCGGCGAGAATCCGCTCGGATTCCTCCCGAAGCGCCTCCGCCCGCGCGCGGGCAGCCATCTCCCGTTCCTCCAGCAGACCCATCACCGACGTCACCAGGCACCTCCGCGTCACTGAGTACGAACCGAACGTCCGAACCCTGCACCAGTAACGCCGAGACCATGCCTGACCAGCGGAAACTCAACGATCACATCCGGAAAGACAACGACTTCTGAACACACCCGCACAAACGATCAATCAGACGCCGCCCGGACAATTTCTCTGTGGCCCTGAGGGGTCGGCGCCGGAAGCTGGAGCGTGATGACGAGTCCGCCGGTCGGCCTGGGGTGTGCCTGGACGGTCCCCTCGTGGGCATTCATGACAGCCCGTACGATCGACAGTCCGAGCCCAGCTCCCCTGGCGGAGCCGACCCGGTCGGCCCGCAGCCGGCGGAACGGCTCGAAGATCGACTCGGTCTGTTCTGGTGAGACCTCCGGGCCGGTGTTCTCGACCCGGAGATAGGTCCAGCCGGCGGACTCGTGCGTCCAGACCCAGATCTGTCCCTTCGCAACGTTGTACTTGACAGCGTTCTCGATCAGGTTGATCGCGCAGCGCTCGAGCAGCGTTGGGTCGCCGACGGCTCCTGCAGGGCGAAGGACCTGGTTGATCGTCACGCCGGCCCGCCGGGCGGTCTCTGCGAGCTGGTCCACGGCGGACGACACCAGGGCTGACAGATCGACGCGGGACCGGTCCTGCAACTCGCGTTCCGACCTCGCCAGTAGGAGCAGGCCGTCGAGCAGCCGCTCGTGGCGGCTGATGGTGCTCAGCAGCTTCTGGCCGAGGGTCTTCATCACGTCGGGCACCCCGCCCGGCTTGGCCAGGGCCACATCGATCGTCGTGCGGTTGATCGTCAGCGGAGTGCGCAGTTCGTGCGAGGCGTTGGCAATGAACCGGCGCTGGGTGTTGAAGGCCCGGTTGAGCCGCTCAAGGAGGCCGTCGAACGTGTCTGCGAGTTCCTTGATCTCGTCGCGTGGCCCGGTCAGGCCGATCCGCTCGTGCAAGGTGCTCTCGGACAGCCTTCGGGCGGTGGCGGTCATTTGCTGCAGGGGCCGCACCATCCACCCCGATACCAGGTAGCCGAGCAGCACCGACAGGACTGTCAAAGCCAGTAGCGTAAGCACCGCGCTTTGCACCGTCTGGTCCAGGATCGCCTGCTGCTGTTTGGCGATCTGTTCGGCCATGTCGTTCTGGGAGGTGATCCGTGTCGATCCAGGGATCTCCTCGGGGGACGGTTTGGTGACCAGTACCTTGAACTGCGTCCTCACGGCACGGGCGGTGACCGCGTAGGTGGCGGCCTCCAAGATGATGCCGGTGACCAGAAAGAGCGCTCCGTAGACTACGGTGAGCCGGGTCCTCAGGCTCATATGCGTGCTCGTCACAGCCGGTATCCCACGCCGGTGATGGTCTCGATGATTCGCGGTTCGCCCAGCTTCTTGCGCAGTGCCACCATGGCCACCCGCACCACATTGCTGAAGGGATCGATGTTCTCGTCCCACGCCCTGTCGAGAAGTTGCTCGACACTGACCACCCGTCCATCGGCCCGCATCAGCTCCTCCAGCAACGAGAACTCCTTCTTCCTGAGGACGACCGGCCGTCCGTCGCGCTCGACAGTGCGACGCTGCGGGTCGAGTCGGATGCCCGCGCGTTCCAGGATGGGTGGCAGCGGCGGCGCCGAGCGGCGGGCCAGTGCCCGGACCCGGGCTACCAGCTCGCCGAACAGGAACGGCTTGGCCAGGTAATCGTCGGCGCCGAGCGCGAGGCCGTCAATTTTCTCGGTCACGTCGTCGGCCGCCGTGAGCATGATGATCCGGCTGCTGCTGCGCTTCGCCACAAGCTGACGGCACACCTCGTCGCCGTGCACCTCGGGCAGGTCGCGATCCAGGATGATCACGTCGTAGTCCGTGTAGCTGGTGCGGTACAGGGCCTCCGCTCCGTCGTAGACGCTGTCTACGGCAATGGCCTGGTCCCGCAGCCCCTCGGTGATGGTCTCCGCGAGGATTTCCTCGTCCTCGACGACAAGCACGCGCATGTCTCTCCCCAGGTCACTGTTCCGAGCTCATGGTCGCCCAAAGGAGATTAAGTTCCAATAAGAGCGCCAGGCAGTAGGTGGTTCGTGGCGGACCTGCCGGTGATCGTCTGGTGTGTGTGAGCGGCGGGTACGTCGACGGATTCGGTTACTGAACGTAATGGGTAAGGGTGTGTCCGGTCGGCTTGCGCTTTCCGTTGCGTCAACTCCTACGGTCGCTTGTGTGGCCGGACGGACCGGCCCGGCGAGGAAGGGTGGGGCCATGGCCTGGTCGATTGCGGACGTGGCCCGGATGTCCGGGGTGACGTCCCGGACCCTGCGTCACTACGACGAGATCGGGTTGCTTGCTCCCGCGTACATCGGCAGCAACGGCCACCGCTATTACGAGCAGGCTGGACTGCTGCGGCTGCAGCAGATCCTGCTGATGCGGGAACTGGGCCTGGGCCTGCGGGAGATCGCGGCGGTCTTGGAGCGTCAAGTTGACCAGGTGGCCGCGCTGCGCGAGCACCAGCGCAGGTTGCTGGCCGAGCGGGACCGCCTCGACGTGCTCGCCCGCACGGTCGCCCGCACCATCGCCGAACTGGAGGAGGACGAGGAGACACCCGACATGGGAAAGATCAGCAGGCCGGAGAACTTGTTCACTGGCTTTGACACCGCCCGATACGAGTCGCCCGCCCGCGCGCAGTGGTCCGACCAGGCGCAGCAGTCAGCGCAGTTCGCCGCCACGCTCACCGAGGCGGAGATGGAGCGGCTGCAGGGTGAGGCGACCGCGGCCATGGTCCGTATGGCCGAGTTCATGCAGGCCGCCACGCCGGTGGCCGACCCCGCAGTGCAGGCCGAGGTCGATGCCCATTACCAGGGCATCTGCCGGATGTGGACCCCGGACGCGGCCGCGTTCAAGGCCCTGGGGCAGAACTATGTCGACGACGCGCAGTGGCGCGCGGCCTACGACCAGGTCGCTGCCGGGCTGGCCGAATACCAGCGGGACGCCATGGTCGCCTACGCCGACGCCCGGCTGAGCTGACCAGTCGCCTGGTTGCTGGGGGCTGCAGACCCCAGCGACCAGGCGCCTTCCACCCCGTTCCACGCCTTGTATCCGCTCCCATCTCCGGCGGTGCCTTCCATACAGTGCGGCACCGCCCCGCCCCTGGAGTGCTCTCTGTGATCCCCGCCCACTGGCCCCACCACCACCGCCGTGAGGACAACGAACTCCTCGGCTATCTGTGCCCCGTTGAAGACGACCTGGGCCAGTTTGTCCCGGTCACCCTCTTCGGTCACCCGCTGAGCGGACCAGGCAGCGAGGACCACGCCCGCCAGTGCCTGGACCGCGCCGGACTGGACTACCTAGCCCAGGACTGGCTGCTGTCCCTGCCCGGCCACCCGGATCCCATCGCCGTTCAGATCGTCGAGGCCACCCCGCGGCAACTTCGGGTGAAGAACATCGACTACGGCTACCCGGACGCGGACATCGGCCACATCTTCGTCCTCGACACCCCCACCACCGGACAGCTCCACCCGCGCTGATCCCGTCTCCCGCAGCCCCGCTGCGACAGCGGATCCCACCGAAAGGTCGACAGCAAAAGCCCAGTGGCGCCAATGGCGCCACTGCACGACCGTGGACGTTCTCTCCCGGAGATCGCGTGCCCGTCCTGCCGTCCAGCCTGCTCGGACCCCTTTGGGACCAGTTCGCGGTGCTGCTGCCCGAGCACGTCGACACCCACCCGCTGGGCTGTCACAACCCGCGCATCCGCGACCGGATCGTCTTCTGGTACCTGATTGCCGCGCTGGTGCACGGCTCCGGTGACGAATGGATCGTCGGCCCCGGCTGCCCGGACCGCACCATCCGACGCCGCGTCAACTACCGGTCTCAGTCGCAGCCGGGCATGGCCGAGAAAATCCACGCGCTCGCTCTGGAAGCGTACGACCGCATGATCGGCCTGGAGCCGGGCGAGCTGTCCGTGGACGGCCGCATGACCAAGGCCCCCTGCGGCGGAGAGGCCGCCGGGCGCTCGCCGGTGGACCGGGCAAGCAGGACCTGAAGCGCCCGGTGGCCACCGAGGCGCGCGGCATCCCGCTCGGCATCGTGGGGGCCGGAGCCAACCGCCACGACTCTCCGCTGCTCGTGCCCACCCTGCAAGCCGCAAAGGAACAGGTCGGCGAGCTGCCCAAGCAGGTCAACGTGAACCTGCATCATGGCTACGACAGCGACAAGACCCGCACCGCCCTGGCGGAACTCGGCTTCACCGGCGAGATTGCCCCCAAGGGCCTACCCGCCCCGATCCAGGCCGGCAAGCGCTGGGTGGTCGAACGCGGTCACGCGTGGAGGAACGGCTTCGGCAAGCCGCGGCGCTGCACCGAGAAACGCAGCCGCATCGTGGACGTCCACCTCTACCTGTCCGCCGCGATCGTCACGCTGCGTATGCTGATCCGCCGCGCGACCCCGCTCTACCGCTGGGACGGCCGCCCCACGACCAAGCGCCTGAAGTGACGCCTACTGCCGGCCGCTCGAAAACCAAAGGGCGGTCAAGGATGAGGAAGGCCCGTTCAGAGGTGATGAGCGCACGGAACGCGTTCCATGCGCCCTCGGTACCCGGCGCCCTACCCGGTGATCGTCGGCGAGCTGAGCGTCAGCGTGCTCCTCGGATTCTCGCTCTTCGGCCTGCTCGCGCCGCACGCAGCGGGATGGCTGATGCCGTTCTCGCCAGACCAGGCGCATCTGCTCGACACCCCTGGGCCATGTCTCCGTACTGCTGCTCCTTGGGTTCACCGGCATCGACATGGACCTGCGCGAGCTGAGGGCGTTGGCTCATCCTGTAACTGTGGCGACCTCGCAAGTCTCACTGCCGCGTCCCGCCCATGAAAACACATCGAGCGTGCCACGGAGGAGGACCTCGGCCGCAGGGACCTGGCGGAATCGGCCGTGAACAGCTGACCGTGACAAGGATGAGCCTCCCGCGGCCAACCGATGCGATCGGATGGCCGCGGGAGGCCTCTCCTGGCAGCAGCAGGGGGAGACGCCACTGCCAGAGGAAGTGGTCAGGCGGTGGCGAGGGCCACTGTCGGGGAGAGCCGGGCCGCCCGCATCGCCGGGTAGATGCCGGCGATGCTGCCAATGGCCAGCGTCGCGCCGATGGCTCCGCTCAGGGCCCACGGCGGTACGACCGGCGGCCAGTCCCGGTAGAGCGCGAACACCATGGTGGCGATCGAGCCCAGAACCGCTCCGACGACACCACCGAGTAGTGACAGCAGCAGCGACTCGACGAGGAACTGGGTGCGCACCTGCCCGCGTGTGGCGCCGAGCGAGCGGCGCAGGCCAATCTCGCGGCGCCGTTCCAGTACCGAGATCACCATGGTGTTGGCGACCCCGACGCCGCCGACGAGCAGCGCCACCGCGCCAAGTCCGAGCAGCAGGCTGGTAAAGGTTCCGGCGGCGGCGGCCTTGGCCGACAGCGCGTCAGAGGGCCGGCTGACCTTCACCTCTTCGGGTTTCTCGGGACTGACGGTGCGGGGCAGGGCGTTTCGGACCTCTTCCACCGAGGCGTCGCTGGATCGCTCGTAGATCTTCGTGGGATGGGCGTCGAAGTCCAGGTACTTCTTGGCGGCGTCCCAACCGACCAGGGCCGAGCGGTCAATCTCTGGTGCCAGCGGCAGTGTCTTGAGAACCCCTACCACGGTGAACCAGCGGTTGGCTATCCACACCTGGTCGCCCACGCGGCGAAGACCGAGCCGCTTGGCCGCCTCAGAACCCAGCACAGTCGCCGGATAGTTGGCGGTCGAGTGGTTCAGCCAGGCGCCCTTGCTGACCGACCCGTCGAGCGTCTTGAGCAGCTCGGGGGTCGTGGCCTGGACCGCGATGCCCTGTGTGACCTCCTTGGGGATCAGGCTGTTGCGCCGTACGGTGGTGTCGGTCTTGCCCGTCGCTGACGCGGTCGTGACCGGACCAATCCGCTTGGTCATCGCGACTGACGTCTCCGGCAGCTTGGCGTCTCCGCCGAAGATGGTCTGGCCCGGCTGCACCGTCAGCATGTTGGTGCCCAGCGAGTCGAGCTGACGCAGCAACTGCTCCTTGCTGGACGAGGAGATTCCGATGACGGCCACCATGGTGGCAATGCCGATGGCGATGCCGAGGGCCGATAGCACGACCCTCGTGGGCCGCGACCGCAGCCCGGACAGGCCCACCCGGAAGACGTCACTGAGCCCGAGCCGGGCAGGCGACAGTTGCCGCGCAGGCTGCTGCGACTCTCTGGACCCGACGGACGCGGCCCGATCCGCGCCGCTCATGCCGACACCTCTTCCCATGCCGCGGTCTGATTGCGTCCGGTGCCCGCGCCGCCGTCCGTGACGAGGTGACCGTCGCGGACCCGGACCTGACGGGGCGCCCACTGCGCGATGTCCTGGTCGTGCGTGATGATCGCGATGGTGGTTCCGGAGCGGTGCAGGTCACTCAATACGCCCAGCACTTCCGAGCCGGCAGCGGTGTCGAGATTCCCGGTTGGCTCGTCCGCGAGCAGCAGATCGGGTTCCCCGGCCACCGCCCTGGCGACCGCCACCCGCTGGCGTTCTCCCCCGGAGAGCTGGTTCGGGCGGTGTCCGAGGCGGTGGCCCAGGCCGACCCGTTCCAGGGCGGCACGTGCGAGCTTGCGCCGCTTGGACAGGGAGATCCCACCGTAGAGGAGTCCGTCGGCCACGTTGTCGAGGGCGCTGACGCCGTCGGCGAGATGGAAGGACTGAAACACGAATCCGATGTGCCGGGCGCGCAGCGCGGACAGTTCGCGGTCCGACAGTTTGGCGACGTCGTACCCGGTGATCTCCACGCGGCCGGTGGACGGACGGTCCAGAGTGCCGATCAGGTTGAGCAGAGTGCTCTTCCCCGAGCCGGACGGCCCGACGATGGCGGTCAGTTCACCCGGTTCGATCACCAGGTCCACCCCGCGCAGTGCCTTGACGCCGCCCGGGTACGCCTTGGTCACGCCGGTCAGCTCGACAATGTTCATGAGCTGGGCACCCCGACCTTCGTCCCTTCGCTGATGCCGGAGCCGGAGATCTCAACCCGTCCGCCGCCATAAGTGCCGGTCTTCACGGGCACGACGTCCTTCCGTGTGCCCTTGACGACCTCCACTCCGAAGCCGCCCTCGCGCAGCGCGAGCAGCGCCTCGATGGGTACGGACAGCACGTCCTTGGCACGCTCGCTCTCCAGCTTGACGGTGACCGGTGCCTGGTCGATGCTGCCGCTCTTCTTGGTGGACAGCTTGATGTCGACGTCGATGGTTGACTTGCCCTTCTCCTTGCCGGCCTTGGCTACCTTGCCCACCAACGTGATCTTTCCCTTGACCTCTTTGCCGTCGGGCAGAGTGACGCCGACCGTGGCGCCTTTTTTGGCCGTGTTCTGCTTGGCGGGGTCCAGATCGACGTGGACGGTCGGCTCGGTACCGGTCACCGTCAGAGCCTTCGCGCCGACGCCGACCCTGCCGCCCTTGTCCACAGCCACCTCGCTGACCCGCAGCGGCCCGGACTCGAACACCACCTGGGAGGCGTCGACGGTACCCGTCTCCTTCAGTCCCACGTCCTGCTGCCACTCCTTGACAGCGTCGGCTGTCGTGGAGGTGAACTCCTTGTCGACCGTGAGGGCATCGCCATAACCGAGGACCTTGAGGTTGGTCTCCAGCGCCTTCACGTCGGCGCCTTTGACGCCCTCTTTCAAGGTCCGGTAGAGCGGCAGGGATCCGTACATGAGGGTGACCGGCTTGTTGTCGATCTTGAACAGAGACTTGCCGCGGGTGATAGTTGTGCCCTCGGACGGGACCCAGGTGACGACCCCGTTCGCGGTCGCCGAGATCGACTGCTCACCGGCGTAGGTCAGCTTCCCGTCGACGGACTCCGTCTCGACGACGTCTCCCCGGGTGACCGGTGCCGTCGCGGTGGCCGTCTCCTCAGCGTGGTCTGTCGACGCGCCGTCCTTCTGCAAGGTCAGGGCGGCGGTCGCCGCGCCGGCCACGGCGACGACCAGCATGACCGCGATCAGGACGACGCGGCCGCTCCTGCGCCGCCGCCCGGGATCCTCCGGTCCGGAGCTCTCCGTGCCGTTCGGGGACGACTCATGGGTGGTGTCCGAGGTGCTCATGAAGGCCCCATCTGCATCGAACCGGGCAGATACTTCTGGCACGTCTTTTGAGCCTTCTTGGCCTTCGCCTGGGAGCCCTCGGGAACCTGCATCTTCAGACCCTCGCCGGGGTTAGGGTCGGGAATGTTGACGCCGTTCTTGCGCATGCACTGCGCGAACTTGACCATCTGGTCGTGGGCCTTGCTGTCATTCGCGTCGGCATCAGATGGCGCGGCGTCCTGCATGTACTTCTGGCACTTCTTCGCCGCCTCCTCCAACTTGTTCTTGCCGGGGCCGCCACTGCCGGTGACCCGGAGCGGCTGGCCCGGCTCGGGGTCCTTGACGTCGACGCCGTTCTTGCGCATGCACTGCGCGTACTTGAGCTGCGCCTCCCGGGCGTCCCCCGACTTGCCGGGCTTTGCGGCCCCGGCGGAGTCTTTCCCCTTGTCGGCGCTAGCCACGCCGCCATCCCCGCTGTTGCTGCTGCACGCGGACAGCGACAGCGCGATCGGGATGACAGCCATCACTGCCACGTAACGGATCCTCACGGTCCCACCTCCTCACCGAGGCTCCCTGCCTCGGCGGAGTCCAGTGGATCAGCCTCCTGATTAGCCCGAGATTAACTGGAACCGGACCTGCCGCGACCGAGGTCGGGTGTCAGGCTCTTCGCCCATATGCGTGGGCTGGCTCGTGTCATGAGACGACGAACGCCGCACCCCCGTAGTTTCTGGATCGCCAAGAACAGGAAGCTACGGACGGGAGTGCGGCGTGTCATTGGGCACCGTATGTGCTCGGGCGGCCGAGGTCGTCGAGCGGACGGTGGTCGAGGAGGTCTATGTTCACCCGGTGGAACCCGTGAAGGTCGTCTCGGTGCGGCCGGACCGGCGGTGGCAGCGCAGGCCGAGATGAGGAGTGTGCCGGGAGCGGGCGCCGTTGTACGACCGGGGGCACCGGGACACCACCGCCCGTGAAGCTGCCGGATCATCCGGCTTACCAGCAGATCATGGCGGTGTTCGCCGCAGCCGACGCCCCGCTGCGGGCGCGGGCGGTCTGCGAGGCGATGGACCTGGAGATCGCACCCAACAACGTCAACAGGGGCATTTCAATGCCGCTCGACAACACGTCGCCAACCGCGCACTCATCGCCCGCGTCAACACCGCCCAGGACCTGGTGACTCAACGGGCCACCATTCGCGCGTAGTTGAGGGGGTCGGTGATGCCCTCCGTCGCCAGGAGCACGACGGAGGAGGTCGGCGACCAGGGGAGCGCCTCACGCAGCGGTCGAAGCTCCCGTCCGGCAAGGGCGATCAGCCCCGCCAGCGACGCCGCTCCGGTCTCTCCCACTTCGATGCCCTGGTCGGCCAGCATGCGCATGGCGCGAACAGCGTGGTCGTCGTCGATCGCGAGGGCCGCGGCCAGCCCGTCACGCATGGCGGGCCAGGCCACCTTCGACGGTGTGCCGCAGTTCAGCCCGGCCATCATGGACCGGTGGGGGCCGCGCACGGTCGTCCGCTCGTCGGCCCGCAGGGACGCCAGTACGCAGGCGGCGTCCGAGGGCTCCACCGATACGACGGCCGTACCGGCCGCGCCGTAGTGCGTGATTGCGGCCTGCGCCAAGGCACCGACCCCGACCGGCACGACGACCATGTCGGGCCGGGGCGCCGAGCGGTCGAGCAACACATCGTCTATCTCGGCGAACAAGGTCGCGTAGCCCTCGGCGACGAACCTGGGTATGTCCACGTATCCGTCCCAGGACGTGTCCGAGACCACCAGGTGCGTGCTGTCCGCGAGTGCGGCGGCGCGCCTGACCACGGCGTCGTACTCGGCGTCGACCTCCTCGACACGGGCGCCTTCCGCCGCGATGGCGGCCATCCGGCTCGCCGCCGTTCCGGCGGGCACCAGAATGTGCGCCTGGAACCCGAACAGCGCGGCCACACGTGCCACGGCACGGCCGTGGTTGCCGTCGGTCGCCGCGACGAGGGTGAGAGGCCCGGCTTCCGGTGTGAGGGCCCGCAAATCCTCGAAGCTCGTCCAGCGAGCGTCGAGGCCGCCTGGAATACGCTGGTCGAGCCAGCGGTACACCGCCCAGAGAGCGCCGAGCGCCTTGAAAGCGGGCAGCCCGAACCGGTCGTGCTCGTACTTCATCCAGACCGAGCCCAGGCCGAATTCGCTGGCGACGGCGTCGAGTGGCAGCAGCGGCGTGGGCCGGTAGCCGGGTATGCGTGCATGGAAGCTTCGCGGCTCGGGGGCCATGGTCCTCTCCATGGCGGGCCGCGTGGAGGCATGAGGCCGTAGCCAGTAACTACTCACAGTGAGTCCTCTTCGATAGAGCAGGTCGCGACCTCATCACTTCATCGCGCCGGATAGAGATGCTCGACGAGCGTGGCGAGTCGGCGGGGATACTGAAGGGGCAGCAGGTGTCCTGCGATGCTTCGTACCAGCCTCAGCTGAGGATTGCCGGCCGCCAGTTCTGCGAACGCGTCGGAGAGCCCGGTTCTGTGCGCACGGATGAAATCCGCGTCCGCACCGATCTTCGGTGGATTCATCGCCAGTATCAGCGCCACCGGGCACGCCGCCTGGGAATACAGGCCGAAGACGTCCCAGTCCGCGAGTTGGCGCACCATGCCCACCATGAACGCGCCTCCTGGATTTCGGATCCAGCGTCCGGAGGTGCCAAACGGCCGAAGTGACCGCTCACCCATCCCGGATACCGCTTCGGGAGTTACGTCCTGCATCTCAGCGAAGGCCCGCATACGTGCCAGATGCGCCTCGCGGAAGCCCTCGGAACCGACGTCCGGACCAGCGAGCGCGGCGACCATGGCCGCGTCCTGCCTGGACCAGAACTTTCGTACGTCACCGGGCGACCTCCCCGCGTAGTGCTCGGCCCGTCCGTTGCCGTGGCCGTCTACATTGATGACGATCGGACACTCCGGGTGGTCGACCGCGTAGCGCACGGCGAGCATTCCGCCGTAGGAATGGCCGAGGACGGCCGCCCTGGACAGCTTCATCTCCCTGACGACGTGTTCGAACGCCGCCAGGTCGGCCTCGATCGTGAACTCCTTCCCTGGACTGGACGCACCGTGTCCGATGAAGTCGAGCGCGATCACACGGTAGCGGGGAGCCAGCAATTCGGTCACGTGATCCCAGATGGCGAGGTTTTCCCCGGCTCCGTGCAGCAGAACGATGGGCGCGCCGTCGGAGGAATGGTCACGTGCGGCGATACGGACGCCATGACCCACATCGATGACGAGTTCATGATGGTCAAGCCGCACGAGTCGGTGCCTTCCCTGGAGAGTTTGCTCGGTATGCGTGGGATGTGGTTGTGGGGTCACTCATGGCCCGGACGGCGCGAGATTCCGAAGGAAGAACCGAGCCGCCGTCTCCAGCGAGAAGACTTGGTGAGTACCTGCGATTTGATGCGTCGCACCCTGCAGAATCACTAGTTCGTGCTGTTTCCCCGCTCTTGCCAGAGCATCGGAGAGCTTCATGGTCTGCTGCAGTGGAACGTTGGTGTCGTGAGTTCCGTGTACCAGCATCACCTCGGAGCGGATTTCGGCTGCGTGTGCCACAAGGCCGGCATCGGCGAAGGCTTGCGGGTCGTCCGGGAACGACGTCCCGAGCAGGCTTTGGAACCACCCGGGCATCATCGTTCCGAAGTCGTACGGGCCTGCCGCCGCGACGAACGCGCGGAACGTCTCCGGCGCGAGAAGGCCACACCGCGCCGCGAAATAACCGCCGAAGGACAGCCCGATGGCCCCGCATCGGGTCTTGTCGAGCCATGGTCGCGCGGCGGCCAGCGAGGCGATCGCTGCCGTATGGTCGCGCACCGCGACCGTGCCGAACCCGTGGGCGGCGGCTTCCTGGAACTCGCGCCCCCGCCCGGGTGTGCCTCTGGCGTCGAGCACGACGCCGATGAAACCGAGTTGGGCGAACGCTTCCGCCAAGAGGGCCGGATGGGTCCAGGCCGATCGGCTCTGCCGCTTGGGGCCGACGAACCGGTTGGGCTGCGCGACGGTCTGCGGCCCCGCGTAGATGGAATCGATGACCGGGTAGCTGCGGTCCGGGCTGAATCCGGGCGGCAGGTAAAGCACGCCGTGGAGGTCCGTAACCCCGTCGTCGGCCTTCACGGTGAAGGTCTCCGCCGCACCGCGGCACAGACTGGTCACCGCGCCGACGTCGGCCGCGCCCAGCACGGCGACATGCGCACCGCCGCAGCGGCGGAGGTCGGCTCGCGGCGGGCGTTCCCTGCTGGAGTGGGTGTCGATGAAGAACGATCCGTCGCCGAGCAGTGCGGCGTCGTGCGTCCCGGGAAGTTCGGTCAGGATCTCGAATCCACCCTGTGCGTCGGTGCGACAGACACGCAGGTCGTACGGATGGTCGAGATCGGTGCGCGCGAGCAGCAGGATCCCGCCGTCCGCGGTCGGCCCGACGATGTGTGCCACCTCCGCCCCGGGTGGGGTCACGGGCACCGGATCACCGCCGTCGGCAGGCACCAGATACAGCCGGAGCGCGCCGTCCCGGTCAGATGTCCAGCCATACCCGTCGAATCCGGGAATTTCCGTCATAACGGCGCTCAGCGCCGCGGGCAGATAGCAGTGCAGCGCGATGATCCGTTCTCGGGCGAGTACCTTCGCGGCCCCGGTAGCCGCGTCGACCCGGAGGAGCGACAGGACGCCGTCCGGGCTGCAGGTTATGCCGAGGAAGGCAGTGTCTCCCACCCACCGCCCCGGGATGAACTGGGCGCGGTGCATGGGCTCGCTCCACGTGACCTCGCCGTTCACGACGGACACGAAGGCAAGACGTGAATCGGGCATGCCGGAGCCTGCCTCGACCGGGTAAGCGCGCATGTCGACACGCGGCGGAGAGACCGACCAGTCCAGGAGCGGGTAATGATCCACGCCTGTCAGATCGACCCGCAGAGACACCACGCGTGTGCCGTCGGGTGAGAAAACCGGTGGCGTCGGCGCCAGGGACAGTACCTGCGCGTTGGCGCGCCACGGACGCAGCGCGCTGCCGCTGCGGGTGAGTACGCGGACGGCGCCGGTGTTCACGTCGCGGAGCGCCAAGTCGTGTTCCGTCTCTGTGAGCACACTCGTGCCGTCCGGGGACAGCACCTCCCAGATGTCAGGTGAGCCCTCCGCTTCGGCGGGGCGTATCCGACGAGGCCCCCACGGGTCATCGGGCCGGCCCGACGGCTCAGCTTCCGCAGTAGAGCTGCCGCGCTCACCGGTGGCCGGATCCAGGCGCCATCGAGTGCCGTCACTGTCCCGCCACTCGACGAGTCCTCGGTCTGTGACCTTCGCCTGAGTGACAACATCGACGTCGACCAGGTCGTACCAGGTGAGGAAGCGGCGAAACCGTTCCCAGCCGTGTTCAGCCATCACCACACCCTCTCTACCGCCAAGGCTGCCGACACAGACCATCGTGCCCCGACAGGCCCCCGCCAGAGCCCGACGTTTGTTGCGAATTCCGAGGGCCCCTTCCGTCGGTTGTAGTCAGTAGGCCGGCCTCGTGACGGCTCCAATCAAAGGCGCCCCTACGTTTGTCGAAACGCGTGCCCGAACTACTCAACACTTGGCGATTGCCCGGCGCGGGCCAAGTGAGCAAAATCGATACACCAACGCGGAATGTCGGCCTCCGCCGGCTCGGACCATGGAGGATGCCATGGAGAAGCGTCAACAGACAACGAACAGCCCAGCCTCGGGCGCCGCACCGGAGCCGACCACGTCCGGCCAGGCCCCTTCTCGCCGGACTGCCCTGCACCTGATCGGTGTCGGCGGAGTGATGCTGACCGCACCCGGTCTACTGTCCGGGTGTGCCCCGGGAGGTTCCCGAGGGGATAAGCACGGGGATCCGAAGGCGGGTGCGAAGGGGACCGACAAGCCCATCGCCAAGCTGAACTGGGCGGTGGATTCGCCACCGCGGAGCCTGGACTTCAACCACGCCTTCGACGGGTATTCGTGGGTGGTGTACAGCGAGCTCGCCGAGCCGCTCATCACGTGCGACTCCAGCGGCAAGCTGATCCCGAAGCTTGCGACTTCCTGGGCACAGCCGGATCCCAGCACGATCGTTTTCACTCTGCGGACAGGCGTGAAGTTCTGGGACGGGAAGACGCTCACCGCGGAGGACGTCGTCTGGTCGCTCAACCGGGCTGGTGACCCGAAGGTGGCCTCGGAATTCGCAGTCAACTGGCAGAACGTCAAATCGGTGCACGCGTCGACCTCCGGCAAAATCACTGTACGCTTGAAGAAGCCAGACAAAACGTTCCTTTACGTCCTCCGGTATCCGCCCATCTATCAGAAGGCGCACGCACTCGCTGCGGGTGCCGACTTCGGTGGGCCGTCCGGACTGGTCATGGGTACCGGGCCCTACCAGATCAAGAAGTTCTCCTCGGCCACCGGGGCGACCATGAGGCGCTTCGACGGCTACTGGGGAAGGAAGCCGACCGTCGAGTCAATCAACGTGAAAGTCATATCCGACCCCGACACTCTGCGACTGGCTGTGGAGTCCGGTGAAGTGGACGGAACCTTCAGTGTTCCCGAGAACAACCGGGCGGCCTGGGACAAAATGTCTGGGGCGCGCGTCTTGTACGGGCCTTCCGGGCAGGTGGACATGCTCATATTGGACACCACCCGGCCACCCTTCGACGATGTGCACGCACGGCGCGCCATTGCCTACGCGCTGGATCGCCCCGGGATCATCAAGACCATCGAGCACGGCCACGCGGATCCTGCTTACAGCGTCTCCAGTCCCTTCAACTGGCAGAAGACGGACAGCGCCGCTGCTGTGAAGAAGTTCTTCGGGACCCTTCCGGAGTTTCCTCTCGATCTGAAGAGAGCGAAGTCGGAGCTCGCCAAGTCGGCCACGCCTGATGGGTTCTCCATCACCGTTCTGGTGCCCAGCCAGGGGTTTAACAGCAACAATCTAATCCTGCAGACACTACAGGAGAACGTGAAGGATTTGGGCGTACACATCAAAATCAAAGAGGTGCCTTTCGCCACGTACGCCGGCCGGGTCCGTGGAAAGTCACACGATCCGATGTCCATCGCCGGGCTGGGCCCGCTCTCGCCAGATCCGCTTTCCCTCGTCGGGTCTCTGGTCACGGGAGAAGACGCCGGCTTCACCGCCTACGCCCCGAAAGACGTACTCGCCGACTTGGCCGAGTACAAGGCCGCCACCTCGGCACAGCAATCGAAGATCGCCCGAAGAGTGGTCCGGCAGCTCTCCGCCGACCTCCCCGTGATCCCGATCACCTACGGCAATGTGAGTTTCGCCCTGAACAAGAAGTATGTGTTCGCTACAGACATGACCGGAAACACCCTCTTCGGCGACTCGTGGGTGCAGTTCGTCAAACTGGCCCGGTAGCGTTGTGGAGGCGTGGTGAAATTCTTGAGATGGACGGTACTGCGATTGCTGACGGCAGCAGTCCAGCTTCTGGCGCTCTCGATCGTGATCTTCAGTGTGCTCTACCTGACGCCCGGCAAGCCGGAGCAGATTCTGCTGGGCACACAAGCGGGCACAAGCCCTGCGGCGCTCGCGGCAATCCGGGAAAAATACCATCTCAATGAGCCCCTGGTGAACCAGTATGGACTATGGCTGAGGGACGCGGCGCATTTCGACTTCGGCAGGTCGATCCAGACTGGTCAGACGGTGACGAGCGCGATAAGCGAGAGGCTCCCGGTCACGATCTTCCTCACGGCTTTCGCGCTGGCGCTGGTCGTGCTGATCGCGGTGCCACTCGGACTGATCGCCGGCACCCGGGTGGGCACGTTCACGGACCGCCTCATCACACTGGTGATCACCGTCGGTTTCAGCGCCCCCGCCTTCGCCGTCGGCATCGGAGCCCTTTACGTCTTCGGTGTCATCCTCCGCTGGTTCCCCATGTACGGCGCGGGAGACGGTTTCGTCGACAGGCTGTGGCATCTGAGCCTGCCGGCGGCGACCTTGGCCCTGACGGTCATCGCCGTGATCGCCCGGCAGACGAGAGCCACGGCTCTCAAGACCAACGATCAGGACTTCATGATGTTCGCGCGGGTCCGCGGACTGTCCTGGCACCAGGTGGTGGGGCGCTATCTCCTGCGCAACAGCTCACTCCCGGTGGTGACGTCACTCGGTCTGGTGCTCGCCTACTTTCTGACCGGCACGGTAATAGTCGAGCAAACGTTCGCATTGCAGGGCATCGCTTCGTTGCTCGTGAGCGCGATCGGCACGAAGGACGTCCCCATGGTCCAGTGCCTTGCTCTGCTGGCGGCACTCTTCGTGCTGCTCTCCAACCTGTTGACCGACATGGTGTGTGTGATCCTCGATCCTCGGCTACGCAGGAAGGCTTTCGCATGAGCCTGCAGTTTCTTGCACCCAAGCCGTCGGCAGGTCCCCGGCGGATACGAAGCGAGCGACCGACCGCACTCGTCCTGCTGTCACTGTGCTGCCTTGCAGCACTCGCGATGGCCGCCCTCCTCGGACGCCGGCTGGCGCCCACGGACCCCGCCCGGCAGAACCTCTCCGAGTCGGGACTGCCGCCGGGTAGCGCTCACCTGCTGGGCACGGACAGCTTCGGCCGCGACATCCTGTCCCGCGTGCTGGTGGGGGCTCGCCCCGCACTGGAGGGACCCTGCATAGTCGCCCTGTGCGCGACGGCGGCCGCGGTGGTCCTCGGCCTGCTCGCGGGCTTCCGGGGCGGCTGGATCGAGGCGGTCATCATGCGGGCCGCCGACATGGTGCTCGCCCTACCCGCACTGCTGGTCGTCATCGTGACGGTCGGGCTGTTCACAGGCGGTTACTGGCTTGCCGTCGTCATGCTGATCGTCCTCACCGCGCCGAGCGGCACCCGGGTCATCCGTTCCGCGGTACTCGCACAGCGCACGCTGCCCTACATCGAGGCAGCACGCACGGTGGGTGTCACCAACCGAAGACTGATGTTCGTGCACATCCTGCCTAACATCTCCGCCACTGTGGTCGCCTCCCTGCTGCTCGACTTCGTCGGATCGCTGATCGCTCTGTCGTCTCTGTCCTTCTTGGGGCTCGGTTCGCCGCCTGGGACCCCGGACTGGGGGAAGATGCTGGTTGAGAACCGCGGACTCCTGGAGCAGAACCCCTCAGCCGCCGTCGCACCGGCGGTGCTGCTGATCGTCGCGGCCTTTTCCATGACCGTCCTGGGCGACTGGGCCTACTCCCGTCTTGAGGAGGGCAAGAATGTCCGCGACTAGGGGGCTGCTGACGGTGCTCATCCGTGGCAGAAGGCACGGGGCCTGGCTTCTGCGAGCACAAGGCGGAGGAGAGGCGCGCGGAGCGTCGCCGACCGACGACAAGGTCGCGAGCGCCGCCATAGTTCGCGCCTCTGAGGAGCCCCTTGGCACCGGGTCCGACGGCGCCGCAAAGGTCCAACAGCGGCCCTCTCGTGCCTGCCGGCCGCATCCGGCGGACGCGAGCGCCTGGCCAGGTGACGGCCCGGAGGACTTGCTGACGGTGAAGGACTTGCGAGTGGTCAACGCCCGATCCGGGCGGCCGCTGGTGAAGGGCGTCAGCTTCGCGGTCGGGCGCGGCGAGACCGTGGCGCTGGTCGGAGAGTCGGGGTCCGGCAAGTCACTGACGGCGAAGGCGCTAATGGACTTGGTTCCCACCGGGCTCAGCTGCTCCGGTTCGGCCAGGCTGCTGGACACCGACCTGATCACCGCAGGACAACGGAAGCTACGGCGACTGCGAGGCAGCGGCGTGAGCTTGTTGCTCCAGGACCCCTTCACAATGCTCAACCCGCTGATCCGGGTGAGGACTGTGCTGGGGGAGACACTGCCGGCATCCCCAGCGGGAACACCACGGCGATCCCGTGCACAGGTGACGGAAGAGATCGACCGGCGACTGGCGGAAGTGGGCATCGCCATGGCCGGTGCGGCAAGGGCGTACCCGTGGGAGCTGTCGGGCGGGATGCGCCAGCGAGTAGGTCTGGCCGCGGCCATTGCCAAGGAGCCGGTTCTCCTGATCGCCGACGAGCCGACCACCGCACTGGATGCCACCACCCAGCGGGAGGTGCTGCGTCTGCTTCGGCGCATCCAGCGATCTCACGGTATGGGGCTGCTGCTGATCACCCACGACTTGCAGGTGGCGTTCGCGATGAGCGACCGAGTCCTCGTGATCTCCGACGGTGAGCTGGTGGAACAGGGCGAGCCTCAAGAATTGATCGAAAACCCCCAGACCGAGTACACGAAGCAACTGCTCGCCGCCGAACTGCCGCTGCACCACCGGCGGCAAGAGCTGCTGTCGCGTGGAGCGACGGCCGAAGTGACCGAACACTCGACGGTCGATCCCTCTGAACGGAGCAGTCCGGCGACGGGCGACTCGGCCGCCGAGGCCCTCACGATGCCCGATTCCTCCGCGTTGCTACGGGTCCGCGGGCTGAAGAAAACCTTCACCCCCAGTCACGGAAGGGAGGTGTGGGCGCTCCAGGGCATCGACATGGACCTCCGGCACGGCAGGAGCGTTGGCGTGATCGGAGAGTCCGGGTCGGGCAAGACCACACTCGCACGGTGCCTGCTGGGCCTGGAAACGCCGACGTCCGGCACCATCGAGGCCGACTCCATACGACTGGACCTGCCCGGTCCCCGCAGCCGCCAACGGTCCGCCCGGGCCAGGGAGCTGATCCAGTGCGTCTTCCAGGATCCCTACTCCTCCCTGAACCCCTCCCACCGCGTCGGCTACATCCTCGGCGAAGCCATCCGGCTCAGAACGGATGGCAGAGTCGCCGCTAAGGAAGTGAAGTCGGAGGCCAGCCGGCTCCTGGCGCAGGTCGGCCTCCCGGCCAGCCTTCTCGACCGCCGGCCACCGACTCTGTCGGGTGGTCAACGCCAACGCATCGCAGTCGCCCGTGCGCTGGCGATGCGCCCGCGCGTCCTTGTCTGCGACGAACCCGTGGCCGCTCTTGACTTCTCGGTCCAAGCCCAGGTGCTGCAGGTCCTGCGCGATGTTCAAACATCCGGGGTCAGCCTGCTGCTTATCACCCATGACCTCACCGTTGCCCGCCAGATGACGGACGAACTTGTCGTCCTTCACCGCGGGGAGGTCGTCGAGCGTGGGCTCACCGCAGAGGTGATCGACCACCCCCAGCACGAGTACACCCAGCGCCTGATCGCCGCGGTACCCACGGGAAGCCCCGACTGGCTCGCTGAGCGCTGACCGCAGCCCACGTACGCCGCCGCCCGCTTGATCGGGGGCCGGACCTCTATGTCCGGATGCACTTTCCCCCGCCCATTTCGCCTTCCTCCCCAGCACCGAGAGGATTCCCAATGAAGTTGCCAAGCCGGGGTGGTGACAATCCGTGAGTGTTTCACCCCAGTACGACAGGTGGCGGGCTGATCTCGAAGGTCCGGCCGTCGCGTATGAGGGCCCACAGGACGTTGACCCGGCGACGTGCAAGGGCGATGACGGCCTGCCTGTGGCTCTTCTTCTCCGCTCTCTTCGGGTCGTAGAACGCCTTGGACATGGGGCGGCACCGGATCGCGACCAGCGAGGGCATGTAGACGACACGCAGGAGGCGCCGCCAGTAGCGCCGAGGTCTGCGCAAGTTGCCGCTGACACGCCCGGAGTCCTTGGGCACGGGTGCGAGGCCCGCGACACCAGCGAGACGGTCAGGGCTTCCGAAGACGTTCAGGTCGCCGCCGGTGTGAGCGATGAGCTCGGCCCCGGGAACGGGGCCCAGGCCGGGCATGCTCAGGATTGCTTCGGCGTAGAGGTGGTCGCGAAACCGCCCCTCGATCAGGGCGTCGGTCTCGGCGATCTCCTCATCAAGGGCCATCACCTCCCTCGCCAGCTTGGCCGCCACCTGGCCACGGCAGCGTTCCCCACCACGCCCGACGGTTACCACCGTCTGCTGGAGTGGCTTCGTGCGCACGGCGAGGTCCGCGCCGTCGGAGTTGAGGGGACCGGCGCCTACGGCTCCGAACTCGCCCGGTTCCTGCGCACGAACGAGGTCACCGTCGTGGACATGGACCGCCCCGACCGCAAGGCCCGGCGGGCCAACGGCAATTCCGACTCTGTCGACGCCTACGCGCCCGCGACCGCCGTCCTGTCCGGTCGAGCGAACGGCCGGCCGAAGACCCGCGACGGCATTGTCGAGGCCATCCGGTCCCTTCGGGTAGTCCGCCACTTGGCCATCAAGTCCCGCACCCAGACGATCAACCAGATCCGCACCCTCATCGTCTCCGCCCCCGCAGAGGTACGCGAACGCCTGCGCCGCCTGCCCATCTACCATCTGATCGCGCAGCTTGCCCGCTCCCGCCTCGGCGCCGACCTCGCCGACCCGATCTGCGCGGTCCGGACCGCGCTGCGGCGTCTTGCCCGCCGTTATCAGCACCTCACCGAGGAGATAGCCGAGGCCGACGCCGAACTCGAACCGCTGATCGCGCAGGCGGCCCCTGGCCTGGTCGAGCTGGTCGGTGTCGGCACCGAGACGGCTGCTCAGCTCCTGATCACCGCCGGCGACAATCCCGACCGGCTGAAGTCCGAAGCCTCCGTCGCCCACCTCTGCGGAGCGTCCCCGATCTCCGCCAGTTCGGGACGGACCAACCGCCACCGTCTCAACCGCGGCGGCGGCCGCCAGGCCAACCACGCTCTCCGCACGATCGCCTCGTGCGGATGCGCTACGACCCCCGCACACGGCTCTATGTCGCGCGACGCACGGCCGAAGGCACGTCAAAGAAGGACATCTTCCGCTGCCTCAAACGCTTCATTGCGCGCGAGGTCTACAAGTACCTGACCAGCACGAACATCCCACCGCACCATCTCCTACTGAGTACTTGACGATCGATAGGAGCTTCCGGAATCAACCCGCCAGCAACGTAAGGAGGCACAGTGAGCCACCCCAGCGACCGCGCACCAGACACCGGCTATCTGACGGACATACGTCGTGCTCTGCACCAAGTCCCCGAAGTGGGCCTGCACTTGCCGCGCACCCAGGCACTCGTACTCGAGGCGCTCTCGGGCCTCGGCCTCGACATCGCCACAGGCGTCAACTGCTCATCAGTGGTCGGCGTGCTGCGAGGCGACGCAGATGTCGCCGATGCCGAACGGCGATGCGTTCTGCTCCGCGGAGACATGGACGGACTTCCGATCCGGGAAGCAGTCGATGTGGAGTTCCGATCCCGGCACGACGGTGCCATGCATGCCTGTGGCCACGATCTCCACACCGCCATGCTGATTGGCGCGGCAGCGACCTTGGCGGGGCAGCGCGAGAGGCTTCCCGGCGATGTCGTCTTCATGTTCCAGCCGGGCGAGGAGGGCTTCGACGGAGCGGCTGTGATGATCGAGGAGGGAGTGCTGGATGCTGCGGGGCGGCGCCCGGATGCCGCGTGGGCTCTCCATGTCATGTCGGGAATGCTGCCGCGCCGGGTGATCGCAGGCAGAGCGGGTCCGATGCTGGCCGCCAGCAATGAACTGCGGGTCACCGTCCACGGCGTCGGTGGGCACGGCTCCGCTCCCCACCGGGCGAGGAACCCGATCTCTGCCGCAGCGGAGATGGTGAGCGCTCTGCACGCACTGGTCTCAAGGACCACATCGGCCTTCGAGCCGGCGGTACTCAACGTGGGCGAGTTCCATGCGGGAACCATGACGAACATCATTCCGCCGCAGGCCTGCTTTTCGGCGACCGTCCGATGCTTCAGCGACGAGGTGCTCGATCAGCTGGAAGCGGATTGCAGACGCGTGTGCCACGGTGTCGCCACCGCACACCGGCTGGAGGCGGAGGTGGAGTTCGAGCGGCTCTATCCGGTAACTCTCAACGACCCCTCCGCAGTCGCGTTCGCCGCGGACGTCATTGACGACATGTTCGGGAGCAGCCGCCGCGAGACCATGACCACTCCGGTCGCGGGCGCTGAGGACTTCTCGCGGATTCTGCAGGCCGTTCCGGGCGGCATGTTCTTCCTGGGCGCGTCGGACACGGAGGACTGGCAGAACGCTCCCGACAACCACTCGCCGCACGTGGTGTTCGACGAAACCGTCCTTCCCGATGGCGCCTCCTTTCTCAGCGAACTCGCCCTGCGCTCCCTCACCGATGCGGCTTCGCTCGGGCAGTCCGGATTTCCCCGGCAGCGTTCCTGAGCGGCACAAAGTGAACCCCGTCCCGCCTCATCCGCACTGACTGGAGTTGTCATGGCAAATGTCACAGCTGACGTGATCATCGTAGGTGCCGGCGTCATCGGCTCCGCCACGGCGTTCGAACTGTCAAAACTGGGGCTACGCGTCACCGTCGTGGACAAGACCGGAGGCGTGGGATTCGGGTCGACCAGCGCATCAAGTGCTGTCATCCGTTTCACCTTCTCCACCTGGGACAGCGTCGCGACGGCATGGGAGTCGAAACACTACTGGGAGGGCTGGACCGAGTACCTCGGTCACCGTGACGAATCCGGTATGGCGTCCTACATACGTACTGGTGTGGTGACACTCGACGCGCCGGTCGTGCCGACCCGACGGATGACCGATCACTTCGACCGGATCGGTGTCCCCTACGAGATATGGGATGCCGAGACTCTCCGAACCCGTGTCCCCGCCGTCGACGTGGGCGCGTACTGGCCGCCGAAATCCCTCGACGACGAAAGGTTCTTCGAGGAGGCCACCGGAGAACTGGGCGCTCTGTACACGCCCGATGGGGGCTTCGTCGACGACCCGCAACTGGCAGCGCATAACCTGGCCGCCGCCGCGCAGAATCTGGGCTGCACATTCCTGTTCAGGCAGACCGTCATCCAGGTCGACCGGAATTCTCAGAAGGTGCTCGGCGTCACCCTGGAGGACGGCACACGGCTTGCCGCGCCTGTCGTCGTGAATGCCGCCGGGCCGTGGTCCGGTGCGTTGAACGACCTGGCCGGGGTGGGGGGCGATTTCAGCGTGAGCGTGCGCCCGATGCGTCAGGAGGTGCACCAGGTCGCGGCCCCTGCCGCGTACGGCTCGCAGGCCCTGCCCGGACCGACGATCGGCGATCTGGACCTCGGCACATATATGCGTGCAGCCGCAGGCCGCCATCTCCTTGTCGGCGGTACCGAGCCCGAGTGCGACCCGCTCGAATGGATTGACGACCCCGACCAGGCCGATCCTCGTCCGACCTCGCGACGCTTCCAGGCACAGGTCACTCGGGCCGCGAGACGCATCCCCGGCCTGACAGTCCCCAACACACCGCAGGGCGTCGCAGGGGTATACGATGTCGCGGAGGATTGGACGCCCATTTACGATCGCACCGCCCTGGACGGGTATTACGTCGCAATGGGTACGAGTGGAAATCAATTCAAGAACGCCCCCCTGGCCGGTCGCTTCATGGCCGCTCTCATCAGTGGCGGGAAATCAGGGCGGAACCACGATGTCGAGCCTCTTGGCTATCCTTGCGAGTACACAGAGCACGTGATAAACCTCGGCGCGTTCTCACGCAAGCGCTCCGTCAACAAACTCTCGTCCAGCACAGTGATGGGTTGATGTGGTCACGGTGAACACGCAAGCGACTCCAGCGCGGCGGATCGCCGATGCCGCCGAGGATTACTGGAAGCTCCTACTCGACTTCGATCCGGAGTTGCGGACACGCGCCGGACTGCCCGTCGAACGGCTGCCGACACGGAGCCACACAGAAGTGGCCCGACGGGCGACCGACACACGGGGAATCGTCAGCCGGTTGGCAGACCTGGACCCAGACCTGCTCAGCGGTTCCGACGCGGACACACTCCGCATTCTACGGTTCCTCGCCGATGCGGGCGACGGCGAGGCTCGCCACTTCTGGCCGACACCGTCAGCTACGCCATACCAGATCCTGGGACTTTCGCGCTACCACAGCACGGTCTTTCTACCTCATCGGTTCAGCACCGCCGCAGACGTGGATCGCTATCTCGATCTCGTGTACCAATACGCCCGCTGCTTCGACGCTCTGGCCGCGACCGTCCGCGAACAGGCACACCGAGGCGTAGTGATCGCCAGTCCCGCGCTCCAGGCAGCGGATGCGACATTCCGCGGGCTCCGGCGCACCGCCGAAGAGACGCTGCGGGTTGACGGTGCCCGACTGACCGCGTTGGGGGCGGCTGAGTCGGGGCGTCTCACCGATGGCATCGCGAAGGCCCTCGGCACCGAGGTACTCCCGTCCATCGAGCGGATGCTGGCCACCCTCGGCTCCACCGACTACAAAGCCGCAGCGCCCGCGCGCGTCGGCCTGGGAGCGTACCCCGGTGGGGAGGCGGCCTACCGCTTCATGGTCTGGCGGGACACAAGTCTGGACACCACCCCGGAACAACTGCACCGTCTCGGTCTGGAGGAATGTCAGCGGCTCGGGGAACGCATACGCGACGTACGAGAGGTCCTTGGGTTCAGTGGTGAGGAGACATCATTCAAGAACTTCCTCAAGACACGCGGCGACCTCTACGCGACCACCCCCGACGAGGTCGAGGAGCGCTACCTGAACTGCATGGCTCGCCTGGAGCCACGGATCGGGGACTACTTCGGTGTGCTACCCAAGGCGCCGTACGGAGTGGCACGGCTGGCGGAGAACCTGGAAGCCGGGCTGACCTACGGCTACTACGAACGGCCGACCGAGGACATGCCGGTAGGGCGTTATCGGTATAACGGATCAGGGCTCGCCGACCGGCCGCTGGTCACCGCTGCCGCCTTGATATACCACGAACTGGCACCAGGGCACCATTTCCATCTCGCGCGGCAGTCCGAGAATGGTTCACTGGCGGACTTCAGAAGGCACACGATGCATTTCGGCGCCTTCATCGAGGGCTGGGCTGAATACGCGAGTGATCTCGGCTGGGAGATGGGTCTGTACGCGGACCCATGGGACGCCTACGGAAGACTGTCGCAAGAGAGGTTCACGGCGGCCAGGCTGGCAGTCGACACGGCGCTCAACTGCGGATGGTGGACCCCGGACCAGGCCCTCGATTTCATGCGGCGCAACACTCACGAGTCCGATGCGCAACTCCGGTCAGAGTTGCTGCGCTACGCCACGGACGTACCCGCGCAGGCACTGGGCTACCGTGCGGGTTCGCTCACCATCGCGCGGCTGCGCAGGAGCTCTGAAGAGCGCCTGGGCCGACGCTTCCGGATACGGGACTTCCACGAGATCGTCCTCGACGGCGGGGCGATGCCACTCACCGCACTGGAGGCGCGGGTGACCCGGGAGCTCCCAGCATCCGAGAGGTGACCACTCAGCCCACATCACGCCGGCTACTGATACGGGTACAATTCCTCGTACCTGCGGCGCACGGTGTTCATGTCCTGGTGATTCGGCTCGATGCCCGTGGCCATGCTCTGGAAATGTGGTGTTCGAGATGGCTGAGCTACAGCGGCTGGTCGAGGATCTCGGCCAGCGCCTGAGCAGGTCAATTGCCCTCGATGATACAGATCTGCGCCTTCTGGCGTACAGCTCTCATGCAGGGGAGGTTGATCCGGCTCGTACCACGTCCATTCTCAAGCGCAAGGTTTCCCGAAGTGTCGTGGACTACGTACGCGAGAAAGGAGCGAGGGGAACTGATAATTTCTTTACCATTCCCGCCCGCCCGGACTTGGGCATAGAAATAGCCAGAATCGGCGTACCGGTGAAATACAGGGGAGCGCTGCTGGGTTTCATGTGGCTCCTGACCTCGGAAGGCGCCGTCGACGATCTCCAGGCGTCCGCCGTGCGCCGGGCAGCCGAAACCGTCGGCCTGATCATCCATCGTGAATATCTGCTCGGCGAGCTCAGCCGTGGACGCGAACGTGAGCTCACGCGCGACCTCCTCGCCGATCAGGCCGAGGTCCGCGCGCAAGCCGCCGAACAGCTCGTCGCGGAGAATCTTTTCTCCCACCGCGCCAGTGCCGCTCTCGTCGTCACGTTGACCCGCGGCAACTCGCCTCTCACCGAACAGGACCGACTCGCGCTGACGGCCGGAGTCGAATTCGGCCGAAGCCGACGCGAACAGCGGCGCGCTCTGACCCTCGAACGCCCGGATCACGCCATCCTGCTGCTGACGGACGACCATCCGACCAAACGTGGAGCCTTGGCCGAACTGGGCACAGGGATCCGCGAAAGAGTATTGGCAGAAGCGGACAGTCACACCTGCTGCTGGATTGGCATCGGCGAACCCCGCACCCGGCTCGAAGACGTTCATGCCTCGTACGCTGACGCACGTCGCGCGGCTGAGGTCGCGAGTGTGGTCCGAGTTCTCGGTTTCGTCGTGCGTTACAGCGAGCTCGGGGTGTACAGCATGCTAGCGGAGCTGCCGCCGGATAGGCTCGCCGACAGCTTGCACCCGGGTCTGCGAGCACTCTTCGAACGCCCGCGTCCGGGCGAGGACGACCTTGTCTTCACCTTGGAGGCGTTCTTCGACAACGCTGGAAATATCAAGCGGACCTCCGAGCAGTTGCGGATCCATCGCACGAGCCTTTACTACAGGCTCAAACGTGTAGAAGAGATCACCGGAGTCGATCTCTCCAGGGGCGACGATAGGCTGTCGCTCCATCTTGGCCTGAAGATCGCTCGCCTCATCGCGATGCACTGACGCGGGAAGTTTCTCTGCGCTCTTGGACACTCTTATTTTCGCATTGTGACAAGTTGGGTACGCGCTTCTCCCAACCATGGGTCTATAGCGGCCCCGCGTGCAGGCGGGGCCAGACTCCGGCCTCGGTCCAGTCCCGCAGCCGGCGCCACGCCGTCACCCCGGAGCAGCCCACGGTTTCCGTCGGGACGTCGCGCCAGGCGACACCGGTCCGCAACACGTACATGACGCCGGCGAGGGCCGCTCGGTCGGGAACGCGCAGTCGCCCGGGGTAGCGGCGGCGCCGCTCGGGAATGGGTGGCAGCAGCGGAGCCACCCGCTTCCACAGGTCGTCCGGAACAAGATCAGCACGCACCCGGACACCCTGCCCATCGTGACGCAAGACCCTCAGCTCGACTTTGTTCCTGAGGGTTTCTGGTGGTGAGTTGGCGGGGCGCGAATCGGATCAGTTCAGCTGCGGTGGGACCCAGGTGTGGTGCCGAAGGATCATGCGTGTTGCGGCACGGGAGGGTGTCAGCCGCATCGCCGTGTTCCGCAGGGTGACGGCCAGTGGGTGGGAGAGCTGCTGGCCCATCCGCCCGGCCCGCCGGGCGGCCCGCGCGACCGCCTGGCTGCGCGGCCGGCGCTCAAAGTCGTAGCGGGCGAGCGCGGCTTCGACGGTGGGCTCGGTGGTGAGCGCGGCGGCCAGGGTGACTGCATCCTCCAGTGCCTGGCAGGCGCCTTGTCCGAGGTTGGGGGTCATCGCGTGTGCCGCGTCGCCGAGCACCGCGATCCGGCCGATCGTGTACGAGGGGAGCGGCGTGCGGAGTTCGTTGATGTCGTGGTGCAGTACGGCGGCGGGCCGGGTCGCGTCGAGCAGGGCGGGAATCGGGTCGTGCCAGTTGTGGAATCGTCGGCGCAGTTCGGCCAGTGGGTCGGCGAACCGCGTCCCGGCGGGGAGGTTGAGGACGGCGTGCCACTCGGCCCGCCCGTCGTGGAAGGCGATGTGCCCGAACTCGGCCCCGTGGCCCCAGGTCAGCTCGAAGTCGGTGCGCAGGTCGACCGCCTGCTCGGTGATGGCGCGTAGCACTGTCGAGCCGCTGTAGGCCGGGCTGGGGTGGGCCGGGAAGAGATGGCTGCGCAGTTTGCTGCCGATGCCGTCGGCCGCCACCACCAGATCGGCGTCCAGGACCGTGCCGCCGCAGCCGATTCGAACCGTCCCGGGGCCGATCTGCTCGACCGAGCCCGCCTCAGAGCCGATCAGCAGTGCCTCGGCGGGCAGGGACTCGCGAAGCAGCCGGTGCAAGGTGGAGCGGGGGATGCCCATGATCGGCGTGCCCACCGTCTTCTCCAGCGCCGAGCCGTCCATCCGGGCCAGCCAACCACCCTGTGGCGTGCGGGTGCCGCCGCTGTACTGGCCTCGTGAGGCATCCCGTACCGCCTCGCCGACGCCGAGTTCGTCCAGTGCCCGCAGGCCGTTGGCGGCCAGTGAGATGCCCGCCCCCGCGTCCTCAAGCATGGACGCGCGCTCGACGACCGTCACTTCCCATCCGATGCGGCGCAGGCCGATCGCGGTGGCCAGCCCGCCGATGCCCCCTCCGACCACCACTGCCGTGTTGCCCATGTCGAACCCTCACCCTTCTACACCTGTAGAAGGGTGAGGCTACCTGAAGCTCTACAGGTGTAGAAAGGAACCATGGCTTCGGATCGACGCACCCTCCTCGCGGACGCGGCTCTCGACGTACTCGCCGCCGAAGGGATCCGCGGCCTGACCCACCGGGCAGTCGACCGCAAAGCCGCCATGCCGCCCGGCACCACGTCGGCGTACTTTCGCACCCGGGTCGCGCTGCTCACCGGACTCGTCACTCGCCTGGTCCAGCTCGACCAGGAGGAACTGCAAACGATGGCCGAGCATCTTCCGCCCATCCGCATCGCCGAGGAACTGGTGGACGGCATGGTGCTGCTCACCCGACAGCGACTCACCGGAGAGGCCCGCCGCCGCTCGCTCGCCCGTTACGCCTGCGCCGTCGAGAGCGTGCGCGACCCCGAGCTGCGCGAGATCCTCGTCCCCCGCGAGAACGCCGGCCGCGAGGCCGTCCGACTGTTCCTCGCCGGTCAGGGCGTGACGGATGTCGAGAACCGCACTCACACCCTGCTGACCTGCATCGACGGGCTGGTCTTCGACCGGCTGGTGAGCGGCGGCGAAGTGCCTCGCGAGGCCCTCGAAGGCCTTGTCGCCGCCGCCCTGCGTTAGTGGGTGTCTGAGAAGCCCCGGTCAGGCTGCTCTTATTGTGCGGTGCAACAGGAGCATGATCGTGGCCAGGTAGACCGCGTTCTCCTGGCTGGCAGGCAGGTACTCGTAGTCCTTGGACAGGCGCCGGTAACGTCCCAACCAGGCGAAACTCCGCTCGATCACCCATCGGCGCGGAACCACCGCGAACATCGGCACCTCGCGCGGTGGAGCATCGGCTTTCGCCCAGGTACTGCGGAATCCGCCATCCTTGCGTTGCGTGATCTGGATGGTGGTCCCGGTCTCTTCGTACACCCGGGCCAGGAAGTCCTGGCCGCGATAGCCCTGATCGGCCCAGAGGTGTTTGAGCCGGGGAAACTTCGCGGCGGAGCGGGCCAGCAGCACTGCGGCGCCGTCCCGGTCGCTGACGTTGGCCGGGCTGACGCAGACGGCCAGGACCAGACCGAGCGTGTCGACCAGCAGGTGCCGCTTGACGCCCAGGACTTTCTTGCCACCGTCGTACCCGTGACGGCCGCCCCGCTCGGTGGCCTTGACGCTCTGGCTGTCCACCACTCCCGCACTCGGGCACGGATCACGCCCCTGACCTGCCCGTTCCCGGGCCCGTAAGACCATGAGAATCTGCTCCCAACGGCCCTCGAGCCGCCACTGCCGCCAGTAGTGGTAGACGGTCTGGTAGGGCGGGAGATCGTGCGGGAGCAGTCGCCAGGCGCAGCCGGCCCGCAGCCAGTACGCGAGCGCGTCGATGATTTCCCGTCGTGGATGCTTGGGCGGGCGTCCACCCGGCTTCGGCGGTGGTACCAGCGGTGCGAGCACCGCCCACTCGGCATCGGACAGGTCCGTCGGATACGCACGCCGCCTGGCCACCCCGCCTCCCCGAAGAGCAGGAACTACCAAGTCACCTGCCCTGACCGGGGCTTCTCAGACACCCACTAACCGACGCAGCCTGCGGTGGTTTGGAGCCTCCCCCTGCAGGGCGACCCCGGAGGACCTACCTCCATCTCTCACACAGCACCGCTTCTGGAAGCTCCTACATCGACGCCTCCTTCAGCGTTCGTGACACACGACCAGCGAAAACGCAGTCGTCTGACTCGGAAAGACAACAGCCTCTCAGCAGTCGAGCACATCGGCTGCTTACGGCCGGGTAAGGCGGAGAAGAAGGGCCGTGCGCTCTGAGTGTGTGCCATGATCAGTGGTGCCAATCACCTGATACATCGCCGTCCGGGCTTACCCGTGACCGGCGGCCGTTCGGGTCACTGCTGGTCTCTACCGGAGGATGAGGGCGGGTATGTCTGATTACTCTCCTTCACGTCGATTTATTTTTTATTCCGTATATCTCTATCCGTTGAGTGGCGGGGCGATGCCGACGTGCTGTGGGGTGTTCAGGACCGCGAGGCGAATCGAAAGCGGTTGGAAACGCTGGCCACCGCTCGAGGTCTCGATGAGGTGGAGCTGCTGCGGCTGGTTCTGCACCACGCTGTAACCGCTGTGGCAGGACTGGGCGGGGTCGCACATCTGGGCCGCAGAACGGATGGCGAGCTACGCCTGGCAGCTATCAGCGGGCTACCGCTCGACGCCGCCCGCGTGTGGGAGCGGATGGCACCGGACGATCCCCACCCTCCCGCCAGGGCTGTTCGCGAGCAGCGCGCCGTTTGGACACCCGAAAATCTCGTCGCTGGGGACACATTGGCCGGTGACGGGATGGAGGCACCCCAGGACGCCGAAGCCGCAGGAGGACCCCCGGTTCCGAAGGTGCCGGCCTGTCCGGGGGCGTGCGGGGCCCTATCGGTACCGATGGCCTTGCCTGCCGGAGGCGTCCTGTCGATCTTCGTCAGCGGGCCGCTCGATGACGAGCAGCAGGAGTTCCTCTGGCAGGTGGCCAAGGTGGCGTCCGAGACCATGGAACATGCCAGGGTCTCCAGTAGCGGCGTACTTCCTTGGTGGCTCGGGTCGGGCTCGCGACTGCGGGAGGCTATGGCCGAGCTCCGTGTCGGCACGTGGGAATGGGATGTGGTCACTGGAGAATTGCTGTTCGATGACGCGGCGATGGAGGTGGTGAGGACCAGCGCAGGCGTGACTCCGGAGATCTGGGACTCCCGTGTCGAGACGTGGTTGCAGCGTGTGCACCCCGACGACGCGCAAGGAGTACTCTCGGCGATCGACCACGCGCTCAATACGGCCACCGTCCTCTCCGTCGAATACCGCGTTGTCTCTCCGGACGGCCGGGTCGGCTGGGTCGAGTTGCGCGGGCACACCACCTACGGCCAGGACGGAACCCCCCTTCGGATGACCGGCACCGGTTGGGACACCACCACCACGCGGGTCACGGAACAAGCGGTAACGCGCATCCTCCGTAACATGCCGGACGCCTTCCTCGTCGTCCTCCCTGGTGACTGGCGCGTCATCTACGCGAACGCCCAGGCTTCCCTTCTGGGGGCCGAGCCCGGGCAACTGGTGGGGCAGGCTCTGTGGGAAACCCACGTCGGCCTGCACCATCTGCAAAGGCACTTCGAGCAGGCGGTCCGGGAAACCCGGCCCATAAGTGTCGACGTCCAGTTGGGCGACACCTGGCAACGCCTGCGTCTGCTCTTCGTGGACCCTCACCTGGTGGTCCAGGTTTCGGACGTGACCGCGGAGGTGGAGGCTGAGAACGCAGCCGCCGAACGAGCGCGGCGGATCACGGCGCTCACCGAGGCACTGGCCAGCGCTCTGACGACGAGCGACGTCGTCGACACAGTCGGAGTACAGATCCTGCCGCCCTTCGCCGCCAGCGGGGCACTCGTGCACGCCACGGTGGGCAGCAACAAGCTGCATCTGGTTGGCCAGGTCGGGTACGAGGCGGCCGCGATCGAGCCCCTGCGTCAACTCGACCACAACACGCTGCTCCCCCAGATGAGACCGCGCTTCTTCAGCAGTCAGGAGGCCGTCGCCGAGCAGGTACCCGCGTTGGCTGAACATACTGCTGGGGACAGCCGCCATGCGTGGGCGTTGCTGCCCCTCATGGCCGAGAACGAGTGCGTGGGCAGCCTACTGCTCGCCTTCGACGAGCCACAGACCTTTCCTCCGGAGAACAAGAGCCTGCTCATCGTGCTGACTGCGCTGGTCGCCCAGGCCCTGGGACGAGCGCGGCTGTACGACGCGGAGCATCGGCGCGCACACCAGTTGCAGCGTGCATTGCTGCCGTCCCAGCTTCCCTCTGCGCCGGCCGTGGCCACGGCCGCCCGCTACCGTCCGGCGAGTGACCCCGCGGAGGTGGGCGGCGACTGGTACGACGCCATTCCCCTCTCCGGGGGAAGAGTCGCTCTCGTCATCGGAGATGTCATGGGGCACGGGGTACGCGAAGCCATCACGATGAGCCGGATGCGCACCGCGGTCTCCACACTCACCACTCTCGATCACCCACCTGAGGAGATGCTCGCCTACCTCAACGACGTGGCATTCGAAGTGGGCGGCGAGCATTACGTCACCTGTATCTACGCCATCTACGATCCGACAACGGGAATGTGCGGTCTTGCCAGCGCCGGCCATCCGCCGCCGGCGCTGCTTCTCCCGGATGGCCGGACCTCGTTCCTGGATGTGCCGAGCGGGCCTCCACTGGGTGCCGCGCAGTTGCCTTACCAGGCGGCTGAGATCTGCATTCCCGAGGGGAGCGTGTTGGTCTTCTACACGGATGGGCTCATCGGCGGCCTCAATTCCGACCCGGACACCGCCACGAGGCAGCTGGCCGATGCAATAAAGGGGTACGCACGGCATGCGGCGACGGTCGGCATGAACGAGGTCGAGCTCGTCGAAGGAATGAGCGAGGCGCTCACCCAGGAGCTGCCGGGCGCCCGGGAAGCGGCTGACGATGCGGCCGTGCTGATCGCCCGCACGCGACGATTCCCGGAGCAAAATCTCGTCGTCCACGACTTGCCCTACGACCCGGCCTCTGCAGGGTTGGCGCGCAAGCTCGTGGCCGAGCATCTGACCAGCTGGGGGCTAGAAAGGCTGATCATGTCCACCGAGCTGATCGTGAGTGAGCTGGTGGGCAATGTGGTCCGGCACTCCGAGGGCCCCATCGGGTTGCGGTTGCTCAAGAGCAACATCCTTACATGTGAGGTGAGTGACGGCAATGAGACCACGCCGCGGCGGCGTCATGCCGCTGTCACCGATGAGGAAGGTCGTGGACTCCAATTGGTCGCCGCCATGTGCGACCGCTGGGGCACGCGCTACATCCCTGGCGGAAAAACGATCTGGACCGAACAGTCACTTGAGGCTAGCCTCGATCTTGCGTGAGGGTCCGCCGACTGAGTCGGCGGACCTTTTGCGTGTTGTGGCAGGTGGTGGGCAGGTCGGTGGCCCGATTGTCGGGTCGGGTGGGCGCCGGGTTCCACTGCTCCGGTCGGGGTGGTGCTGTTCGTAGGGACGGGATTGCTGCTGGTCAGCCGGGGTTGGGCAACAAGGCCAGCCGCTGGAGGGCGCCTGTGATCACGCTGGTCCAGGGCCAGTGCCGGGCGAGGCGGAGGATGCGGCGGCGTCCGGTGGTGGCGAGCTGACCGGCCGCGGTGAACAGACGGAACCGCAGGCGGCGGGGCTCCCAGCAGCGGGCCTTCCCGGTCAGGGCGAGCATCGGCATCCAGGCCAGCAGGTCGAGGGCGATCTGCACGATCTCGAGCCAGATGCGGTTCTGGGCGGTGTCGTGAAGAGGGAGGTTGGTCAAGCCGGTGGCGCGGGCGGCCCGGATGCGGTCTTCTGCACGGGCCCGCAGCCGGTGCCGGAGTTCGAGTTCAGCGATCGGGATGCCCTTGGTGTTGGTGGCGAAGCAGGTCAAGCGCATGCCGTCTGCGTCGGTGATCCGCAACTGGGCGCCGGGGTGGGGCCGTTCCTTGCGGACGATCAGCCGCATGTCTTTCGGCCAGCCCTTCAGGCAGTCACCGTCGAGTTCGGCGACCCAGGCTCCGTCACGGACTTCACCACCGTCCTCGACGGCCGGCGTCCAGGCCGGGGCCGGCACCTTCAACACGTGCTGATGGATCTGTTCGGTGATGGCCATGCCGACCGAGTAGGACAGCCACCGGCCGCGCTGGGCGAGCCAGGCGACGAACTCGTGGGTCCCGCCGGCGGAGTCGGTGCGGATGAGGGTCTGCCGTCCCCGGCGGTAGCTCTTCGGCAACTGGGACAGCGCTTGGCGGGCGGCGGTGATGTGGTCGGCAGCGGTGTTGGAGCCGGCGTTGCCGGGCCGCAGCAGCGCGGCGACGGGTTCGCCGGTTCCGCCGGCCCCGTGGTCGACGAACCCCATCAGCGGGTGGTGTCCGTAGGTCTTCTTCCAGGTCGGAGCGGCGTCCTGCTTGTCGGAGTGCGCGATGACCAGCACTCCGTCCAGGTCGATGGTCACCGTGTGGTCCGCGCTGGGGGCGGCGTCACCCGCCAATTGCCAGACCCGGTCACGTGTTTTGGCCCGCGCGGAACGGATCGCAGACAGGGCCTTCTCGCCGGAAGCGGCGAGGGCGTCGATCAGGCGGGAGACCGTCGGATCGGAGGCAACCGGGCCGAACACTCCCGGCTCGGCCCGCAGCATGGCCACGTCGGCCAGGCAGTCACCACCCAACGCGACCGCGAGTGCCACATCCAGCAGGACCTTCCCCGGGTCGTGGACGGCCCGGGCCTTGCTCCACGGGGCGAGTGTGGCGGACATTGCCTGGTCAAGGCCGCTCTTGCGGACAGTCTCGACGAGCAGAACCGATCCGGCCTGCGAGACGACCTGACGGCCGTCGTCCCGGACACGCACACGTGGGTAGGACCCGATAGGCTGCTTCACCTGGAAAGTGCCTCCGACTGGAGCGGGAACAAGGACCTCAGCAATCCTCATTCTCGCAGGTCAGAGGCACTTTCTGTTTACGTGATCACACATCGGACAGCCCGCTTCATGAAAGCGCGAGGCTAACTGTTGCGGGTCATGAGGTCATGGGCACACCTGACCTAGCCTCGATCTTGCATGAGGGTCCGTCAGCTTGCTGACGGGCCCTTTCGGCTCATTCGGGGGCGGTCATTTCTGCAGGTGGGCAGGTCGGTGGCCCGGCTGTCGCGTCGGGTGGGCGCCGGGTTC
>NZ_JADKMA010000051.1 GCF_017676365.1 Streptomyces oryzae
CCCCCCACCCCACGACCGAGGACGCGTGATGCCGGTGCCGGAGCCCACCACCACGCTGCTCGTCATCGCCAAGGAGCCACGCGCGGGCCGCGCCAAGACCCGCCTCGCGCCCGCCTTCACCCCGCACGGCGCAGCCGCACTCGCCGCCGCCGCGCTCACCGACACCCTGTGCGCCGTACTGGCGGCGCCCGCGCGCCGCCGCGTCCTGGTGCTGGACGGCAGCCCGGGGCCCTGGCTCCCGGAGCCCGCGGAGGGCGGCGCGCCCCTCGAGATCGTGCCGCAGGCGGACGGCGGCCTGGACGAGCGGCTGGCCGCGGCGTTCGCGCTGTGCGACGGGCCGGCGCTGCTCGTCGGCATGGACACCCCGCAGCTCACCCCCGCGTTACTCGAGCCCGCGACCCGGCCGGACGCCTGGCGGCACCACGACGCCTGCTTCGGCCCCGCAGCCGACGGCGGTTTCTGGGCGCTCGGCCTGGCCGCACCGGACCCCGCACTGCTGCGCGGCGTGCCCATGTCCACCGCCACCACCGGCGCGGTGCAGCGCTCCCGGCTCCTGGACGCCGGGCTGCGCGTGTGCGACCTGCCGCAGCTGCGGGACGTGGACGAGCCGGACGACGCCGAAGCGGTCGCCGCCGAAGCCCCCGACAGCCTCTTCGCCGCCGAACACGCCCGCCTGCGGCGGCTGCTGGGCTCCGGGCACGCGCCGACCGGGCCGGCGGCGCCGGGCACGCCAGGGGTGAGGGGGAGGTGAGAGCGGGTACGGGCGCCGACAGCGGCTCCTGGACCGAGGACCCCTACACCGAGGCCCTCGGCCTCGGCCGCGGCCCGCTCTATCTGCGCGGCCACGGCGGCTGGTCGCTCACCCTCGACGTGGAGCGCTGGTGCGCCGTCGCCGACGCGGCCGACATGACCGTACTCGACCGCTGCCAGGGCACCGTGCTCGACATCGGCTGCGGCCCGGGCCGCCTCGTGGCCGCACTCGGCGAGTACGGGCACCCCTCGCTCGGCATCGACATCAACGCAGCGGCCGTCTCCCGCACCGTACTGCGAGGCGGACGGGCGCTGCGCCGCTCCGTCTTCGAACCCCTGCCCCCGCCCGGCGCCTGGGACACCGCGCTCCTCGTCGACGGCAACGTCGGTATCGGCGGCGACCCCGCGCTGCTGCTGCGCCGCGTCGCCCACCTGGTACGCCCCGACGGACTGCTGCTGGTGGAGGTCGCGGGGGAGGACGTGGACGAGCGGCTTCAGGTATGGATGGAGAACGCCCGCGGCACCACGGGCACTCCGTTCCCCTGGGCGCGGCTTGGCCTCGCCGCGCTGCACCGCGTGGCCCGCGTGTCCGGCTGGTCGCCGGTGGACAGCTGGTCGAAGGACGCCCGCGACTTCGCAGCGCTGCGCCGCGACTGAGCCCGGGCCGCTGTCACCTGTGCCCGGCATCGGGGGCCGCAGCCACGGCGTGCCATGATCCAGGGGTGACCCGAGGCGGAGGCAGCGCAGCACCGCCCGTAAGCGCCCCTCCCGAAAGGACGCCCGTTGAAGGGGAACTGGCCCGGCGGCACGATGCGTGCCGCCCGCATCACCGGCCTCGGACAGACCGACCTGGCCACCGTCCCGGTGCCGGAACCGGAGCCGGGCACGGTGCTGGTGCGTACCCGGTATGTGGGGATCTGCGGCACCGACCTGGAGATCCTGCACGGCACATCGGCCTTCCTCCAGGACGGCCGCATCACCTTCCCGCACATCTTCGGGCACGAGTGGTACGGCGAGGTGACCGCCTACGCCGACGAACCACCCGCGGAAGCCCCGCCGGTCGGCTCACTCGTCGTCGGCCGCACCATGGTGCCGTGCGGCCGCTGCCCCCAGTGCCACGCGGGGCGCGCCCAGATGTGCACCGCGCTGCGCGAGACCGGGCTGTACGGGCTGCAGGGCGCAGCCGCCGACCATGTACGGGTGCCCACGCACGCACTCACCCCGCTGCCCGCCGGACTGCCCGAACCGGCCGGTGCGCTGATCGAGCCCGCCGTCTCGGTGGTGGAGGCGTTCGAGCGGGCGCGGCTGCGGTTCGACGACCAGGTGGCCGTCATCGGGACGGGCACCATGGGCCTGCTCGCGGTCCAGTTCGCGCGCCGGTACGCGGCCAAGGTGCACGCCGTCGGCATCGACCGGCCGGGTCTCGACCTGGCGCTGCGCTGCGGCGCCGACGCGGCCCTCCACCCCGACGAGGCGCCGCAGAACGCCTACTCCCTGGTCGTGGAGGCATCCGGCGCCGCATCCGCCTTCACCGGTGCGCTCGGCATGGCCGAGCGCGGCGGACGGGTGGCGCTGGTGGGGGTCGCCAGGGAGCCGGTCTCGTTCGTGCCGGGCGAACTCTCCCTGCAGGGGGTGGACGTGCTCGGCATCCAGCACGGCATCTCCCACTACGACCGTACGGTCGCGCTCTTCGAGCAGGGCGTCCTGGACGCGGCCCCGCTGATCGCCCGGACCTTCCCCGCCGAGTCGGCCGAGGCGGTGAGTGCGGCCTTCGCGCTGCTGGAGCAGGGCAGAAGCGGACCGCCGAAGGTCCTGTTGACCTTCGGCGGCTGACGGGTCACCCCTGCGGCGGTGCGCCGGCTAGTGCGCCGAGCGGGAGGCCCCGGCGAACAGCCGGGCCAGCGCCCGGAACGGGAGCGTGACGACGGTGGCGATTGCGCCGCCTATGGCGCGCAGCACATCTGCGATGGCGCGGAGCATGCTGTCCTCCTTGCCGCGACGCGGTCTGTGTCCGCCTCACGGGTGACCGCCGCAGCCGGGGGCAAACCCCCTCACCACAGCGTCACCCCGGCACCTCCTCCCTGCGGCACGAGAGCGCCCCGCTCGAAGTCCAGGAGGTGCCGCTTGCGTTCGATGCCGCCGCCGTAGCCGGTCAGTTGCCCGGTGGACCCGATGACCCGGTGGCACGGGACGACGATGCTGATCGGGTTCCGCCCGTTGGCCAGCCCGACGGCCCGCGCGGCGCCCGGTTTGCCGATCCGTTCGGCGAGCTGCCCGTAGGAGAGCGTCCGGCCGTACGGGATTTCGCAGAGCGCGGACCACACGGTGCGCTGGAAGTCGGTGCCCTGCGGCGCGAGCGGCACGGTGAACTCCGTACGGTCTCCCGCGAAGTACTCGCCCAGCTGCTCCGTCACGTGCCCGAAGGCAGCCGTGCGCGGATCGGCTGCCCCGAAGGTCTCCTGCGCCGGCCGGTGCCGCTGCTGATCCATGTAGATGGCGGACAGCGTCCCGTCGGTGGCGACCAGGGTCAGCGGCCCGACGGGGCTGTCGATGACGGTGTGCGTGCGGTGCATGGCTCGTCCCTTCTCCGTTCCCCTCCAGTCTCGCCGCAGGCCGGACCCAGGACTGGCGGGAAAACGACATCGGGCTCCGGAGCTCTCACCCCTCCCAGCGGACCCTCGCAGCGCTGACCCGCCCGCGGTACTCCGCGTAGCCGCGCTCGTACCGGTCACGGTCGGCCTCCTCCGGCTCGACCAGCCGGTACCCGGTGTGCCACCGCTCCTCGTCGACGGGGTCGCCCAGCGCGGCGCGGGCGACGACGGCCGCGCCCTTGGCCCCGACCTCCGTCTCGGCCGGCACCCGCACCGGGCGGCCGAGGATGCCCGCGAAGGCCCGCATCCAGCCCTGGGAGCGGGTGCCGCCGCCGCACGCTGCCAGTGTCCGGGACAGCCCGGCGGTCTCCAGGCAGTGCCGGGCCGCGTAGCCGACCGCCTCGCACATGGCCCGCACCAGGTCGGCGCGGTCGTGCGCCAGTGACATGCCCTCGAACGAGGCCCGCGCCGCCGGAGCCACGAACGGCGCCCGCTCGCCCGCCTCGGACAGGAACGGCAGCGCGACCACTCCCCGGGCCCCGGCCGGGCTCTTGTCCAGCAGCGTATCCAGGTCGTCGGTCGAGGCGCCGACCACCCCGAGCGCCCAGTCGATCCCGGCGGTACCGACCATCGCGGGCAGTGCGCGCAGCCAGCGGTCGGTCTCGGGGGTGCACAGCCACATCCCGGCCGGTTCGCCGTCCGGGTCGCGGTCCGTACGGTCGGTGAGCACCTGGCAGGCGAGCGTGGTGCCCACCGTCAGCAGTCCGTCGCCGGTCTCCCGTACGCCGCTGCCGATGGCGCAGGCGGGCAGATCGTACGGTCCTGAGGTGACCGGCAGCCCGGCTGGCAGGCCCAGCAGTGCGGCTCCCTCCCGGCCGAGGGACAGCACGGCGCGCGGTGCGGCGGGGGCCGGCAGCAGGTGAGCCGGATCCGCGATGCCGCAGGCGGCCAGCGCGGCGGGGGAGTACTCGCGGGTGGCGGGGTCGAGGAAGGGCAGGGTGGCGTCGGAGGCGTCCACGCTGACCGTGCCGGTCAGCCGCTGCGCCACGGCGTCGACGCAGTACCCAGCGACCGCCGCGCGCTCCAGCGTCTCGGGCTCGTGCTCGCGCAGCCACGCCAGCAGGGGCGCGTGGCAGCCGGGGAACATCCCCGAGCCGGTGTGCCGGAAGACCTCGGCCACGGTGCCGTCCCGCTGCCAGCGGCCGACAAGCGACGCCGCGCGGCCGTCCATCCAGGAGATCATGCGCCGTACCGGACGGCCCTCCGCGTCGCGCAGCCACAGCCCGTCGCCCTGGCCGGTCAGCGCGAGCGCCGCGGGCGGTGCGGGCAGCGCCGCGGCGACCTCCCTGACCACCTCGGCGACGCCTGCCAGCACCTCCTCCAGGTCCTGCTCGACGACGCCACCGGGCTCGTGCAGCAGCGTGGAGCGCCGTGCCGCCGCGTGCAGTCGGTTGCCGTCGCGATCGAAGGCGACGGCCTTGGTGACGGAGGTGCCGATGTCGACACCGATGATCGCCCCAGCGGTTTCAGTCATGGCCGTTCGCCTTCCAGTCCCGGCAGCTCGCGCTGCTCTCCACACTCTCCACATCGAGGTTGTTATATTTATAGCGCTCTACGTGAAGAAGCCCAATGGGCCGGCAGTGTGCGCCTCGCCGCACCCGCACTCCCACGGCACCGCACCGACAGTCCTGGAGGACGTATGACCGCCCGGCTCCTGCTCGTACGGCACGGCCAGACCGTCTGGCACGCGGAGAACCGCTACGCCGGCATCTCCGACATCGCACTGACCGACGCGGGGCGGCGGCAGGCGGAGCAGCTCGCGGAGTGGGCGGTTGTGCGCTCCAGGCAGCAGCCCATCGCCGCTGTCGTCAGCTCGCCGCTGGAGCGCGCCCGGCACACCGCCGAGCCCGCGGCCCGCGCGCTGGGAGTGGTGCCCGGGGTGCACGAGGGGCTGCGCGAGGCCGGCTTCGGCTGGGGCGAGGGCCGCACCATCGCGGAGATGACCGCCGACGACCCGGAGCTGGTGCGCGCCTTCCGCCAGGACGCGGAGACCGGTTCCTTCCCCGGCTCCGAGCCGCCCACCGCCGTCGCGCCGCGGGTGTGCGGAGCGCTGCGCGAGGTGGCGGCGGCACACGAGGGGCAGACGGTGCTGGTGGTCGCGCACAACACCGCCTTCCGTATCGCCCTGTGCGCGATGCTCGGCATCCCGGTTGGCCGCTACCGGCTCGTACTGCCCCGGCTCGACAACGCCGCGGTCACCGAGATCGAGGTGTCCGGCGACCGTACGGCGCTGCGGTCGCTGAACGTGCCGACGGGCACCGGCGCTTCGGCCGCCGGGCCCACTCCGCTCGCGGCCCCCACGACCGCGGGCTGAGCGGGGAGGCGCGATGACGAACCCGGGAACCCCCGCCGGCGCGGCCCGCTCGCAGGAGAGCCGCAGACAGCGCATTGCCGAGCACGTGGTCCAGCACGGCACGGTGAGCGTCAGCCGGCTCGCCGAGACCATGGGCGTCAGCGTGATGACCGTGCACCGCGATCTGGACGCGCTGGCCAGACGCGGGGTGCTGCGGCGCTTCCGCGGCGGCGCCTCGGCGCTGCCCACCAGCGTCTTCGAGAGCAATCTCGACTACCGGCTGGGCGTCCATGTGGCGCAGAAGGAGGCCGTGGCACAGGCCGCGGCCGAGCTGGTCGAGCCCGGTATGTCGGTGATGCTGGACGACTCCACCTCCGTGCTGGCGCTGGCCGCGCTGCTGCGCGAGAGGACACCGCTGACCGTGCTGACCAATGCGCGCCGGGTGGTGGACGTCTTCGCCGGGTGCGAGGAGATCCGGCTCATCGCCCTGGGCGGTGAGTACTCGCACACCCACGACTCCTTCCTCGGGGTGCCCTGTGTGGAGGCCATCGAGGCGATGTCCGTCGATCTGGTGCTGGTGAGCACATCGGCCATGAACGGCCATATGACCTTCCATCAGGAGCAGGACGTGGTGCTCGTCAAGCGGGCCATGCTCGCCTCCGGTGCCCGTACGGCGCTGCTGATGGACCACTCCAAGGTGGCGCGCACCGCGCTGCACCGGCTGTGCCCGGTGTCCGACTTCGACCACGTCGTGGTGGACGACGGGGTGCCGGGCCAGCTGCTGACCGAGCTGCGCGAGCACACCGACGTCCGGGTCGCCGAGGTGAGCGGCTGACCGGTGGCCTCGCGCGCGGCGACATCGCCGATACGGCGCGAGGCGGCAGCGAGCTGATCTCACATCGAGCAGATATCACATCGAGCGTGTGAAATTAACACTCTCACTGAAAGGTATGCCATGGACAGCCCAGCCCCGGCACCCGGAAACCCACGCCCTGCGCCCGCCGTCGCCACCCCCCTCGTCGCCGGGATCGACATGGCCACGGCCGCCGTCCGCGTCGTCTGCGTGGATGCCCACGGCACGGTGTACGCCGAGGGCCGGGCAGCGCTGCCGCAGCCGGTCCGCGACGGCGGCGGCCGCAGCGAACAGGACGCCCGCAGCTGGTGGCCCGCGACGGCCGAGGCGCTGCGCCAGGCAACGGCTGCACTGCCCGCAGGCGGCGCCGAAGTGACCGCCGTCGCCGTCTCCGCCACCTCCGGAACGCTCGTGCCGGCCGACGCCGACGGCCGACCGCTGGGCCCCGCGCTGATGTACGACGACCGCAGGGCCGCCGACCTCAACGCTGAAGCACAGCGCCTGGGCGCCGACCGGTGGCGGGACCTCGGCCTCACCGTCGGGCCGACGGCAGCGCTCGGCCGGGCCGCCTGGTACGCCCGGCACACGGCGGACCACCCCGGCACGGCGCGGCTCGTCCACACCCCCGACCTGCTGGCCCGGCACCTCACCGGGACGCCCGTGGCCACCGACTGGAGCCACGCGCTCAAGACCGGCTACGACCCGCGTGCGGGCGAGTGGCCGGGCGAGGTCATGGGCGCGCTCGGCATCCCGGCGCACTGGCTGCCCCCCGTACAGCCGCCCGGAACCTCCATCGGCACCGTCTGCCGGCAGGCGGCGGCCGAGACCGGGCTGCCGGCCGGCTGCGACGTACGGCTCGGCATGACGGACGGCTGCGCCGGGCAGCTGGCCACCGGCGCGGTGGCCCCCGGCCAGTTCGTCGGAATCCTCGGCACCACCTACGTACTCAAAGGCGTCACCCGCGACCTGGTCACCGACCCGGCCGGCGCCCTCTACAGCCATCGGCACCCGGACGGCTGGTGGCTGCCGGGCGGCGCCTCCAGCACCGGCGGCGAAGCCCTCGCCCACCGCGCCGCCGAGCAGTTGCAGTCGCTGGACGAGGCGGCAGCCGCGCGTGGGCCCGCCTCCTGCGTCAGCTACCCGCTGCGCCGCGAGGGCGAGCGCTTCCCCTTCGTGGCGGGCGCAGCCCGCGGCTTCACCCTCGGCACCCCGGCCGATGACGCCGACCGGCACCGCGCCGACCTGGAAGGCGTCGCGTTCCTCGAACGCCTCGCGCTGGAACGGGTCGCGGCGCTCGGTGTGCCCGTGGAAGCGCCGCTGTACGCGGCGGGGGGCGGCAGCCGCAGCCGGCTGTGGACCCGCATCCGCGCCACGGTGCTCGGGCTGCCCCTGCGGGTGGCCGACCGTGCGGAGACGGCTTTCGGCGCCGCGCTGCTGGCCGCCACCGGAACGCTGCATCCCTCGCTGGAGGAGGCCGCCTCGGCCATGACCGGCGAGGGCCGGCTGATCGAGCCGGTGCCGGGGGAGAAGGACGCGCTGGACGAGTCGTACGGGCGTTTCACCCAGGAGCTGGCCGCGCGGGGGTGGGTGTAGCACCGCGCGGGGCGGCTCAGAACGGGTGCCAGCGCACCGTGGGGTCCGACTCGCGCAGCGAGGCCACCCGCTGCTGGAACTCGGCGCGCGCTGCGGGGTTGCCCGGCGCGTGCTGTGACACCCACGCGCAGCTTGCGGTCTCGCGCGCCCCCCGGAGCACCGCGCAACCCTCCCATCCGCGCACGTCCCAGCCGTAGGTGGCGCAGAACGCCTCGTGCTCCGCCTCCGGCAGCCCGTAGCGGTCCAGGCTGAGCGCCATCACGACCAGGTCGTGCTCCCGCAGATCCGAGGAGAACGTCTCCAGGTCCACCAGCAGCGGACCCTGCGGGGTGACGTGCACATTGCGGGGCAGCGCGTCCCCGTGGACAGGGCCTGGGGGCAGATGGGGGATCAGGCCGGGCAGCGCGGTGCGGATGTCGTCCCTGCGGGCCCGCAGAAACGCCGCGTCCTCGCGCGGCACCGCGTCCCCGGCCAGCCGCAGCCACCGCTCCACCCCGTCCAGCAGCTCCCGCGCGGGCAGGGCGAACGGCGGCTCGGGCAACGCGTGGACCAGCCGCAGCAGACCGGCCAGGTCAGCGGCGCCCGCGGGGCGCACGGCTGCGGGCAGCCGCTGCCAGAAGGTGACCGGATGATCCCCCACCAGCCGGGCCTGGGGCTCGGCGGCGCGGACCGCGGGCACGCCCTCGCTCTCCAGCCAGGTCGACACCCGGAGTTCGTGCTCGGCGCGCGCCAGCAGCTGCGGGTCGCGGCCGACCCGCACCACGGTCCCGTCCAGCCCGAAGACCGCGTTCTCGCCGAGCGACAGCAGCTCCGCCGTACCGCCGGGGCCGCCCGTAGCCGCGGCCAGCACCTCCCGTGCCAGATCCTCGGTGAATGCCACGCTGGTCGCCATCGCCTGTGCTCTCCCTGTTCTCGGTCGCTCTGTCACCAGGCTGTCAGGGTGCCCGCGCAGCTGCTGTCCAGCCCGGCCCCGAATGCGGTGTATCTCTCATCTCGGCAGCGCAACCGCTGTCCCTCCGGAGTGGTCTGCATCATTGCAAGTTCGGTGAAAACGGGCAGTTGGGAGCAGAAGTGCACAGTAAGCGGGGCAGCAGGCCGGGGACCGTGGCGATAGCCGCCGCGGCGGGAACCGTGGCGGCCGGTCTGCTGACGGCGTTCGTGGCGACCGGTTCGGGAGCCGCCGCCTCCAGCCGGCATCCGGGCTGGGAGCAGAGTGTGCGCGCCGCGCGGGTGCAGCAGGACCCGGCCCCTGCGAAGAAGGAGTCACACGCCGGACCCGCGAAGCCGAAGGCCCCCCGGAAGGTCAGCCGGAAGATCAGCCATCACACCGCCGCAGGGGGGCACTCGGTCTCGCTCACCCTGGACGACGGACCGCATCCGGAGTGGACGCCCAAGATGCTCGACCTGCTGCGTCAATATCATGTCAAGGCGACCTTCTGTCTGATAGGCCCCAACGCGGAGCGCCACCCGGAGCTCGTCAAGCGGATCGTCGCCGAGGGGCACCGGCTGTGCGACCACTCGGTCGACCACGACACGGGGATGGACCACAAGTCGGTGGCCTACCAGAAGCGGCAGATACTCGACGCCAAGCGCATGATCGACAAGGCGTCGGGCGGCGCGCCCGTGTACTACTACCGCGCACCCGGCGGCGCCTTCACCCCCGCCAGCCGCCGGCTGGCCGCCGAGCACGGGATGCGGCCGCTCGGCTGGATCGTCGACCCGGGGGACTGGGAACTGCCGGGCTCCGAGGCGATAGTCCGGCACGCCAAGGAGCAGCTGGAGGACGGCGCGGTGCTTCTCTTCCACGACGGGGGCGGTGACCGTTCCGAGTCCTACCAGGCGCTTCAGGAACTGCTGCCATGGCTGAAGGACCGGGGCTACACCTTCAGCTTCCCGAAGTCCTGAGCGCCTACGGTCAGTTGTCCGGGACGGGAAGACGCGCGCCCCGTCAGGGGCGCGGGGAACTGCGCGATCAGCCTGGGGCACCTCCCGGCCGGAGGCTGGGGGAGCGAGCGGCAGACCGCATGACACAGGACGGGGCAGCCCCTCACCGGGAATCACATTCCGGCGAGCAATTCTGAAGTCACAGCCACCGCATTCGTCACCGGCAACTCTCTTTACCCGCAGGACAATCACCGGCGCCAGGTGGCGACACGCCGAATAACCTGCGCCCCGCAGAAGGCGTCTTGACGCCTTCGCGGCTCGACTGCCTTGATTCCAGGGGGAGTTCAGGAAATTCCCGGAATCCTACTATGGGCAGCCTTATGGGGAAACCGTTTGCTCGAATCCCGGATTGCGGCACGCTTCCTTTCAAGGAACGGCCCGCCGAGGCGAGCCGGGCAGCCCAACACCCCACTCCCGCAAGGAGGTCCAGTTGCCCCTTGCCCTCCTGGCTCTGGCCATTGCAACGTTCGGTGCGGGCACGGCCGAGTTCGTGATGATAGGTCTACTGCCCGAGGCAGCCTCCGACATGGGAGTAAGCATCTCCGATGCCGGTGGTTATGTCTCCTCCTACTCGCTCGGTGTCGTGATCGGGGCGCCACTTCTCACCATCGCCGGTATGCGGTTCCGCCGTAAGACAATACTGCTCGCGATGACCGGCCTGTTCATTTTCGGAAACACAGCGTCAGGCTTTGTCCCGAACCATGAACTGCTGCTGGCAGCACGCTTTACGGCAGGACTTCCGCATGGAGTGTTCTTCGGAATCGGTGCCGTTGTCGCCGTCGGACTCGTCCCCTCCGAAAAGCGTGGCAGAGCTCTCTCGGTGGTGCTGGTCGGCGTGCCGATGGCCAATATCGTCGGCTCGCCGCTGGGCACCCTGCTGGGGCAGACGGTCGGCTGGCGCTGGACGTTCATCGTCGTCGCGGGAATCGGGCTCGTCGCGCTCATCTCCCTCGCGGTGCTGGTTCCCGTACAGCGAGAACCCGGCAGAGGCACGGTGCGCGGCGAACTCGGCATATTCAAGAGACCGCAGGTGTGGCTCTCCTACGCCGTGGTCGTGTTCGGCTTCGCCGGCACCTCGTCCTTCTACACCTACATCCAGCCGCTGGTGACCCAGGTCTCCGGATACACGCCCACCGCGGCCACCGCTCTGCTGGCGCTGTCCGGAGCGGGCATGACCGTGGGCACCATGCTCGGCGGCCGGCTCGCCGACTGGCCGGTGCGCACCATGTGCGGGGCACTGCTCGCACTGGCACTCTCACTGATCATGTTTCTGGTGACGGCGCAGAACACCGTCCTGGTCGCCGTCAACGTGTTCGTCACCGGTATCGCGGGCATGGCCGCCATCCCCAGCGTCCAGGCCCGCATCCTCGACCACGGGAGGGACGCACCCGAACTCGGCTCCGCCAGCGTCCAGTCCGCCTTCAACATCGCCAACTCGCTGGGGGCCTCGCTCGGCGGCGTCGTCATCGCCGCCGGCTTCGGCCTCCTCTCACCGAGCTGGCTGGGCGCACTCCTGGCACTGGCCGGCGCCTGCTTCGGCCTGCTGTCCGGGTGGCTGGACCGCGGCTCCCGCCCCTGGGAGGTCGCGCCCTCCACCACTTCCTGGAAGAGCGTCAAGTCGGAGGCGTTATCGGACCCGGGCGCGCGGGGCGGCCGATCCACGGCCGGAACGGGCCGAAGCCGGAACCGGCGGAGGGAAATCCGGGCCTCAGCGGCCCTTCTCTCCGTCCGACGTGTCACCGCACGGCGGCCGCCCGCTCGTCCGCATGGGTCCACCGCAGCAGCGCTCCGAGCCCACCGACCGGGAGCTCCTCCTCCGGCGCTGCGACCAGCACCTCGGCGTCGGTTGCCAGCGCCGCCCGCAGCAGCGCGTCGTCGGCGCGCGCGGGCGCCGGGTCGACGGCCCCGAGGTACTGCAGCTCGGAGCGGCGCACGGCCACCTGGTCATGGCCGTCCCCCACCCAGACCTCGCGGTCGCGGTCCGGTCCGCCGGGCCGCACCAGCAGGGTGTCCACCCGGTGTTCCCGCGCCGCCTCCACCAGTGAGGGCACCGTCTCCGCCGTTGCCGGGCCCGCGGGCGCCGGGCCCGGTGTGTGCGCTGCGCGCATCGCGGCCAGCGCCCGTGCGGTGTGCCGAGTGACGAACTCCTCGCGGGCCCGCGCCGTTTCGCGGTCCAGCAGCTCGGAGGACGAGCCCGCAGCTCGGCCGCCGTGCGAGGTCTCCACGGCGATGGCCCGCAGCTGTTCGGGAAGCCGCTCATGGACGGCGCGCCGCTCCCGGGGATCGCCGCTGAGGACCAGGACATCGGCGCCGGTCTCCCGGAACCGGCGGGCCACGGCCTCGGCGACGAGCCCGGCGTTGCTCTCCCAGGTGTTCTCCACGCGCAGCTGGAAGTGCTTCTCCGACAGCTCACCGGTGGCCGTGCGGTGCACCGGCCACTCCTCGCCCGACGCCTGCCCGGCGCTGTGCGTCCCCTGCGCGTCGACCAGTTCGAAGTCGGCGCCCGTACGGTCGATGCGTGCCGTCAGACAGCGCGGGTTCTCGCCCAGCAGCTCGGGCAGCGGCCCGAGGTGCGGCAGCGCAGACCAGCTGACGTGATGACGGCCGGGGGCCGCGTTGAGCGGCAGGTCGAGCACGATGCCGCCGTCGGCCGCGAACACCGCGCTGCCCTGCGGCTTGGTCCTGGGGGAGAGCGCGGCCAGGTGCTCGGTGACGGCGTCCACGGTGGCCGGGTCGGCGCCCTGCCGCGCCAGCTCGTCCCCCGCGGCACGGGCCGCCAGCCGGCGCTCGTCACCGGCGGACTCGGTGGCCTGTGCCGTACTCGCGTAGACGGTGGCCCAGGGCCCGCTCCGGTCGAGTAGGGGTGCGAGGGAATCGAGGCGCATGGTTCCTCCCTGCTTCTGCGGGATCGCCTGTCTGTCGCGCGATCGCCTGCTTCGCGCGGGGCGCGTGGTTCATCTCCATCCACGGACTGCGCGAGTACCCCTCGCCCCTGGCCCCGACACGGCGTGTCAGTATCCGGGGCATGGCCTCACTGAGTGAACTCCTGCCCCGCGAGGCGATCAGGCTGGACGTGTCCGTCGCCGACTGGCGCTCCGCGGTGTGCGCGGCGGGCGAGCTGCTGGTCACGCGGGGTACCACTACCGACGCGTACACCGACGAGATGATCCGCAATGTCGAGGAGAACGGGCCGTACATCGTCATCGCGCCCGGTTTCGCCTTCGCGCACGCGCGCCCCTCGCCCGCGGTACGGCACACCGGCATGTCATGGGTGCGGCTGGCGGAGCCGGTGGCGTTCGGGCACGAGTCCAACGACCCGGTCACCCTGGTCGTCGCGCTGGCGGCGCGGGACTCCGGCGCACACACGGCGGCCATGGCGGCGCTCGCCCGACTGCTGGGCGACCCGGAGACCGAGGCGGCGCTGCGCGGTGCGGCGAGCCCCGAGGAGCTGCACCGGGTGCTCGCCCGGCGGGAGGCCGGCGGCGAACGGGCGGCGCGGCCGAGCGGCCCGGCCGCGCAGAAGATACTCACCGTCTGCGGCAACGGCGTCGGCACCAGCCTCTTCCTCAAGAACACCCTGGAACAGGTCCTCGGCCGCTGGGGCTGGGACCAGCACATCACCGTCGAGGCCACCGACACGATCTCGGCGAAGGGCAAGGCGGCCGAGGCCGTGGCCATCCTCACCTCCCGCGAGATCGCCAGGACCCTCGGTGACGTGGGCATACCGGTGAAGGTCGTGGAGGACTTCACCAGCGCGAAGGAAGTGGACGCCACGCTGCGCGACACCTACGACGTCTGAACCCGCCCCCTCCCCACCTCGTACGAGCAGAGCCTGGTACGGACACGGCACGAAGCGGAAGGCTCCATGGACTGGCTGGTCACCATCGCGAAGTTCCTCGTCAACGAGATCCTCAGCGTCCCCGCGTATCTCATCGGTCTCATCACGGCCGTCGGCCTGACAGCGCTGAAGAAGCCGGTGGGGCAGATCGTCGGCGGCGCCATCAAGGCGACGCTGGGCTTTCTGCTGATCGGCGCCGGCGCGGAGCTCGTGGTCGGTTCGCTGGCGCCGCTGGGTGAGATGATCCAGGGCGCCACCGGAGCACACGGGGTGATCCCCACCAATGAGGCGATCGTCGGTATCGCGCAGAACCAGTTCGGTGCGCGCGTCGCCTGGCTGATGATCACCGGGTTCGGGCTCGGCCTGCTGCTGGCCCGGTTCACGCCGCTGCGCTACGTCTTCCTGACGGGCCACCACATCCTGTTCATGGCGACGCTGCTGACCATGGTGCTGGCCACGGCGGGGCTGTCCGCGTGGGTCGTGGTGTCGGTCGGCGGTGTGCTGCTGGGCATCCTGCTCGTCTCGATGCCCGCCTTCGCCCACCCGTGGACCAAGCGCATCACCGGCAACAACAGCATCGCCATCGGTCACTTCGGCACGGCCGGCTATGTGACGGCCGGCGCCGTCGGCCAGCTCGTGGGCAAGCGCAGCCGCAGTACGGAGGACATGAAGCTGCCGGAAGGGCTGCGCTTCCTGCGCGACTCGATGGTCGCCACAGCGCTGTCCATGCTGCTGATCTACGTGATCATGGCCCTCCTCTACGTCGCCAAGGCCGGTCAGAAGACGGCCTTCAAGGCGTTCGCCGCCGACAGCGGAGCGGCCGCCACGAGCCTCGGCAACTATCTGATGCAGGCTGTCATGCAGGGCCTGCAGTTCGGCATCGCGGTCGCCGTCATCCTCTTCGGCGTCCGGACGATCCTCGGGGAACTCGTCCCCGCCTTCCAGGGCATAGCCCAGAAGGTGGTGCCCGGCGCCGTGCCCGCGCTGGACGCGCCCATCGTCTTCCCGTACGCGCAGAACGCGGTGCTCGTCGGCTTCCTGGCCAGCTTCGCCGGCGGCCTGTGCACCCTCGCGCTGCTCGCCTGGGTGCTCAACCCGGCCTTCGGGCTCGCGCTGGTGCTGCCGGGGCTGGTGCCGCACTTCTTCACCGGTGGCGCGGCAGGCGTGTACGGGAACGCGACCGGCGGCAGGCGCGGCGCCGCGCTCGGCGCCTTCTGCAACGGAGTACTGATCACGCTGCTGCCCGCCGTGCTGCTGAAGGTGCTGGGCTCCTTCGGGGACGAGAACACCACATTCGGAGACGCCGATTTCGGCTGGTTCGGGGCTCTCATCGGCTTCGCCGACAAGGTGGGCGAGACCGCCGGCATCGTGCTGATGCTTGGCGCTGGGGGAGCGGTGCTGGCGGGCGCCATTCTGGTGCAGAAGCGGGTGGTCGAGCCCGGCTGGGATCCTGGTGCCCGGCGCGATGCGGTGCTGCCGCCTGCGCCTGCCGGCGCCGGGGGCGGTGCCGGCGATCCCGGCGCCGATGCGTCGGCGGGCACGCTCCCGCGCCGCTACGCCAAGCTGCCGCCGCCCGCGGGTGCGCCCACGCCGCCTCCGCCCCTTTAGGTTGTGTCCGGAGAGCTGTTCCGGTGAGGGGGTGCCCCTTGCTGTGGGTTGCGGGCTGCGGGTTGGCTTGTGGTTGCTCGCGCAGTTCCCCGCGCCCCTTACGGGGCGCCGGGTGCGCGAAATCCGGTGGGCGAGCCCTGTCAGTGGCTACTGGTAGAAGTCTCAGCACAACAACACAGCCAGGAGGCCCTGCCATGACCGTGCGCTTCGCCATTTCTTCTTCCGACGGCACCAAGCTCGCCTACGAGCGGTTCGGCGACGGACCGCCCGTCGTGCTGACCGGCGGCGCGCTCACCAACCGCACCGCTGCGGTACCACTGGCCCGTGAGCTGGCGGGCCTGGGCCTGTCCGGGGTGGTCTACGACCGCCGGGGCAGAGGCGACAGCGGCGACACCGAGCCCTACGCGCCCGTGCGGGAGGCCGACGACCTGGCCGCCGTCGCCGAGGCGGTACGGGAGGAAGCCGGGGCGGAGCAGGTGTTCTCCTTCGGGATGTCCTCCGGCGGCCTCGTGGTGCTCGAAGCGGCGGCCCGCGGTGCCGCACTGAGCAGGATCGTCCTCTTCGAACCGCCCTTCACCGGCGCCGCGGGCCAGTTCCAGGACCCGGTCCGGGTGGCCCGGCTGACCGAGCTCATCAGCCAGGGTGAGCGCTCCGAGGCGGTCGCGTACTTCATGGCGGAGATCATCGGGCTGCCCCCGCAGGCTGTCGAAGGCGCCCGCCAGTCCCCGGGCTGGGCGGACATGACGAAGATCGCCCACACCCTCGGCTACGACACCACGCTGCTCGGCGACGCAACGCTGCCGGCCGAGACGCTGGCCGCCGTACGGATCCCGGCCCTCGTGCTGTCCAGTGACGCCAGCACGCCGGTGCTCCAGGAGGCGGCCCGCGCCACGGGGGAGGCGCTGCCGTCCGGTACGCACCGCTCCTTGCCCGGCGTCTTCCACCAGGTGCCGCCCGAGGACCTGGCCCCGGTGGTGCGGGACTTCTTCACCGGCTGAGCCGGCGGCAGCCGCGTCAAGAGTTGTCCATGGCTTCCCCAACTCCGCCATGTCCGGCGGCAGTCGGGGAAGCCAGAGGCTGTCTCGAAGTGCGCGAGCAAGACGGGGGTGGGACATGAACGCGTCCACAGCGGGCCGGACCCGGCGGTGCGCGGCGGCTCACGAGGCGGACCCGACACCGTGCGAGGGCAGGCGCACGGCGGTCACCGTGCTCGACGGCAACGGCACCCAGCACACCGGCTGTATCCACCACACGGCCCGGTTGCTGGCCAGTCTGGACGGGGCGCGGCTGCACCCGTCGGCCGCCGCCCTCCCCTGGGCGTGCGAGGTCTACTGCCGGGCCGCCCAACTCCCGCCCTACGCCTGGCAGGTCGGGCGCTGAACAGCCGGTCGGCAGGACATCGGGCGCAGGGCCGTGTCACCGTCCCAACGCGTCGGTACTCGGCACGGACGGCACCGGAGTGATGAGATGCGTTCGGGTTGGTGGAAAGCCGCCCGGGCGAGCGAGGACTCCGCCCCGACCTGCCATAAGGAGACCGGAATGAGCACCGCTGAGGCCGGCGACGGCGCCGGGAACACCGAGTACGGCCGGAAGGCGTTCAAGAGGTCCAAGAGCCACTTCGCCGACCGGATCACTGCCGACGGCCGGGACGGCTGGCCCGTGGAGGCGGGCCGCTACCGGCTCGTCGTCAGCCGCGCCTGCCCGTGGGCCAGCCGCGCACTGGTCTCCCGGCGGCTCCTCGGACTGGAGAACGCGCTGTCGCTGGCGGTCGCCGACCCGATCCAGGACGACCGCAGCTGGCGCTTCACGCTGGACCCGGGCGGCCGCGACCCGGTGCTCGGCATCCACTTCCTGCACGAGGCGTACGACAAGCGGGAGACGGGCTACCCGGGCGGGGTCAGCGTGCCCGCCGTCGTGGACGTGCCCAGCGGCAAGCTGGTCACCAACGACTTCCAGCAGATCACCCTCGACCTGGCCACCGAGTGGCGTGAGCTGCACCGGCCGGGCGCGCCCGACCTCTATCCCGAGGCCCTGCGCGACGAGATCGACGAAGTGGCCGCCGGCATCTACCGGGACGTCAACAACGGCGTCTACCGGGCCGGTTTCGCCACCACGCAGCAGGACTACGAGAGGGCGTACGCGGATGTCTTCCGCCGCCTGGACCTGGTGTCCGATCGGCTGGGGGAGAGGCGTTACCTGGTCGGCGACACCATCACCGAGGCGGACATCCGGCTGTTCACCACGCTGGTGCGGTTCGACGCCGTCTACCACGGCCACTTCAAGTGCAACCGCAACAAGCTGGAGCAGGACCCGGTGCTGTGGGCGTATGTGCGTGACCTCTACCAGACACCGGGGTTCGGCGACACCGTCGACTTCGACCACATCAAGCGGCACTACTACGTCGTACACACCGGAATCAACCCCAACTCCATCGTGCCGACCGGACCTGAGCTGTCCGGCTGGCTGACCCCGCACCACCGCGAGCAGCTCGGTGGCCGCCCCTTCGGAGACGGCACCCCGCCGGGTCCCGTTCCGGCCGACGAGGAGATCCCGGCGGGGCACCGCCCCTGACGGGGCGGGGTGCCCCGTCAGGGGCGCGGGGAACTGCGCGTGCGACACAGACGGCGGGTTCGTCGCCGTTCTGTCGCACCGCCCGAGCTCTATCGCGCACGCTGCGCGCTCCGGCTCGGTTGGTGCGGAGCGCGGGCGTCTGCGGGGCGTGGAGGGCTGGTCGCGCCGTTCCCCGCGCCCCTGCGGGGCGCGGGCCAGGCGGCGAAGTAGCGCTCGACGGCGGCTTCGTAGGTGGTCATGGCGTACGTCCCCTCGTTCTGCTGGACCCCGTCGGCTACTGCCTGCGGGCCGATGCCATGACAATGCCGCCCGGGCGTGGGCCGGGTCGATTCCTCGCGGAGTAAGGGGCGGACCCGGGCGCGGGCCGGGCGAGTTGACGCCCTCCCGGTGTGCGGGAAGAGTCCAGCGCGTGGAGATCAACGAACTGACGGAGCCGGAGCGACAGGTATGGGAGGCGTTTCCGCGGGGCGGGACGGTCGACCTCACGGCGGCGGACGACCGGACGGTCCGGGCCCGGGTGCTGCGGTCCCTGCTGCTGGCCGCGCCCGAGGAGAACGGGGAGATACCGGCACTGCGGCTGCGGGGCGCCCGGGTCACTGGGGAGCTCAATGTGCACTCCGGCCTGGTGCGCTGCCCGGTGTCGCTGCGGGACTGCGAGTTCGAGAAGACCGTCGTCCTCTACGGCGCCGAGTTCCGGCAGCTCACCCTGAGCGGGTGCCGGATGCCAGGGCTGTGGGCGACCACCCTGCGGGTGGACGGGGTGCTGCGGCTGAACGACTGCCGGATACCGGGCGCGGTTGCGCTGTCCGGGGCGCGCATCGCGGGAGCCCTCTTCCTGAGTCGCACCGAACTGGGCACCCCGGCCGCGGCCGATGACGACGGCGCGGACTCGCCCGAACGTCCCGAATCGCCGCTGAAGCTGGACCACGCCACCGTCGGCGAGGACCTGCGGGCCACCCGGCTGACCGTGTACGGCCGGGCGCGGCTCGAAGGAGTGACCGTGGCGGGCCTGGTCAGGCTCGACGACGCCCGCCTGCTGAACCCCGGCGGCACCGCGCTGCACGCCGAGACCCTCGCCGTCGGCACTGATCTGCACGCCATGCGGCTGCGCGCCGAGGGCCGGGTCAATCTGCGGGGAGTCACCGTTCCCGGTCAGCTCAACCTCGGCTACGCACGGTTGTCGAATCCGGGCGGCGTCGCCCTGCGGGCCAGCAGCAGCACCGTGAGCGAGTTCTGGCTGCGCGAGGTGGCGCCCATAGTGGGGGCCGTCAATCTGCGCCGGGCCCGGGTCGACATGCTGTTCGCCGCGCCGGAAGTGTGGCCTGAGAGCGTGCGCTTCGACAGCCTGTCGTACACCACGCTCGCCCCGGCCCTCCCCGCTTCCGAGCGGCTGGACGTGCTCACCCGCGACGCCGACGGCTACGTACCGTTCGCGTACGAACAGCTGACCGCCGCCTACCGGCACATCGGCGACGACGCCGCCGCACGTACCGTCCAGCTCGCCAAGGAGCGCAGGCACCGCACGACACTGCCCCTCTACGGACGGCTGTGGGGGCACCTGCAGGATGTGACCGTCGGATACGGCTTCCGCCCCATGCGGGCTGCCGGATGGCTGGCCGGGCTGCTCCTGCTGGGGGCGCTCGCCTACGGACTGCATCCGCCGCGCCCGCTCAAGGCGGACGAGGCGCCGGGCTTCAACGCGTTCGCCTACGCCCTCGATCTGCTGCTGCCGATCATCGACTTCGGCCAGGAGAAGGCGTACGCGCCCGAGGGCGGGTATCAGTGGCTGGCGTATCTGCTCATCGTCGCGGGCTGGGTGCTGGCCACCACGTTCGTGACGGGCGTCAACCGCGCGGTGACCCGGAACTGACCGCCGGAGGCCGGGTCACGCCCGCCAGACCGTCGTCGTGTTGCAGAACTCGCGGATGCCGTGCCCGGACAGCTCCCGCCCGTACCCGGAGCGCTTGATGCCGCCGAACGGCAGGGCCGGGTGGGAGGCGGTCATGCCGTTGAAGTAGATGCTGCCGGCCTCCAGGTCCTGCGCGCAGCGGTCCGTCTCGCACTCGTCCTGCGTCCACACGTTCGAACTGAGCCCGAACGGGGTGTCGTTGGCCAGCTCGATCGCCTCGTCCAGATCGGCTGCCCGGTAGAGCGCGGCCACCGGGCCGAACGCCTCCTCGCGGTGGATGCGCATCTGCTCGGTGACGCCGGTCAGTACCGTGGGCTCGTAGTAGAAGCCCCGCTCCAGGCCCTCGGGCCTGCGGCCTCCGCACAGCGCCTGCGCGCCCTGGGTGAGCGCGTCGGTGACCAGTTCCTCCAGGTCGTCCCGGCCCTGCTTGCCTGCGAGCGGGCCGACGTCCGTCTCCGGTTTCATCGGGTCGCCCACGGTCAGCGCCTGCATGCCCGCCGTGAACCGTTCGGCGAACGCGTCGTAGACGTCGGTGTGGACGATGAAGCGCTTCGCGGCGATGCACGACTGGCCGTTGTTCTGCACCCGCGCGGTCACCGCGGTGCGCGCCGCGGCGTCGATGTCGGCCGAGGGCATCACGATGTACGGGTCGCTGCCGCCGAGCTCCAGAACGGTCTTCTTGACCTCGTCGCCCGCCACGGAGGCGACCGAACGGCCCGCACCCTCGCTGCCGGTGAGGGTCGCCGCCACCACCCGCGGGTCGCGCAGCACCGACTCGATGGCGCGGGAGGACACCAGCAGCGTCTGGAAACAGCCCGGCGCGAAGCCCGCCCGGTGGAACAGATCGCCCAGATAGAGCGCGGTCTGCGGCACGTTCGAGGCGTGTTTGAGCAGCCCCACGTTCCCCGCCATCAGCGCGGGCGCCGCGAACCTGATGACCTGCCAGAGCGGGAAGTTCCACGGCATCACGGCCAGCACCGGCCCCAGCGGGCGGTAACGCACCCTGGCCCGTACGGCGCCGGCGTCCTCGACGTCCTCGGCGGCGGGGTACTCGGGTGCCAGCAGGTCCTCGGCGTTCCTGGCGTACCAGCGCATCGCCTTGACGCACTTGGCGGCCTCCGCCTCGGCGGCGGCCAGCGTCTTGCCCATCTCCGTCGTGATGACGCGCGCGACGCCGCTCGCCTCCCGCTCCAGGAGGTCCGCCGCCGCGTTCAGCAGCCGCGACCGCTCCTCGAACGTGGTGGTGCGGTAGGTACGGAACGCGGCGTCGGCGTCCGCGAGGCGCTGTTCGATCTCCTCGTCGGACAGCGGGTCGAACGTCTGCAGGGTCTCGCCGTCAGCGGGGTTCACCGTGGCGATTGGCATGACTGCGGCCTCTCAGCGGTGCGGGCCGGCCTCCGGCCGGCCCTCGGGGGTCTTCAGGATTCCGTCGCGGGTGGCACGTCCTCGGGGTCGTAGTCGTCCACTCCGGCGTCGACCCGCTCCTGTTCCGTGCGCTTGGCCAGCGCCTCGTCGTCGGGCTTCTCCGGCATACCGCCGTGTATCCGGCGCTCCTCGGGCCCACGGATCTGGTCGGGCTCGTTTCCTGCCTGGTCCGGCCGGCGCTTGGGCATCTCGAGCTCCTCACCTCGGGTGCGGCATTAAGCGGGGTATGTCTTCTTTTCCAGGGAACACCCATTCGTGCCCTCACACCAAGCGGAGCGGCTTGTGCCGCGATATGCGGAGCTTGTTCCGGGGAGGGGCTGCCCCTTGTCCGCCGTTGCGGACTGCCCGTTGTTTGTGGCTGGTCGCGCAGTTCCCCGCGCCCTTTCGGGGCGTGTCCGCGTCTCCCGGCTGCGCTTGGTAGCCGGGCGGGGACACAGCGTCGCGCGGACTCGTCGGGCATCCGTGGTGCCCGCGACCTATTAGGGTCGCGGGCATGGCCCCTTCAGACCGGGACGGCATGGCGCCCTGGGCGCTGCGGGACTACGCCTTCCTCGGCGACGGCGAGCGCGGCGCGCTGATCTCGCCGCGCGGCGAGCTGGTGTGGCTGTGCGCGCCCCACTGGGACAGCGACGCGGTCTTCTCGCAGCTCATCGGCGGCCCAGGGCAGTACACCGTGCGGCCTGCCGACAACTGGCAGGTCAGCGGTGGCTTCTACGAGAACGGCACCCTCGTGCGGGTCAGCCGGTGGGTCACCTCGCAGGCGGTCTTCGTCACCCGCGAGGCGCTGGCCCTCCCCACCGACCCCGAACGGCTCGTCCTGCTGCGCCAGGTGAGCGTCGAGTCCGGCCCCTCCTCCGGCGCCGGAGTGCGGCTGGTGCTCGATCCGCGGCCCGGCTTCGGCCAGGCCGAACCCGGCGGCTGGCAGCGGTCCGAGGAGCGGTTCGGGCCCGCCGATACGGCACCCGTGTGGACGACCTCCGGCGGCGGGCTGCGGCTGCGCTGGACCGGCGCACCCGAAGCGCGCCCGGACGCGGACGGCGCCCTGCGCGGCACGTTCACCCTCCGGGAGGGCGAGCGGCGCGACCTCGTACTGGAGATCAGTACCGAACGCGCGGTCGGCGCCGGCAGCCTGGAGCCGCACGGGCTGTGGGAGGAGACGCTGCGCCGCTGGCGGCAAATGGTGCCCGACTGCGACGGCCTGCTCGCCCCACGGGACGCGCGGAAGGCGTACGCCGTACTGCACGGGCTGACCAGCAGCGCGGGAGGGATGGTCGCCGCGGCCACCACCTCGCTGCCCGAGCACGCGGGGGAGGGCCGCAACTACGACTACCGCTACGCGTGGCTGCGCGACCAGTCCTACGCGGGTATCGCCGTTGCCGCGCACGGGCCGCATCCGTTGCTGGACAGCGCCGTCGACTTCGTCACCGCGCGCGTCCTCGCGGACGGCGAGGCGCTGCGCCCCGCCTACACGGTCACCGGGGAAGCCGTACCCGCCGAGCGGAGCCTGGGCCTGAGCGGCTATCCCGGCGGCAGCGACCGGGTGGGCAACCAGGCGGGCAGGCAGTTCCAGCTCGACACCTTCGGCGAGGTCCTTCAGCTGTACGCGGCGGCAGCCCGCCACGGGCACCTGGAGAACCGGGACGTCCGGCGCGCGGCCGAGGTCGCAGTCACGGCGGTCGAGCACAACTGGCAGCGCCCCGAGGCCGGGCTGTGGGAGCTCGAGGAGCGCTGGTGGACGCACTCGCGGCTCAGCGTGGTGACCGGCCTTCGCGCCTTGGCGGCGCAGCTGCCCGAACGCGCGGCCGCCCGCCCTCGCGCGCTGGCCGAGGAGGTGCTGGCCGCGACCCGCGCCCGCTGTCTGCGCCCCGACGGAGTGTGGGGCCGCGCCGCCGACGACCCGAAGGTGGACGCCGCCAGCCTGCTGCCGCTGGCCCGCGGCTGTCTGGCCGAAGACGATCCGAGCGCGGCGCGTACGGTCGCCGCCGTACAGCAGGAGCTCGCCGAGGACGGTTACGTCTACCGTTTCCGGCACGACGGCCGTCCCCTCGCCGCTGCTGAGGGCGCGTTTCTGCTGTGCGGCTTCATGATGGCCCTGGTCACCGACCGCCTCGGCGACCGCCCCGCCGCCTACCGCTGGTTCGAGCGCAACCGCGCCGCGTACGGGCCACCCGCGCTCTACGCCGAGGAGTTCGACGTGGAACAGCGTCAACTGCGCGGCAATCTGCCCCAGGCGTTCGTGCACGCGCTGCTGCTGGAGAGCGCGGTCCGGCTCGCGGAATGAGACGGCGCCCACCCGCGAGAGTGTTTCTCGCCACTCACGAGCCGGACTCGTGGCAGCCGAACGTACTCTCGTGACCAGCCTGTCCCGGCAGGGCGCGGGTGGCCGTGCGAGTGACGAGGATGATGTCCGTGGATGCCAGCAGCCGTATCGAAGCGGTATACGCCGACGTTCTGCGCCGTAACCCCGGAGAGGCCGAGTTCCACCAGGCCGTACGGGAGGTGCTGCACAGTCTGGAGCCGGTGCTGCGCAAGCGCCCCGAGTACGCAGAGCCGAAACTGGTGGAGCGGCTGGTGGAGCCCGAGCGGCAGCTGCTCTTCCGGGTGCCGTGGACCGACGACGCGGGCGAAGTGCACGTCAACCGCGGCTTCCGGGTGGAGTTCAGCAGCGCGCTGGGCCCGTACAAGGGCGGGCTGCGTTTCGTCCCCCAACTGTCGCTGGGCACCGTGAAGTTCCTCGCCTTCGAGCAGATCTTCAAGAACGCGCTGACCGGACTCGGTATCGGCGCCGGCAAGGGCGGCGCCGACTTCGACCCCAAGGGCCGCAGCGACGCCGAGGTCATGCGCTTCTGCCAGTCCTTCATGACGGAACTCCACCGCCATCTCGGCGAGCACACCGACGTACCCGCAGGTGACATCGGCGTCGGCTCCCGCGAGATCGGCTATCTGTTCGGACAGTACAAGCGGCTGACGAACCGTTACGAGGCGGGCGCGCTCACCGGCAAGGGCACCGGCTGGGGCGGCTCACAGGCGCGTACGGAGGCCACCGGCTACGGCACGGTCCACTTCGTCCGCGAAATGCTCGCCACCAGGGGCGAGGACCTCGCCGGACACCGCGTCGTACTGTCCGGATCCGGCAACGTCTCCCTGTTCGCCGTCGAGAAGGCACAGGCACTCGGTGCCCAGGTCGTCGCCTGCTCCGACTCCTCGGGCTACGTCGTGGACGAGGCCGGGCTCGATCTCGACCTGCTCAAGGAGATCAAGCTGGAGCGCCGCGGCCGGCTGGACACCTACCCCGAGGCACGCCCCGGCGCCCGGTTCAGCACCCGCGGCTCGGTCTACGACGTGCAGTGCGACATCGCCCTGCCGTGCGCCACACAGAACGAACTGCATGAGGAGCACGCGGTCAGGCTCGTCAAGAACGGGGTCAAGGTCGTCGCCGAGGGCGCCAACATGCCCTGCACCCCGGAAGCGGTGGATGTGCTGCGTGAGGCAGGCGTCCGTTATGGGCCGGGCAAGGCGGCCAACGCGGGTGGCGTGGCGACCTCCGCGTTGGAGATGCGGCAGAACGCGGCGCGTGAGTCGTGGACGTTCGCCGAGACCGAGTCGCGGCTGGCCGCGGTGATGCGGGATATCCACACCGAGTGTGTTAATGCGGCGGAGGAGTTCGGGAGCCCGGAGGACTATGTCCTGGGTGCCAATGCTGCGGGCTTTGGTCGGGTGGCCGAGGCGATGCGGGCTCAGGGGGTCGTTTAGCGGGAGGGGCTGCCCCTGTCTGTCGTCTTCGGTCTGCAGCTTTCTCCCCCAGCCTCCGGCCGGGAGGTGCCCCCAGGCTTGTCGCGCAGTTCCCCGCGCCCCTTCGGGGCGCGTCTCCGTTGCTGGCGCCTAAGGGATGCGGCGCTCGGCGATGTGGCGGGCCGGGAACGTGGCCGGGTCAGCGTGCAGCAGGTCCAGGGTGCGCTGGGCGAAGGTGACGCCGGACTCGGCAACTTCGTGCAGGGGGATCAGGAAGTCCACCGTCTCAGGGGGTTCGGCACCAGCGGCGATGCGGGCCCGTAGGCCCGCCTCGCTGAGCCACAACAGCTCGGCCGCGACCTCCCGCACCGGGCGGCCCGCGAAATCGGCGGCCAGCCCGCGGCAGGAGATGTCGCGCAGCGCCGCACGGTGCGCGTCCGGAGAGACACCCCGCAGCAGCTCCCAGGCCGCCGCGCGGGACGGCGGGTGGTAGCTGAGCCCGGTCCAGAAGGCGGGCACCGCACCGAGCGCGCCGAAGGGCGGACCGTCCACAGCACGCAGCTCCAGCGTCTCGCGCAGCCGTACGTCGGAGAAGATCTGCGACAGGTGTGCACGCCAGTCGGCGAGCCGGGGCCTGCTCCCGTCCTCGAAGCCCTGCTTCAGCAGCGTGCCGAACGGCACCCGGGGCGCGGCGCAGCGGCCGCCGTCCGGAGCCGCGCGGTGGATCATCGGAAGGTTCAGCGCCCAGTCGATGAACATCTCCACGTCCACGTCCTCGCGCAGCATCATCGGGACGACACTGGTGCGGGCCGGGTCGCAGCGGCTGAGGTAGTCCATCCGGCGGGACAGCTGCCCGCACGGACGCCCGCCCTCCAGGGGCGCGTTGACGAACAGCGCGGCCGCCGGGGTGGAGGCGGCGGCCAGCACCCGCACCTTCTGTGTCAGGTCGGCGGGCGAGGTGAAGTCGAGGGAGACCTGCGTCGAGAGGGCCAGCGACATCACCTGCACCCCGCCGGCGCCCGGTCTGCCCAGTCGCTCGAAGTGGCGCCGCATCAGCGGTGTCCGAGAGTGCGGCACCCACTGCACCTCCTCGGGCGCGGTGAACGGGTACTGCGCTCCCGGGACCAGCGCGAAGCCGAACCGCTGTGCCGTAGCGGCCAGTCCGCGCAGTTCCCGGTCCGTGAGCGCGGCGAGCTCGGCGACTCCGGAGCACGGCGGCGAGGAGTACTCCACCGCGCCGCCGTGCTCCAGTGAGACGGTGCCGCCCTCCGGCAGCTGCACCCCGACCAGCGCCGTGCCGTCGTACTGGGGCACGGCACCCGGCCGCTCGGCGACCAGGTGCTCCAGCAGGGCGCGGACCCCGCGCGGTCCCGCGTAGGGCACAGCGGCGCCGGTCTCGGGATCCAGCGCGGCCGTCTCCACCTCGATACCGACCAGCTCGCTGCCGTCGGCGCCCCCTTCGAGGACGCCGCGCAGCTCGGCCCGGGAGAGCGACGGTGTGACGGGGGCGAGAGCCATGACGCACCTCACAGAGATCGGCCGAGCGGTCAGCGGACGGGAGAAACGGAACCATCCGTCACCTCTTCCGTCGGTCACCCCCCGGCGTACGGCCACCACAGGTAACCCTTTCAGGCGATGTCCGCCCGCGTCTCCCACCCGTACCGGCGCTTTCTCCCGCTCCCGTCCGCTCAGCGCCAGGTGATGCGGTCCGCCTTGGGCGGCGCGATCGGCTTGTCGGGGGAGGAGTGGCCCTTCAGATAGCCGGTGAAGGCGTCCAGGTCACGGGTGACGGACTTGCGGTCGGTGCCCTCCTTCAGCACGCTGAAGCCGTTGCCGCCCTGGGAGAGGAAGTCGTTGACCGTCACCTTGTAGGTGCGCGACTCGTCCACCGGCTCGCCGTTCACCCGCACGGTGTCCGCCAGCAGCCGGTCTGCGCCGGTGCGCGACATGTCGACGTCGAACCGCAGCTCGTCGGAGATCTGCAGCACCTGCGGATAGCCTTCGTTCGCCCCGGAGAACTGCTGTCGCAACACGGCGAGCAGCTGTTTTCCGGAGAGCGTCATCGTCACCAGGGGGTTGTCGAACGGCTGCACCTGGAAGGCTTCGCCGTACGTCACCACCCCGTCACCCTCCTTGCCGGAAGCGCGGTAGGTCAGGTCGGAGCGCACCCCGCCCCAGTTGAGCAGCGCCAGTTCGGCGCCCGCCTCGCGGGTGGCCGCCACTTGGGCGTCGGTGATCAGATCGCCGAGCGGGGTCTCCGGATCGGGCGCGCCCCGGCCGGGGATGTCGTCGGAGATGTGGCCGACCGGCTCGTTCGCCATCTGTGCCGAGCGGGCCCGCCACTTCTCGATGACGCGGTCCACCTTCGGCTGCTTGGGGGTGTCGGTGGTGACGATATGGCCGTCGGCGCGGGCCGAGGAGCGCACCAGATCGCCGGTCCTGCGGTCGATGTCGAAGCGCAGGTCCGTGAAGGTCCGGCCGAACGACGCGGACTGCGTGACCAGCCGCGGCTGCCCCGCGGGGTCCTTGACGGTGCACATATAGGGCTCGTGCGAATGGCCCGTCACAAACAGGTCCACCTTCGGGGACGCCTTTTCGGCGATCCCCTGGATCGGCCCGTCGAGCCGGTCGCCGGCACCGTCCTTGCCGCAGGTGGCGTCGTAGGTCTTCCCCGGCGGCCGCGCGCCCTCGTGCACGAGGGCCACCACCGCCTTGACGCCCTTGCGGTCCAGCTCGTCCGCGTACCGGTCGATGGTCTCGACCTCGTCCTCGAAGACCAGGTCGTTGGTCATCGAGGCGCTCACGACCGACGGGGTGTCCTTGGTGGTCAGCCCGATGAAACCGATGCGCTCACCGCCGGGCAGCTTCTTGATCCAGTACGGCGGCAGGATCGGCTTCCGCGCAGCCGCCGCCTTCCGAGTCTTCCCGGCCTTTCCATCCTTCCTGCCCTTTCCAGCCTTCCCACCCTTCTCCGCCGTACGGGGCAGCACGTTCGCCGCGAGGTAGGGGAAGTCGGTGCCGTCGTAGGGCCGGTCGGGGTCGGCGCAGCCGTCCTTCGGGTGGCAGCCGCCGGTCGCCATCCGGTGCAGCTCGGCCGGGCCCTCGTCGAACTCGTGGTTGCCGACAGCCGTGACGTCCAGGCCCAGCGTCTCCAGCGCGTCGACGGTCGGCTCGTCGTGGAACGCCGCCGACAGCAGCGGGCTGCCGCCGATCATGTCGCCCGCTGCGACGGTCAGCGATTCCGCGCCCTTCGCCTTCTCCCTGGCCCGGTCCAGCAGGGTGGCGAGCCGGGAGACCCCGCCGGCCTGTACCTGTTCCAGCTCACCGCCAGAACCCTTCCGGTGCACGGCCCCGGCCGGGCCCGGCACGGCATCCAGGTTGCCGTGCAGATCGTTGACGGCGAGCAGTTGGACGGGCGTCGTCCCGCTGTCTCCTGACCCGGACGAGCCGTCGGCGGCGGCCGACAGCGCGGGTACCAGCAGAAGAACGGTGCTCGCCCCGGCCAGGGCGAGACGGCGGCGAGCGCTGCGGAGTGCTCTTTGCACGGGGTGCCTTTCACATGTGCGGATCTGACCCGGTGGCGGGAAGTCCCACCACCGGGTCAGATCAAAGCGCCCTGGGCTGCGCTCAGTCCCTAGCATCGCCCATGCACCACCCGTAGGAGTGGCCGTACCCGGCATGCGTCCCTGGCAGTCAACGCGCAGGGGGGCACCCCCTCCCCGGAGAAGCTACGCCGGGTAGGCCATGTACAGCAGGGCCGCCAGGACCCCGCCCAGGAGGGGCCCCACGACCGGGACCCAGGAGTAGGCCCAGTCCGCCTTGCCCTTGCCCTTGATCGGCAGGACGAACGCGTAAGCGATCCGCGGCCCGAGGTCACGCGCCGGGTTGATGGCGTAGCCCGTCGGCCCGCCCAGCGAAGTGCCGATCACCAGCACCACGAAGGCGACACCCGCGTAGCCCAGCGCGGCGTTGCCGAAGTCGGGGATGCCGCCCTCACCGTGGCCCGGCTTGAACGTGGGCGAGAAGAGGACGAACGCCACCAGCACGAAGGTGCCCAGCACCTCGGTGACCGTGTTCCAGAGGCTGTTGCGGATCGTCGGCGCCGTCGAGAATATGCCCAGCGTTCCGGCCGGGTCGTCATGGTCGTCGAACTGCAGCTTGTACGTGGCCCAGCACAGCACCGCGCCGAGGATGCCGCCGAGCATCTGCGCGAGTATGTATATGGGCACGTCCGACCACGCGGTCTTGTCGGCGACGGCGAGGGCGAGCGTGATGGCCGGGTTGAGGTGCGCCCCGCTGGGCGCCGCCACGCTCGCGCCCGTGAAGACCGCGAAACCCCACCCGATGTTGACGAACAGCACACCCCCGCCATTGCCGTTCGTTTTGCGCAGCACGTTGTTGGCGACAACGCCGGTACCCAGCATGATCAGCACCGCGGTACCGAGTAGTTCCCACAAGAAGATCGAGCCAGCGCTCATCCGCTACCTCCACAACGTCGCGGCTCAACACGCCGTGCACTCGACGGCGATGGGCGCGCACCCTACTTGCTGGACAGCGGCCTGCTCCAGCCTGCCGACCAACAATTCCCGGCCGCTCTCCGCCCGCCTCCAAGTGGCCTGTCCGCACTGCCCTTGTGCCGCTCCGGGCCGCGGACATCTCCGGCGGGCGGTCGGGCCCCGCACCGTTCGCGATTGCCGAACTGTACGCATTGACGGGCGAGTTGTGATCGTCGGAGGATGCACGAACACCGGCAAGGGGGCTGCACTGTGCACAGTTCGAACCCGAAGGCACCTGCGGAAGCGACCAGGGACGCTCAGGAAGGCCGGGCCCTGGAGGACGCCATAGCCGTGGTCGGGATGGCGCTGCGGGTTCCCGGCAGCGCCGGCCCGGAGGCGTTCTGGGCCAACCTGGCCGACGGCGTCGAGTCGGTCACCCGGTTCGGCGCCGAGGAGCTGCGCGAGGCCGGCATCCCCGATTCCGTTCTGGCCGACCCGCTCTACATAAGGGCGAAACCGGTCCTGGAGGACATGGCCGGATTCGACGCCCCGTTCTTCGGGCTCACGCCCCGGGAGGCGCAGGTCCGCGACCCCCAGCACCGGCTCTTCCTGGAGTCCGCGTACACCGCGCTCGAACACGCGGGTTACGACCCGTTCCGTATGCCCGGCACGGTCGGCGTCTGGGCGGGCAGCGCCCCGAACTTCTACCGGGAGTGGAACCTCTACTCGCACCCCGGATCCACCGCCTTCCTCGGCGAGGTCGGCGTGATGGTCGCCAACGCCACCGACTATCTGACCACTGCCGTCTCGCATCAGCTCGGCCTGACCGGGCCGAGCGTCAACGTGGTGACGGCCTGCTCCACCTCGCTCGTCGCCGTCCACATGGCGTGCCAGGCGCTGCGGGCCGGCGAGTGCGATGCCGCCGTGGCTGGCGGCGTGCAGGTCGAACTGCCGGGCACGTCGGGCTACTACGCGCCGGAGGGCGGCATGTTCTCCCCCACAGGGCGGGTGCGGCCGTTCGACGCGGAGGCCGACGGCACCATCTTCGGCAGCGGTGTCGGCACCGTCGTACTGAAGCGGTACGGCGACGCGCTGGCCGCCGGCGACCACATACACGCCGTTGTCCGCGCCTCCGCCGTCAACAACGACGGAGCGCTCAAGGCCGGGTTCACCGCGCCCAGCGTCGAGGGCCAGGCCCTCCTCATCCGGCGCGCGATGCGCACCTTCGGCCTCGACCCCGCGGACATCGGCTACGTCGAGGCCCACGGCACCGGCACCCGCGTCGGCGACCCCATCGAGGTGAACGCGCTCACCCGCGCCTACCGCGACCTCGGCATGACCGGTGTCCGCAGCTGCCCCATCGGCTCGGTCAAGGGAAACATCGGCCACATGGGTCCGGCCGCCGGCATCGTCGGGCTGATCAAGACGGTCCTCGCCCTCCAGCAGGGCCGTATCCCGCCGAGCATCAACTACTCCCGGCCCAACCCGGCCATCGACTTCGACTCCGGGCCGTTCTACGTCAACACCGAGCTGTCCGACTGGCCCGAGCACCACGCCAGGCGGCTCGCCGCTGTCAGCTCCTTCGGTGTCGGCGGCACCAACGCGCATGTGGTGGTGGAGCAGTCACCCGCCGGCACCGGGCCGGACCGGCCCGCCGAGCAGGACGGACGGCGCCCGGTGGTGCTCACGGTCTCGGCCCGTACGCCCGAGGCGCTCGCCGCCGCCACCGAGCGGCTCGCCGCCCATCTGGAGGCGCACCCGGAACAGGACGCGGCGGACGTGGCGGCGACGCTCAGTCTCGGCCGCCCCCACCTCGGGCACCGAGTGGCCGTCGTACCGGGTGCGGAGGGCGCCCCGGCCGCACTGCGCGCCGCACGGCCCACGACTCCGGCAGCCACCGCCGCGGGCACCCCCTCCCGCGCGCAGGCCGGGGGAGCACCCTCGGCGTCCGGACCGGCCGACGGTGCCCCGGTGGCGTTTCTCTTCCCCGGACAGGGCTCACAGCACCTCGGCATGGGACAGCGCCTCTACGCGCAGGAACCGGTCTTCCGCGCGGCCGTCGACGAGTGCGCCGAGCTGGCGTCCCCGCTGCTGGGCGCCGATCTGCGCGAGGTGATGTTCGCGGCGGACGAGCCGGGCGCCGCCGAGCGGCTGACACGGACCGGCATGGCTCAGCCGGCGCTGTTCACCGTCGAGTACGCCATGGCACGGCAGCTGATGGCGTGGGGGCTGAGCCCGGCCGCCATGGTCGGGCACAGCGTCGGCGAGTACGTCGCGGCCTGCCTGGCGGGCGTCTTCTCCCTGGCCGACGCCGTGCGACTGGTGGTCAGGCGCGGCGCGCTGGTCCAGGAGCTGCCCGGCGGCAGCATGCTGGCCGTGCCCGTACCCGCCGAGGAGATCGAAGAGCCGGCGGGCTGCGACATCGCCGCCTACAACGGCCCCCGCCTCACCGTGCTGTCCGGACCGCACGACGCGGTCGAAGCGGCCCGCACAGCGCTGGCCGGGCGGGGCGTGACCGGGCAGCTCCTGCACACCTCGCACGCCTTCCACTCCGCGATGATGGACCCGGCGCTCGAGCCGTTCGCCGCCGAGCTGGCCAAGGCCGAACTGCGTGCTCCCCGGCTGCCGTTCGTCTCCAACGTCACCGGCGAGTGGATCACCGACGAGGAGGCCGTCGACCCCGGCTACTGGACCCGGCACCTGCGCGCCCCCGTACGGTTCGCGCCCAGCGTCGGCCGGCTGCTGGAGGAGAGCGGACTGCTCTTCGTGGAGGCGGGCCCCGGCCAGGTGCTCACCGGGCTGACCCGCGCCCAGGCGGCCGCGGCGGGCGCACGTGACCGTACTGTGGTGCCGACCATGCCCACCCCGCGCGGCGGCGACGACGGCCCGGACTGCCTGGCCCGCGCCGTGGCCCGGCTGTGGACGGCGGGCGCCCGGATCGACTGGAGCTCCTACTGGGGCGCGGACCGGCGCCGGGTGCCGCTGCCCACCTACCCCTTCCAGCGCTCGGTCCACTGGCTCAGCCCCGCGGACCCGGCGGCGCGCGCCGACGCCCCGCCGGTGTACGACGCCGGCGCCCTCGCGGCACGTGAGGAGCAGCGGCAGGAGGCGCCGCGGCAGGAGGAGGGCCGACGGCCCATCGAACGGGCGCTGTTCCGCCCCGAATGGCGCGAGGACCCGGCCCCGCCTCCCGGCACCGGCTCCATGGCCGGCACCTGGCTGGTCTTCCGCAGGGGCGACGGCCTGGACTCCACCGTCAACAGGCTGCGCGGCTCCGGCGCGCAGGTCGTGACCGCCGAACCGGGCGAGCGGTTCGAACGGCTGACGGGCAGTCGCTATCTGCTGCGTCCCGGCGCCCGGGACGACTACGACGCGCTGGCCGCCTCGCTGGCCGCCGACGGGCTGCTGCCCGAACGGGTCCTGCACGGCTGGCTGTTCGGCCCGCCGACGGGTCGGGAGCTGGAGGCGCCGCCAGGCGAAACGTATCGCCCCGATGCGGCCGACACCTTGCTTGCCACCGGCACGTGGCTCGACCTCGGCTTCTTCAGCGTGCTCCACCTGGCCCAGGCGTTCGCCGACCGCGGCGCGGTGTCCGGTTCCGGAATGCGCTGGGACGTGGTCGGCTCGCGGCTGCGCGCCGTCTCCGGCGCCGAGCCGGTCGAGCCGGCCCGCGCCGCGGTGACCGGGGTGTGCGACGTACTGGCCAAGGAACTGCCCGAGATCGCCGTCCGCTGCCTGGACGTCGCCGAACAGCGCTTCACCCAGGGGCTGTGGGAGGAGCTGGCCAGGGCCGGACAGCCGGCACCGCCGTTCGCCGCCTGCGGTGACCGCTGGGTCGCGATGCGCGGCCGGCGGCGCTGGCTGCTCCGCTACGTACAGGTGCCCGAACCGCGGGCCAAGGACGCCGCAGGACCGCTGCGCGAACGCGGCACGTATCTGATCACCGGCGGACTCGGCGGCATCGGACTGGCCGTCGCCGAGGGCCTGGCCAAGGCCGTACGGGCGCGCCTCGTGCTGACGGCCCGCAGCCCGTTCCCCGACCGGGAGGACTGGGACCGGCTGCTCGCCGGGGACGGGCCGGGACGGGAGCCGGAGCAGGGCCCGGTACGGGAGACGGTGCGGCGGCTGCGCCGTATCGAGGAGTACGGCGCCGAAGTGCTGGTGTGCCGCGCCGATGTGGCGGACGAGGCGGCGATGCGGGCCGTGGTCGAGCGTGTGGAGCGGGAGTTCGGCGCGTTCGACGGCGTCTTCCACACCGCGGGCGTCCCCGGCGGGGGACTGCTGGCGCTCAAGACCCGGGCCGAGGCGGAGCGGGTGATGGCGGCGAAGGTCACCGGCACGCTGGTGCTGGACCGGCTGCTGGGGGAGCGGGTGGAGCTGATGGTGCTCTTCTCCTCGATCACCTCGGTGGCCGGCAACCTCGGCCAGACCGACTACGCGGCGGCCAACGCCTTCCTGGACGCCTACGCGCACGCCCGCGCGGCCGAAGGGCCCGGCTTCACCGTCTCGGTCAACTGGGATGCCTGGGCGGAGGTCGGCATGGCGGCGCGAGCCGACACCCTCGCCCCGGCCGCCTTCCGCGCACTCCAGACCGGCAGCACCGGCGCGGACATCGGCTCCCTCGCCATGAGCAACGGGCACAGTGCCGGGGAGGCGCACGCCCTTGAGCCGCACGCCCCGGAGGAGCACGGCGCCGAGGAGCACGGCGCGGCGGCCGAGCGCGGCCCGGGGAGCGGTGCCGGGTCCGGCGGAGGGCACCCGCTGCTCGGCGGGCGCAGTGACGGGCCCGACGGGAGTGTCACGTACCGCTCGGTGCTGGACGGTGAGACGCACTGGGTCTCGCGCGAGCACCGTCTGGCGGGTACGCCTGTTTGGCCCGCGACGGCCTACCTGGAGATGGCCCGCGCGGCAGGAGCCGAGGTGCTGGGCGCTGGGAATTCGGGGACGGCGGGTTCCGGGGTGGTTGGTTCCGGTGCGGCGGATTCCGGAGCGGGAGCTTCCGGGGCCGGGGCTTCCGCGGCGGAGAATTCCGCGGCCGGGGCCATGGGCACGTCGCTGGTGCTGACGGACGTCACCTTCCTCTCCCTCCTCACCCTCACCGGCCGCACCACCCTGCGGACGGCCCTCGTCCCGGAGCGCGGCGGCTACCGCTTCACCGTCGACAGCTGCCCCGACGGCGAGCAGGAGTGGACGGAGCACGTCACCGGGCAGATACGGACGGCGCCGACGGCCGAGGCGCACGCGAACGACCTCAGCGTCCTCCGGGAGTGGCTGCCCGTCGTCAAGCCGGACACTGCCTCCTTCGAGCCGCAGCCCGGCCTCGTCGAGTTCGGCCCGCACTGGTCGAACATCGCGGAGCTGCGGCGCGACGACTCCTCGACGCTGGCCCGGATCGAGATGCCGGCGCCGTACGTCGCCGAGCTCGACGACTACCCGCTGCACCCCTCGCTGCTCGACTCGGCGACCGCCAACTCCCTCTACCTGCCGGAGCTCGGCCCCACAGGGGAGAGCTATCTGCCGTTCTCCATCGGCAGGCTCACGGTGCGCGGACCGCTGCCGCCGACGGTCCATGCGTACGTGCGGCGGCGCGGCACCCTCCGGAACGCGTCCCGGAACGCCCAGCAGAAGGTGGCCACCTTCGACCTCACCCTCACCGACGACCATGGACACGAGATCGTGGACGTGACCGGCTACACGGTGCGGGTGCTGCACCCCGAGGAGTTCCGGCGCGGCATCACCGCCGGGGCACAGCCCGCGCCGCAGGGGCTCGGCGGCGAGTTCGCCATCCGTCCGGAGGAGGGCGTACGGGCGCTGTGGCACATCCTCGGCGACCGCGTCGGTCCGCAGGTGGCCGTCGTCCCCGAGGGCATCGACGAGCGGCTGCGGGCCGTCGAAGGGCTCACCCGGAATGTCATCGCCGGCGCGGGAGAGTCCGCCCCGTCCGCGCCCGCGACGGCCTCCGGAGGGCCTCCGGCAACGCCGGAGTCCGGGCCCGCGCCGGACCCTGAGCCCGCGCCGGACTCCGGCCCGCAACCGACCCATACCCACCGGCGGTTGGCGCGGTTGTGGTCCGAGGCGCTGGGCATCGAGGACATCGGGCTGGACGACGACTTCTTCGCGCTGGGCGGCAACTCGCTCGTCGGTATCCAGCTGGCGGCCCGCGTGCGCCGGGAGTTCGACACCGACCTGCCGATCGCGACACTCATCGAGAACCCCACCGTCCGAGCCATCGCAGGGATCATCACCGCATGAGCAGCACCATCCAGGCCCAGCGCCGCAGCCCCTGGTTCCCCTACACCCCCTCCGGCACGGCGGCGCGGGCGCGGCTGCGGCTGCTGTGCTTCCCGTGCTCCGGGCAGGGCGCCTCCGCCTACCGCGCCTGGCAGCGGGTGCTCGCGCCCGACATCGACGTGGTGCCGGTCCAGCTGCCCGGCCGGGAGGGCAGGGCGGCCGAGCCTCCGTACAGCTCCATGGACAGCCTGATGGAAGAGCTGCTCCCGGAGCTGCGGGAGCAGGTGCGCGACACCGACGGCTACGCCCTCTTCGGCCACAGCCTCGGCGCGCTGGTCGCGTTCGAGGCGGCGCGCAGGCTGGAGGCCACCGGTCCGGCACCGCGGAACGTGTTGGTCGCAGCGCAGCGCCCGCCACATCTGCCGCTGGGCCGGGAACCGTTGCACGTACTGCCGCGCGCAGACCTCCTGGACACGCTGAGCACCTACGGACAGATGCCGGTGGAGCTGTTCGACGACCCGGCCGCCGTCGAGCAGACGGCGAAGCTGCTACGCGCCGACCTCTCCGTTCTGGAGACCTACCGCCCCGCGCCCGGCCCCGGGGGCGGGCCGGATGAGCCACCGGCCCGGCCGCTGCTGAGCTGCCCGGTGACAGCGCTGCCCGGACTCGCCGACATCACCTTTCCGCCCGGCTCCATGCGCGCGTGGGGCGAGCTGACCAGCGGGCCGTTCACCTTCCGGCCCGTGCCCGGCGGCCACTTCTTCGTCGGTGAACGCACCGAAGAGCTGGCCGGACTGATCCGTGCGGCCCTGGGCTAGCTGCTGCTCGCCACCCACAGGTCCACCACGTACGTCTCCACCACCCGCTCGTCGGGGAAGAGCAGGCGCAGCCGCTCGCGTTCGGCGTCGAGGAACGCCTCGGTCGCCGCGTCGTCCATGACGAGGAAGCCGGAATGGCTGGCCAGGTTGCCCAGGTGGGTGTCGAGCGGGACTGTACGGCTCCAGCGCAGATGGCGGCGGCCGATGCGCAGCCCTTCGAGCCCGGCCTTCCGTACCGCGTCCGGGTCGCCGAGGGGGCTCAGGGTGGGTGAGGTGGCGCCGGTGTGGCGGGTGATCCGCTCCGTCTGTTCGGCGATCCACGGGACGTCGTGCGCGGTGGTGTTCCACCAGATGACGAGGGAGCCACCCGGGCGCAGCACGCGCAGCGCCTCGGGCACCGAGCGCTGCGGATCGGTCCAGTGCCAGGACTGGGCGTACGTGAGCAGGTCGCGGCACCCGTCCGCGAGCGGCAGCGCGTTGGCGTCCCCCCGCACCAACGGCACGTCGGGGAGGGTCTTGCGGAACCACGCGGCCATGCCCTCGCCCGGCTCCACGGCGATCACGTCGGCGCCGCGCGCCACCAGTTGTTCGGTCGAGATGCCGGTGCCGGCGCCCACGTCGGCGACGCGGGCCCCTGCGAGTGGTATACGGGTCAACTCTTCGACGGCGTCGAAGAGTTCGGAAGGGTAGGACGGCCGGTAGGCGGCGTAGCGGTCGGCTGCCGCGTTGAACGACATGGCACGGGATCGAGAAGTCACCGCCACATACTGCCCGACCCCGTGCGGGGCTATTACCGCGTGCCGGACCGCCCCGAGGCGGCTACCGGCTGACGCCGTGGCTTGTCCTGGGGGTCTTGTGCCGGGGGAGGGGGTGGTGCTTTCCGGAGTATGCGGTCTGCGGGTGCGTTGTGGTTGTCCGCGCCCCTTCGGGGTGCGTCCGTGCCGGGTACGGGCGTCTCACTCGTCCCCGCGCGCCGGGGTTCCGCGTAGGAGGCGGGCTTCGTGGGTGGGGAGGGTGCGGAGTGCCTCGGTGCGGGGGAGCCAGTGGGCCGGGGTGGTGTGTCGGGGTGCTGTGACGCGGGCGGCGAAGAGGTGGGTGATCAGGGTGCGACCGCCGGACGGGCACTTGCTGCTGTCGACGGCCAGCAGCCGGCCCGTCGCCCCCTGTGCGGCGTGCCCCAGCTGAGTGCGCAGAGCGCGGGCTGCGGCTTCGGCGGGGGTTTCGGTGGGGGACACCAGGGTGCCCGGCAGCCGAAAGGGTGAGCCGCCGCCCCATCCGGCGCCCTCCCGCTCGCCGCCGCCCTCGCCGTCCTCCCGTACGTCCCGCACCAGAACCCGGCCCGCCGGGTCCGTGGCCAGGGCGGCGGCGGCCACCGCGGGTGCGGGCAGCAGGGCGCGGCGGTCCCGTTCGTCCAGGGGAGCGGGGTGGCCGTCCAGCAGGTGCGCCGTATGGGAGCCGCGCTCGGCGGCGAGGGCGGCGGCCGTGCGGCGGCGCAGTCGCTCGGGGAGCCGGGCCAGCGCCTCGTCCTGGGGCACGAACTCGGCGGCCCGCAGTTCGTCCTGCTGGAGCCGCAGCTCCTTGGCCGTCACCGGGTGCGGCAGATGAACGGCGTAGACGCAAGCGGTCAGCGCCCTGCCGAACACGGTGGCCGGCACATTGTCGACGGCCAGCAGCCGGCCGACCCGGAGCGCTGCGGGCCGCAGCTCCTCGCGGAGCTCCCGTACCAGTCCGTCGACCAGGCCCTCGTCGTCCACCATGCCGCCGGGCAGGTCCCACCCGGCCTTGTAGACCGGGTCGACCACCAGCAGGCGGCCCCGCTCGTCGCGGATCACCGCATCCACGGCCGCGGCGGGTGCCGGGTGCGCGGCGAGGTAGGCGGCCAGCTCGTCCTGGGGGCTCGGCAGTGCGACCGCGCCGGGAGTGGGTGTGGACGCGGTTGCGGTGGTGCTGGCAGGCGTGCGGGGTGTCGACGTCATGCGGCCCTCCTCGTGTCCGGTGCGGAGGCCGGCGGGTACGGTGCGCGTGCCTCCTGTGAAGTCAACTGACGCGCCGTGGAATTGGGTACGCCGCTCGTTCGGCTCAGCGGTGGCGCCGCCAACCGTGTTCCCCGGGCTGCTGACCGGACAAAACGTGCATAGCCTCGGCATTTGGCAAGGACAGCTGACAGACGGTGGAACGCGGCGGCGCAGTGCGACGAAGCGCGTCGATGGAAGAGGTGCCCCCGAGGTGCCCCGAAGGCGTCCCGCCGGAACGTACGACGAGGGGAACGCGACGGTGGGCGAACAACTGAGCGAGCAGATGGGCGGGGACCTGGGCGGCAGCGCAGCCCCGAGCACAGCCCCGGGCACGGCAGCCCGCCCGCACGTCTATGTACGGCCGGGCCGGGGCGCCCCGCGTGACACCGGTACGCACCCCGCGGATCCTGCGGACCCTGCGGACCCCGTGCACCCCGTGGTGCAGATCTTTCACGACGCCGCGCGGGCCGTGCCCGGCTACCCGCTCGACCCGCTGGTGACCGACGAGTTCTGTGTGCTGATCGGCCCCGGCAACGCCTCGACCATGATCGCCGTCTACTTCGACGACGTGGCCACGCTCTGGGTGGACCAGTACATCTGGAGCGAGTACGAGTGGTCCGACCGGGACACCGGCGAGCTGGGATTCCTGGCCGAGGCCGTGGCGGCGGTGCAGCGCGGGGACGGCGCCTGGCACTTCCGGGAGGACGACGGGCGCCTCGTCCACCTCGGCGGCAGACTCGGCAGCCATGTGGTGGGCCCCGGCGCCGTCC
>NZ_JADKMA010000052.1 GCF_017676365.1 Streptomyces oryzae
GGGGCCGGGGGTAGCTGGCCCTTGAGGGGGCCCCACTCGTTCGGGTCGGGGACGCCGGGCGGCAGCATCTGGCGGCGCTTGGGGCCGCCGTGGCCCGACTCACCCGGCTCCTTCGCGCCAGGCCACGCCTTGACGACGCGGGCCGCGAGGACGAAGTCCTTGCGCAGCGGATGCCCCTCGAAGGAGTCGGGCAGCAGCAGCGGTACGAGATGCGGGTGGCCGGGGAAGTCGACGCCGAACATCTCGTGCGTCTCCCGCTCGTGCCAGGCGGCGCCCGCGTAGACGCCGGTGGCGGTGGGCAGCGCTGCAGCCTCGTGCGGGACGGTCGTACGCAGGACGAGGCGGCGCACCCCGCGGTCCGGGGTGGGCAGCGCCACCAGGTGGGCGCAGATCCGCAAGCCGGTGCCCGGCTCGTCGACGGCGCTGAGCCAGTCGAAATAGCTGCAGCCCAGCTCGTCGCGGGCCGTGGTCAGCGCGGGGATCCAGGAGTCGGCGGGTACGTCGACGGTGAGCAGCCCGTAGGCGTCCTCCGCCGTGGCGTCCGTACCGAAGATGTCCTCGGGCGGGCGTGGCAGCCGGCCCGGGTGCTGGGGCGGTTCGGTCACCGTCCGTCCTCCTCGGTGTCACCGTCCGGGCCCGCTTCCCGGGCCGGCCGCGGCGGCGCGGGCGGAGCGACAAGACCGCTGGTGAGGGCCCCCGCGGAGGGAGCCGCGGCGGTGGTGCCCGAGGGAGCCCCGGCGGAGGAGGCGCCGTCCGCGCCGCTCCGCGCGTAGCGGTCAGCGGTGGACTCGGCGGCGATCTTCTCCTGGAGCTTCAGTACGCCCTGCAGCAGCGCCTCGGGCCGGGGCGGGCAGCCGGGCACATAGACGTCGACGGGGATGATCTGGTCGACGCCCTTGGTGACCGCGTACGAGTCCCAGTAGGGGCCGCCGCAGTTGGAGCAGGCGCCGAAGGAGATGACGTACTTCGGCTCCGGCATCTGCTCGTACAGCCGTTTGACGGCGGGGGCCATCTTGTCGGTGACCGTGCCGGAGACGACCATCAGGTCGGCCTGCCGGGGCCCGGGCGCGAAGGGGATGACGCCGAGCCGGATGAAGTCGTGCCGTGCCATGGAGGCGGCGATGAACTCGATGGCGCAGCAGGCGAGGCCGAAGTTGAAGACCCAGAGGCTGTAGCGGCGGCCCCAGTTGAGGACCACCTTCATCGGTTCGGGCGCCAGCCGCGAGAGCAGGCCGAGCCGGGGGCGCCCCTCGGCCCGCGGTGTCGCGGCGGCGGCCGGGGTGTTCGTTACGTCCATTCCAGGACGCCCTTCTTGTACGCGTACAGCAGGCCGACGGCCAGGAAGCCGAGAAAGACGAACATCTCCGCGAGCGTGGTCCCGCCGTAGCCGGGCGCGGCGAACACCGTCGACCAGGGGAAGAGGAAGACCGCGTCGACGGCGAAGATGACGTACAGGAACGCGTACACGTAGTAGCGGATCTGCGTGTGCGCCCAGCCCTCGCCGACCGGGTCGACCCCGCACTCGTACGTCAGCATCTTCTCGGGCGTGGGCACCACCGGCCGCAGCAGCCGTCCGGCGGCGAAGGCCACGCAGACGAAGAGCACACCGACGACGGCTACCAGCCCGACGACTGCATAGCCGTGGAAGTAGTCCGGCACGCCTGCCCCGTCCTGAGTCCGTGTGGTCGGTGTCGACCGTGTAGTCGGTGTATACGTTCGACGATCTGTACGCACGGAGTGTAGGCCCTGCCGGTCCCGCTGAGGACAGCCCCGTCACACTCAGGTGCTCCACCCCAGGGGAACGGGGAATGGGAATAGAGGCGGACAGTGGAGGCGCTGCAGGGTGCACTGCGGCAGGGCCGTTCGAGGGGCCCTCCAGGGGAGGGGCGGACCGTGGGTCCAGGGCGCGTACGGACGACTCCGGTGTCTCGGGCGCCTGAGGCGTCTCAGAAATCTGTCCACGATGGGGACAGCCGCAGGAAGGCAACCCTTAGCGACGTACGATGGCAGGCGAGCCGCCGCCTTGAGGGAGGTCCGATCCAACGTGACCAGTCAGGTCAGTAGCCCAGCCGGGCAGCAGTCCGGCCCCGAGGGGGGCCAGGACAGCGGGCGGGACGCCGACAACGCCGACAACAAAGAGATCCGGCGCCTGGACCGGGTGATCATCCGGTTCGCCGGCGACTCCGGCGACGGTATGCAGCTCACCGGAGACCGCTTCACATCCGAGACGGCCTCCTTCGGCAACGACCTGTCGACGCTGCCGAACTTCCCGGCGGAGATCCGCGCCCCCGCAGGCACCCTGCCGGGCGTCTCCAGCTTCCAGCTGCACTTCGCCGACCACGACATCCTCACCCCGGGTGACGCGCCCAATGTGCTGGTCGCCATGAATCCGGCGGCGCTCAAGGCGAACATCGCGGATGTGCCGCGCGGCGCCGAGATCATCGTGAACACGGACGAGTTCACCAAGCGTGCGATGGCGAAGGTCGGCTACGAGGCCAGCCCGCTGGACGACGGCTCGCTGGACGGCTACAGCGTGCACCCCGTGCCGCTGACGACGCTGACGGTCGAGGCGCTCAAGGACTACGACCTGGGCCGCAAGGAGGCCGGGCGGTCGAAGAACATGTTCGCGCTGGGTCTGCTGTCGTGGATGTACAACAGGCCGACCGAGCAGACCGAAGCCTTTCTGCGGTCGAAGTTCGCGAAGAAGCCGACGGTCGCAGAGGCGAACATCGCGGCGTTCCGCGCCGGGTGGAACTTCGGCGAGACCACCGAGGACTTCGCCGTCTCCTACGAGGTCGCGCCCGCGTCCAGCGCCTTCCCGCCCGGGACGTACCGGAACATTTCCGGCAACCTGGCGCTGTCCTACGGACTGATCGCCGCGTCTCAGCAGGCGGACCTGCCGCTCTTCCTCGGCTCGTACCCGATCACCCCGGCCTCCGATGTGCTGCACGAGCTGAGCAAGCACAAGAACTTCGGGGTGCGCTCCTTCCAGGCGGAGGACGAGATCGCGGGCATCGGCGCCGCGCTCGGCGCCGCCTTCGGCGGCTCGCTGGCGGTCACCACCACCTCGGGGCCCGGTGTGGCGCTCAAGTCGGAGACCATCGGTCTCGCCGTCTCGCTCGAGCTGCCGCTGCTGATCATCGACATCCAGCGCGGCGGCCCCTCCACAGGTCTGCCGACCAAGACCGAGCAGGCCGACCTGCTCCAGGCGATGTACGGGCGCAACGGCGAGGCGCCGGTGCCGATCGTGGCGCCGGCCACCCCGGCCGACTGCTTCACCGCTGCACTGGACGCGGCACGGATCGCGCTCACGTACCGGACGCCGGTGTTCCTCCTTTCGGACGGCTATCTGGCCAACGGCTCCGAGCCGTGGCGGATCCCCGACGTGGACGAGCTGCCCGACCTGCGGACCCAGTTCGCCTCCGGGCCCAACCATGCGCTGGACGACGGCACCGAGGTCTTCTGGCCGTACAAGCGCGACCCGCACACCCTGGCCCGCCCCTGGGCGGTCCCGGGCACGCCGGGGCTCGAACACCGCATCGGCGGCATCGAGAAGCAGGACGGCACCGGCAACATCTCCTACGACCCGGCCAACCACGACTTCATGGTCCGTACCCGCCAGGCCAAGGTGGACGGCGTCGAGGTGCCGGACGTGGAGGTCAGCGACCCGAGCGGGAACGCGAAGCTGCTGGTGCTGGGCTGGGGCTCGACGTACGGGCCCATCACCGCCGCCGTACGCCGGATCCGCAAGGCCGGGGACGAGATCGCGCAGGCGCATCTGCGGTACGTCAACCCGTTCCCGCGGAACCTCGGCGAGGTGCTGAAGCGCTACGAGAAGGTCGTCGTCCCGGAGATGAACCTCGGCCAGCTCGCCACCCTGATCCGCGCCCGATACCTGGTCGACGCACAGTCGTATACGCAGGTCCGCGGCCTGCCGTTCAAGGCCGAGCAGCTCGCGACCGCACTCAAGGAGGCCATCACACATGGCTGAGACGTCCCGCTCAGCGCCTACGGCTCCCGTGTCCGAGGCGCTGTCGCTGGTGCCCAAGGCCGACGGCAAGCAGTCGATGAAGGACTTCAAGTCCGACCAGGAGGTGCGCTGGTGCCCCGGGTGCGGTGACTACGCCGTACTGGCGGCGGTCCAGGGGTTCATGCCGGAGCTGGGGCTGGCGAAGGAGAACATCGTCTTCGTCTCCGGCATCGGCTGCTCCTCCCGCTTCCCGTACTACATGAACACCTACGGGATGCACTCCATCCACGGGCGCGCTCCGGCGATCGCCACCGGTCTCGCCGCCTCGCGGCGCGATCTGAGCGTCTGGGTGGTGACCGGTGACGGGGACGCGCTCTCCATCGGCGGCAACCATCTGATCCACGCGCTGCGCCGCAATGTGAACCTGAAGATCCTGCTGTTCAACAACCGGATCTACGGGCTGACCAAGGGCCAGTACAGCCCGACGTCGGAGGCCGGGAAGATCACGAAGTCCACGCCCATGGGGTCGCTGGACGCGCCGTTCAACCCGGTGTCGCTGGCGCTGGGCGCCGAGGCGTCGTTCGTGGCCCGTACGGTCGACTCGGACCGCAAGCACCTCACCAGCGTGCTGCGGGCCGCCGCCGACCACCCGGGCTCGGCGCTGGTGGAGATCTACCAGAACTGCAACATCTTCAACGACGGCGCCTTCGAGGTTCTCAAAGACCAGGAAAAAGCCCAGGAGGCCGTGATCCGGCTGGAGCACGGCGAGCCGATCCGCTTCGGCGCCCCCGCCGAGGACGGTCTCGGCTCCCAGGGCGTGGTCCGCGACCGGGCCACCGGCGATCTGCGGATCGTGGACGTCCGTGCGGAGGGCACTGCCGAGGTGCTGGTGCACGACGCCCACACCGCCTCGCCGACCACCGCGTTCGCCCTCTCCCGGCTGGCCGACCCGGACACGCTGCACCACACCCCCATCGGTGTGCTGCGCGATGTACGGCGTCCGGTGTACGACACCGAGATGGCCGACCAGCTGGAGCGCGCCGTCGAGCAGAACGGCAAGGGCGACCTGTCCGCGCTGCTGCACGGCAACGACACCTGGACGGTCGTCGGCTGACGCCCCGCCCGTGACAGGGCCCGGCACCCTCTGGGTGCCGGGCCTTTTTGCGCGCCGGCGCGCCTTGGGGAGCCGAGCTCCTTGGGGCGCCGGGACCTGGCCGACGGGGCGACAGGACCATAGCGCGGAACGGGAATGACAAGAAGGGATCCTCCCGTTACCTTTCGAGGGGCCGGCACAGCGCTCGGCACAGCGACCAGGACACAGGGCAGGGAGGGTCATGCAGACACCGAGTACACAGCGCACCGGGCTGCTGTTCGGCTTCGCGGCGTACGGGATGTGGGGGCTGCTGCCCCTGTACTGGCACGCGCTCGCCGACGTCGGTGCCGGGGAAGTGCTCGCCCACCGTATGGTCTGGTCGCTGCCGACCGCGCTGGTGATCGTCGCGCTGCTGCGCCGCTGGTCGTGGGTGAGCGCGCTGGTGCGCCAGCCGAAGAAGCTGGGGCTGGTGGTGCTGGCCTCGGCGGTGATCTCCGTCAACTGGGGGCTGTTCATCTGGGCCGTCAGCGTCGACCGGGTGCTCGAATCCTCCCTGGGCTACTTCATCAACCCCCTGGTCTCCATAGCCTTCGGCGTCCTGTTGCTACGGGAGCGGCTGCGCGTCGCCCAGTGGGCCGCCGTCGCCATCGGTGCGGCGGCTGTCGTGGTGATGACCGTCGCCTACGGCAAGCTGCCCTGGCTCTCCCTCTGCCTGGCGTTCAGCTTCGCGACGTACGGCCTGATCAAGAAGCACGTCAAGCTGGACGGCGTGGAGGGCTTCAGCGCGGAGACCGCGGTGCAGTTCCTGCCCGCGCTCGGCTTTCTGATCTACCTCGGCTCGCGCGGCGAGTCCTCTTTCGTCTCCGACGGACCCGGCAACGCGCTGCTGCTGGCCTGCGCCGGGGTGGCAACCGCGCTGCCGCTGATCTTCTTCGGCAGCGCCGCGGTGCGGCTGCCGCTGTCCACGATTGGGCTGCTGCAGTATCTGGCCCCCGCCTTCATGTTCGTTCTGGGGCTGACCGTCTTCCACGAGGAGATGCCGCCGGAGCGCTTCGCCGGGTTCGGCCTGGTGTGGGTGGCGCTCGCGGTTCTCACCTGGGACGCGTTGCGGCACGCCCGGCGCGGGCGTGCCGCGTTGCGGGCTGCGGAGACCGCTGCCGCGGAGGCCGCCCTTGCGGAGCCGCCCGTCGCGGAGTCGGTCGACCGGTGAGGGGGTGCCCCTTGCTGCCCGCTGCGGACTGCGGGTTGTTTGTGGCTGGTCGCGCAGTTCCCCGCGCCCCTTCGGGGCGCGTCTCCCTCGCTGCGCTTGGGCAGTCCCTATGCCGTGACGTCCCGATTGTTGAACCTCGCCCACGCGGCGGAGCCGAAGACGGCGGCGTAGAGCGCCTGGAGGCCGAGGTTCTTCAGGAGGTCGCCCCAGTAGATCGGATCCCGTAGCAGGTCGGCGAAGCTCAGCCAGTAGTTGGGGAACAGGAACGGGTGGAACTCGTCCAGCTGCGGGATGGCGTTGACGATCTGCACCGTGATCAGCAGCCCCACCGTGGCGGCCATGGCGGCGATACCGCTGTTGGTGAGGGTGGAGATGAACAGGCCGAGCGCCGCCAGGCCGAGCAGGCTGAGGGCGACCACCGCGGCGATGGCCAGGGCGCGCAGCAGCCCCTCGCCGAAGGAGACGGTGGTGCCCGAGAGCAGGGTGACCTCTCCGGTGGGGAAGAGCAGCGCACCGGTTACCAGTGCGGAGAGGGCCACGGTCAGGGTTGCCGCCAGACAGAAGACCAGCACCGTGGTCAGCTTGGCCAGCAGCAGCCGGGTCCGGCCCGCCGGGGCGACCAGGAGATAGCGCAAGGTGCCCGCACTGGCCTCTCCTGCCACGGCGTCCCCGGCCACCACACCGACCGTCATCGGCAGGAAGAACGGCAGCGTGGCGGCCAGCGAGGTGAAGACCAGGAACAGCCCGTTGTTGGTGATCTGGGAGATGAAAGCCGGGCCCTCTCCCCCGCCGCCCCCGATCGAGCCGCCGTCGCTCGTCTCGGCCTTCACGGCGATGCCGACGACGACCGGCACGGCCGCCAGCACCGCCAGCAGTGCGAGGGTGCGCCACCGCCGGAAGGTGACGAGCAGTTCGCTGCGGAACAGCCCCAGCGCCCACAGCGGGCGTACGTCGGGAGGTGCGGCTGCCGGTCGTCCGTCGTACGCCGGCTCGGCCGCCTCAGCCTGCGACATCGAAGCCCTCCCCGGTGAGCGAGACGAACACGTCCTCCAGCGAAGCACGCCGCACGCCGAAGGCGCGGACCCGCACGCCGGCCCGGACGAGGGCCGCGTTGAGCTCGGCGAGGTCGCCGGGCGGCGGATCGCCGGTCAGTTCTTCGCCGTCGGTGACCAGATCGGAGACGCCGCGCTCCTTCAGCACCCGCGCCGCCTCGCCCGGATCGGGGGTGGTGACGGCCAGCCTGCCCCGGGCGCCCGCGGACATCTCGGCGACGGTTCCCTGGGTGACGAGCCGGCCGCGGTGCATGACGGCCGTGTGCGTGCAGACCTGCTCGATCTCGTCCAGCAGGTGGGAGGAGAGGAAGACGGTGCTGCCGTCGCCCGCCAACTCCCGCACCAGCGCCCGGATCTCCCGCATGCCCTGCGGATCGAGTCCGTTGGTCGGCTCGTCCAGCACGAGCAGTTCCCTCGGCTGGAGCAGCGCGGCGGCCAGGCCCAGGCGCTGCTTCATGCCCAGCGAGTAGGCCCGCGCCTTCTTGCCCGCGGCCGCGGCCAGACCGACGCGTTCCAGCGCCGTCTCCACGCGGGCCGCGCGGGTGCGGGGGTCGGCGGTGGGGTCGGCCGCGTCGTAGCGCAGCAGGTTCTCCCGCCCGGAGAGGAAGCCGTAGAGCGCGGGACCCTCGATGAGGGCGCCCACCCTGGGCAGTACCCGCCGGGCCGAGCCCGGCATCGGCTCGCCCAGCAGGCGGGCGGTGCCGCCGCTGGGCTCGATGAGGCCGAGCAGCATCCGGATGGTGGTGGTCTTGCCCGAGCCGTTGGGCCCGAGGAAGCCGAAGACGCTGCCGCGCGGGACGGACAGGTCGAGGGCATCGACGGCGAGCTGGCCACCGCGATAGCGCTTGGTGAGCCCTTGGGTCGAGATCACCGCGCTGTCGTCCTCTGGTGCGGCGGTCGGCTCGGTCATATGCCCCCTTCCCTGCCCTTCCCTGTCCTGGTCAGTCCTTCTCCGTCGTCGGCAGCGGTCTTTGCAGTCGGCGGTCTCGCCTACTTGGCTGCCCGGTCCTGGTTGGCGGCCTTGACCAGCCCGTCCTTGGTGACGGCGCCGACGTAGACCTTCCCGTCGTCGGTCATCAGGGCGTTCACCAGCCGGGTGCTGAAGACCCGGCCGGTGCCGAAGTCGCCATGGACCTTGTCCGTGAACTTGTCCAGCATCTGAGCGGCGTCCCCGTCGGACTGCTTGCCGCCGAGTCCGCCGGGCATTCCGGTGTCCAGCCTGGCCACCTTGCCCCAGTCGCTCGCGGACTTGTTGACGACCTCCAGGCCGGAGCCCGAGAGCCCGGTGAGCCCCTCCGGGGCCCGGTGGCCGACGCCCGCGCTCTCATGCGGCTTCGCCTCGGTGACCTTGGTGCCCTTGGGCGGGGTGAAGTCGAAGCTGCTCGCGTCCGGCTTGCCGAAGTCCACCTTTGTGTACGCCACATCGATGGCCGGCTTGTCGCCGCCCTTCGCGTTGAGCGTGAACTTCAGCGGCACACCGTTGTCCGCGTCCACCGCTATGCGCACCGACTCGATGGTGGAGTCCGATGCGCCCTTGGGCTTGATGAGCAGCTGGTAGGCGTCGCGCCCGGCGACCTTCGCGGTGCCGTCCACGGTCACGGAGGTGGACTTGCCGACTGCCTTGAGGGCCTGCTTCGCGGCCTGCTGCGGGGTGACGGCGTCGGGCTTCTTGCCCTGCCACCGCTCGGCGGACTTGCCGTGCCCGCCCTTGGCGCCCTTGGCATCCTTGGGCGCCTTGGCGTGCCAGGCGGTGTTGCTGCCGCTGTCGTACGCCCACAGGTCGCGCCCGTTGTGCACCATGCTGTACTCGGCCGCGTCCTCCATGACCGAGACGCGCTGCTTGTCGGGGCCGTCAGCGGCGAAGCGCAGCGTGTGCTCGCCGGAGGCCAGCTCGGACAGCTTCTTGTCCGGGGAGGCGTCCGCCGCGTCCCCCTTGCCGTCCTTGCCCTCGCCCCCGTCGGAGCCGTGCGGGCCGCCGCCGAAGCCACCGCCCCCGCCGCTGCCGCCGCCGGGGAGGGAGGGCAGACCGAGGTCGGTGCTCACTTTGACGGTGCCGGACATGTGCTCCACGTCGGACTTGGCCACCTTCGCGACCAGGTCCTCCGCGCTGATCTTCGGCAGGTCGGGGTCGCCCGTGCTGGCGAGCGCGGGCACCAGGCCGACGGTCGCGGCGGCGACTCCGGCAACGGCGACCGGTACGCCGTACCGGACCGACTTGCGCCGGAGCTTCCTCGGTTGGATCTGTGCCATCTGTCTGTCCTACCTCCGTGATCGGCGGCGGCTGCAAGGTCGCACTCGTCCACCCCTTGCCGCCATTCTCACCCGAATCGGTGTTGGGTGGGTGTTTCCATAGCACCAAATCCCGCACCGTCCCGCGTCAGCCGAGGGAGGCACATTCCGCTACTCCCCCGGGATGACGGACCTCCGCCTGCGGGTTGGCAGTCCCCGGAGGTGGCTCGGGGTCATCTCGTCACGCGGTCGCCGCAGTTCGGCCCGTAAGTCCGCGAAGTGGGGAGGGAGGGAGAGGGAAAAAGGAGAGGAAGCAGGAGGTGGCAGCCCTCCCCTGGTCCGGCGTCAGCCCGCGCGGTCCACCACCGCCGTGCACAGCCCGGCCAGGGCGGTCTTGGCGGGGTTGTCGGGCAGCGGAGCCAGCATCTCGCGGGCCTCGTCGGCGTACCGCACGGTGGCGCGACGGGCCTGCTCCAGCGCGGGGTGGACGCGCAGCGCGGCCAGCGCCTCGTCGAGCCGTCCGTCGTCGCCGAGGTCCCCTTCGAGCAGCGCGCACAGCTCGCGGTCCTCGCGGGTGCCCTCCGGGCTCGCCGCACGTGCGCGCAGATAGAGCACCGGCAGGGTGGCGATGCCCTCCCGCAGATCGGTGCCGGGGGTCTTGCCGGACTCGTGTTCGTCGCTGGCGATGTCGAGGACGTCGTCGGCGAGCTGGAAGGCGACACCGATGCGTTCGCCGTACTGGGTGAGCACCGAGACGGTCCGCTCGTCGGCGCCGGACATCATCGCGCCGAAGCGGCCGGCGACGGCGATCAGCGAGCCGGTCTTGCCCGCGATCACCTCGAGGTAGTGGTCGATGGCGTCGTGGCCGTCCGCGGGGCCCGCGGTCTCCAAGATCTGGCCGGTGACGAGCCGTTCGAACGCCTGGGCCTGGATCCGGACCGCTTCGGGGCCGAGGTCGGCCAGTATGTGCGAGGCGCGGGAGAAGAGGAAGTCGCCGGTGAGGACGGCGACGGAGTTGTCCCAGTTGGCGTTGGCGCTGGGCACCCCGCGCCGCACATCGGCCTCGTCCATCACGTCGTCGTGGTAGAGCGTGGCGAGATGGGTCAGCTCCACGACCACGGCGGCGGGGACGACACCGGGCGCGTGCGGGTCGCCGAACTGGGCGCCGAGCATCACCAGCAGTGGCCGGAACCGTTTGCCACCGGCCCGCACGAGGTGCTGCGCCGCCTCCGTTATGAAGGGCACGTCGCTCTTGGTGGCCTCGATGAGGCCCTCCTCGACGGCCGCCAACCCGGCCAGGACATCGGCTTCGACAGCCTGGTCCCGCACGCTCAGCCCGAAGGGCCCGACGACGGTCACGAGGGGTACTCCTGTCTGCGTACGTGGAACGAACGGAACGGGTTCTTCTCGGCGTCCGCCGCTGTCCGCGGCTGTCCGCTGCTGTCTGCCCTGAGTGTCTGGCCGGTGGTGTCTTCTTGTGCTGTCTTCTTGTGCTGTACGTCTGCTGGTGGTGCCTGGTTCGCGGTTTCCTGGCCGGATGCACCCGCCTGCGAGCGCACCCTCCTGTGGCAGCGTAACCGGTCACATAACGATCACGGTCGGCGCCTGCCCAGCAGACCACTCTTGTCGCGGCATGCCGGTATGTCCCGGGCAGCGGGCAAGGGCCGAATCGGTAGGGCCGGGGCAGGCATCCGGCACATAGCCTGACCCTCATGAGTGACAGTGCCCTTTTCGGCCCGGACAACCTTCCGTACGGCGTCTTCAGCACTCCGGACCGGCCCGGCCACCGCCGGCTCGGCGTCCGGTTCGGCGACGACGTGCTCGACGTGGGCGCGGCTGCCGCCGCCTTCGGCTCGGCCCATGCCGAGGTGCTGCGAGCGCCCTCGCTCAACCCACTGCTGGCCGCCGGCCGGCCCGTCTGGCAGGAGGTACGCGCTGAGCTGCGCGGCTGGCTGACCGACGAAGCGCTCCGCGAGACCACGGCCCGCCATCTGCTGCCGCTGTCCGGCGTCCAGCTGCACCTCCCGTTCGAGGTCGCCGACTACGTCGACTTCTACGCCAGCGAGCACCACGCCACCAACGTCGGCCGGATCTTCCGCCCCGACGGTGAAGCGCTCACCCCCAACTGGAAGCATCTCCCGATCGGTTACCACGGGCGCGCGGGCACCGTCGTCGTCTCGGGTACGCCCGTGGTGCGCCCCCAGGGACAGCGCAAGCCCCCGAACGAGCCGGTGCCCGTCTTCGGACCCTCGCGGCGGCTGGACATCGAGGCGGAGGTCGGCTTCGTCGTCGGCACCCCGAGCGAGCTGGGCCGCCCGGTGGGGCTGGCCGGATTCCGCGACCATGTGTTCGGGGTGACGCTGCTGAACGACTGGTCTGCGCGGGACATCCAGGCGTGGGAGTACGTGCCGCTGGGTCCCTTCCTGGGCAAGTCGTTCGCCACCTCCGTCTCGCCGTGGATCACTCCGCTGGACGCGCTGGACGCCGCGCGGGTGGCGCCGCCGCAGCGGGACTTCCCGCTGCTGCCGTATCTGGACGACGCGGCGGAGGAGGTCGAGCCCGGCGGCCTCGATCTGCGGATCACGGTGGAGCTGAACGGGCACGTCATCGCGGAGCCGCCGTTCGCCACCATGTACTGGACGGCGGCGCAGCAGCTCGCCCATATGACGGTGAACGGGGCTTCGCTGCGTACGGGTGATCTGTACGCGTCCGGCACCGTGAGCGGGCCCGAGCACAAGCAGCGCGGGTCGCTGTTGGAGCTGACCTGGGGCGGGCGAGAGCCGCTCACCCTTCCTGAGGGTGAGCGGGCCTTTCTTGAAGACGGTGACGAGGTGACGCTGACCGCTTGGGCGCCTGGCCCTGGCGGGGGCCGGATCGGGTTGGGCGAGGTGCGGGGGAGGGTTCTCCCCAGCGAATAAGTGAGGGCGCCGCCTTGGCACCCCCTCCCTTGGTGCACGCCTTTCCGGGGAGGGGGTGCCCCTGACCGTTGTCTGCGGCCTGCAGGGCACGTCGTGGCTGGTCGCGCAGTTCCCCGCGCCCCTGACGGGGCGCGTCACCCCGCGAGGGCGGCCAGCACCCCCTCTCCGTAATTGGAGAGCTTCTTCTCGCCGACGCCCGGGATGGTGCCCAGCTCTTCCATGGTGCCGGGGCGCTGGAGCGCAATCTCGCGGAGCGTCGAGTCGTGGAAGACGATGTACGGCGGAACGCCCTGTTCGCGGGCCTGCTCGAGGCGCCAGGCGCGCAGCGCCTCGAAGAGCGGCTGGGCCTCGGCGGGGAGGTCCACGGGCGCAGCGCTCTTCCCGCTCCCGCCCCGCGAGCGGGAGCCCTCGGCGGTCTGGCGCGGCACCTTCGCCGGTGCCGGGTCCTTGCGCAGCCGCACCTCCCGCTCGCCGCGCAGCACCGTGGCGCTCGCGTCGGTGAGCACCAGCGTGCCGTGCTCGCCCTCGATCTCCAGCAGCCCCTGGGCGATCAACTGGCGGATGACGCCGCGCCATTCGGCCTCGCCCAGCTCGGTGCCGACGCCGAAGACCGAGAGCGCGTCGTGGTCGAACTGGATGACCTTGGCGGTCCTGCGGCCCAGCAGGATGTCCACCAGCTGGCCCGAACCGAACTTCTGGCCGCGCTCCCTCTTGAGCCGTACGACGGTGGAGAGCACCTTCTGCGCGGGGACGGTGCCGTCCCAGGACTCAGGTGGGGTCAGGCAGGTGTCGCAGTTGCCGCACGAGCTCTCGGCGGCGCCCTCCTCCGGCTCCTGGCCGAAGTAGGTGAGCAGCTGTCCGCGCCGGCAGCTGACCGTCTCGCACAGCGAGAGCATCGCGTCCAGATGCGTCCGCGCCCTGCGCTGGAAGGCAGCGTCTCCCTCGCCGCTCTCGATCAGCTTGCGCTGCTGGACGACGTCCTGGAGGCCGTAGGCGAGCCAGGCGGTGGACGGCAGGCCGTCCCGCCCGGCACGGCCCGTCTCCTGGTAGTAGCCCTCGACCGACTTGGGCAGCTCCAGGTGCGCGACGAAGCGTACGTCCGGCTTGTCGATGCCCATGCCGAAGGCGATCGTGGCCACCACGACCAGGCCCTCCTCGCGCAGAAAACGCGACTGGTGCGCGGCGCGGGTGCCCGCGTCCAGCCCTGCGTGGTAGGGCACCGCCTCGATGCCGTTGTCGCACAGGAACTGGGCTGTGCGCTCCACCGCGTTCCGCGACAGGCAGTAGACGATGCCCGCGTCGCCCTGATGCTCCTCCTTGAGGAAGCGCAGCAGCTGCTTCTTCGGGTCCCGCTTGGGCACGATGCGGTACTGGACGTTGGGCCGGTCGAAGCTGGCCACGAAGTCCCGCGCGCCGCCCAGGCCGAGCCGCTGGACGATTTCGCGGTGGGTGGCGCGGGTGGCGGTGGCCGTCAGTGCGATGCGCGGTACGCCGGGCCAGCGCTCGCCGAGCATCGACAGGTTCAGATAGTCGGGGCGGAAGTCGTGGCCCCATTGAGCGACGCAGTGCGCCTCGTCGATCGCGAAGACCGACACCTTGCCGCGCTCCAGCAGTGCCGTCGTCGTCTCCAGGCGCAGCCGCTCCGGCGCGATGTAGAGCAGGTCGAGCTCGCCGGCCAGGAACTCGGCCTCCACGACCCGCCGCTGGTCGAGGTCGAGCGTGGAGTTGAGGAACCCGGCGCGTACGCCCAGCGCCCGCAGCGCGTCCACCTGGTCCTGCATCAGGGCGATGAGGGGCGAGATCACCACGCCCGTACCCGGTCTGACCAGGGCCGGGATCTGATAGCAGAGCGACTTGCCGCCGCCGGTCGGCATCAGCACCACCGCGTCGCCGCCGCGGATGACGTGCTCGATGGCGGCTTCCTGCTGCCCGCGGAACGCGCCGTAACCGAAGACCCTGCGCAGGACGCGCAGCGCCGCCGTCTCGGACGTCCCGCCGGCTCCCCCGGCACTCTCCTGAAGCATGCCCGCCACCATAGGCCGCGCCGCCGACATCGGTGGCCAGGCCTGTGGGTAGCTGAGCCTCCGCTTAGCGCTTCCCAGCACTTCCGGCTTCGCACTCAGCGCCAACCTGCGTCCGGATCACTCCATTTTGCGGCGTATGCGGGTCGGTGTCGTTGCTAGCTTGACGTTGCCCTGCCGATGGGTGCGGCGGGGCGAGCCGACCGACGGAGGGGGAAGGACGTGCGCACGTCAGCACGGAGAACGGGGGCGGTCGCCGCGGCGGCAGCGATCGTGCTGCTGGTGGGCGGCTGCGGCAGTGACGACGACGACGGCAAGGGGGACGGGAAGGAGAGCGGGGCCAAGGGCGGCTTCGACGTCCCCGACCCCGGCGACAAGCGGCCCGACCTGGACGACGAGCCCGGCGGCGACGGCCCCCCGACGGGCGAGGACGGCGGCGCGGACGGCGGCTCCGTGGACCCCACAGCCGTGGCCGGGTCCTGGTCCACAGCGCCCGATGTGGAGGGCGACTCCGTCGTCTTCGATGTCGGTTCGGACAACAGCGTCGACATGATCATCCCGGGCCACTGCAAAGGCACCCTGAGCGGCAAGACCATCGACCTCAGCTGCACCGAGGGCAAGAAGAGCTACACACACGGAGTCATCAAGAGCTCCTCCGCCAAGAACATGACCGTCGCCTGGAGCAACGGCAGAACCACCGAACTCCAGAAGTACGGGGGCCCGCACCGGCGGACCAAGCCGGACTCCCCCTCGGACTTCCCGTCCGCCGAAGACCCCTTCTGACCGGCCCGCAACCGGCCGGGGACCGGCCCGCCACACTCCCCTGCTAGGTTGACGTGACCCTGCGGAAGGAACCAGGGCACTCGACCGAGGAGGGGAAGTGCGCACGTCAGCGCGGATGACGGGGGCAGTGGCCGCGGCGGCGGCGATCGGGCTCCTGGTGAGCGGCTGCGGCAGCAGCGACGATGGCAAGAAGGACGAGAAGCCGAAGGCGGAGAAGAAGAACTCCGCCGAGCCCACCCCGAGCGAGCAGCCCGCGGGCAAGGGGCAGTTGCCCGGCGTGTGGTCGGCGCAGGCGGACGGCGAGAAGATGACGCTGACCGTGGTCGGCGACGCGGTCTCCCTGCTGCGGGACAAGAAGATGTGCGACGGCCGCGTCACCGAGGCGGGCGCAGACAAGTCCCTCATGCTCAAGTGCCCCGCCGGCGTCGGCGAGGAGCGCACCAACGGCAAGGTCGAGAAGGTGTCGGCCAAGATGCTGAAGGTCGCCTGGAACGGCGGCAGCACGGACACCTACACCAAGGTCGCCGACGCTCCCGCGAAGCTTCCCAAGGACCCCGGCGAACTGGACGACGTGCCCGGCCTCAAGGACAAGCTGAAGAAGGTCACCGAAGAGCCCGGCAAGGTGCGGGAGTACCCCGGGAACTGAGCCCCGGGCAGCCGTGACGGCGAGGGCCCCGGGACCCCGGGGTCCTCGCCGTCGTCGCGCTCTTCTCTTCAGGGGTCGCGCGGCGAGATCAGGTGCACCGACTCCTGCTCGTTGGGGTCGGTGCGCGCCACCACGACGGTGACGGGCTCCTCGCCGGTGACCGGCATGTGCGGCATGTTGGCCGGGACGTACACCATGTCGCCCGGGTTGAGGGTGTCGCGGTTCGAGAGGTCCTCCCCGTGCCAGATCTCGTGCGCGCCACTGACGACGTATATCGCCGACTCGTGGCCCGCGTGCAGATGAGGCTCGCCCCGGGAGTTCGCCGGGATGTGCAGGACGTGCAGACACAGTCCCTTCGCACCCACCGACTGGGCTGAGACGCCCTCGGTGAAGATCCCGCCCTGCTTCCCCTCGTAACCGCCGTTCTCACGACGGAGAATCACACAGCCCATGCCAGAAATTCCTACCGTTTCAGCGCACTTGTTGTCACCGTAACTTCACAAGAGGCCGCCAGAGTCCCCCTCGTGGGTCTCTGGCGGCCTCCTGGTGAGCATTGCTTCCGGCCCCGCTACGAAGCGGAACGGTGAGCATGTCGGGTGCGCTGTATGGCTCGTTGTGGATTCACCGTACGAACACCCCCGCTTGACCCGCCAGATCCAGGAAGTACTGCGGCGCCACACCGAGCACGACCGTGACCACCACGCCCAGCGCGATGGCGGAGGTCGTCATGACGCTCGGCACCGCCACGCTCGGCCCGTCGGCCTGCGGCTCGCTGAAGAACATCAGCACGATGACCCGCAGGTAGAAGAAGGCCGCGATGGCCGAGGCGATCACACCGACCACGACCAGCGCGCCCGCTCCGCCCTCGGCCGCCGCCTTGAACACCGCGAACTTCCCCGCGAAACCGGACGTTAGAGGGATACCCGCGAACGCCAGCAGAAAGACAGCGAATACGGCGGCCAGCAACGGCGAACGCCGCCCCAGCCCCGCCCACTTGGACAGATGCGTCGCCTCGCCGCCCGCGTCCCGCACCAGCGTGACCACCGCGAAGGCGCCCAGCGTCACGAACGAGTAGGCGCCCAGGTAGAACAGCACCGAGGAGATGCCGTCCTCCGAGGTGGCGATGACACCTGCCAGCAGGAACCCGGCGTGCGCGATAGAGGAGTAGGCCAGCAGCCGCTTGATGTCCGTCTGGGTGATGGCCACCACGGCGCCGCCCAGCATCGTCAGGATCGCCACGCCCCACATCACCGGGCGCCAGTCCCAGCGCAGCCCCGGCAGCACCACGTACAGCAGCCGCAGCAGCGCGCCGAAGGCCGCCACCTTGGTGGCCGCCGCCATGAATCCGGTCACCGGCGTGGGCGCGCCCTGGTAGACGTCCGGGGTCCACATGTGGAAGGGGACGGCGCCGACCTTGAAGAGCAGCCCCATCACCACCAGCGCACCGCCGATCAGCAGCAGCGCGTCGTTCCCCGTGGTGTCGGCCAGCACCGGATCGCTGACCGCGTCGGCGCCCGAGACCACGCGGGCGATGCCCGAGTAGTTGACGGTGCCCGCGTAGCCGTACAGCAGCGCGGTGCCGAACAGCAGGAACGCCGAGGAGAACGCGCCCAGCAGGAAGTACTTGACCGCGGCCTCCTGCGACAGCAGCCGCCTGCGGCGCGCCAGCGCGCACAGCAGATACAGCGGGAGGGAGAAGACCTCCAGCGCGATGAAGAGGGTCAGCAGGTCGTTGGCGGCGGGGAAGAGCATCATGCCGCCGACCGCGAACATCAGCAGCGGGAAGACCTCGGTGGTCGTCCAGCCGGCCTTGACCGCCTCCCGCTCGCCCTCACCGCCGGGCACCGAGGCGGGCTGTGCCGCGAAGGAGTCCACCCGGCTGCCGTGCGCGGCCGGCTCCAGCCTGCGCTCGGCGAAGGTGAAGGCGCCCACGATGCCCACCAGCAGCAGGGTGCCCTGCAGGAAGAGCGTCGGCCCGTCGATGGCGAGCGCGCCCATACCGGCGATCTGCGCCTTGCTGGAGCCGACGCCGCTGGCCGCGAGCCCGATGACGGCGGCGAACGCGGCGGCCAGCCCGGCCAGTACGACGAACAGCTGAGCGCCGTAGCGGGCCTTGCGCGGCGCGAACGCGTCGATCACCACGCCGAGCGCGGCGGCGCCGAGCACGATCAGCACCGGGGAGAGCTTCCCGTACTCGATGCTGGGGGCCTGGAGCTTGTCGCCCGCGCCGGCCGCTCCCGCCGCCAGCGTCCACAGGCTGGGGACGCCGGATGCCCCGGAAGCGCCTCCCGCCGACGCCAGGTCTGTGATGCCTGTCACTCGTGGTCACCTCCGCCGTGTCCGGCCGGCTTGTAGTCGAACCACGCGTTGTGGTCGGCGACGGGATGCTGCGGCTCGGGGTCCTTCTTCTGTACGTCCGAAAGCGTGTGCTCCACCGCGGGGTTCACGATCTCGCTGAGCGGCTTGGGGAAGATGCCGAGGAACAGCAGCAGCGCCACCAGCGGTGCCACCACGGCCAGTTCCCGCACCCTCAGGTCCGGCATCTTCTCGATCTCCGGCTTGCGCACCGGGCCGGTCATCGTGCGCTGGTAGAGCACCAGCACGTACAGCGCCGCGAGGATTATTCCGGCGGTGGCGATGATCCCGGCCGCCGGATAGCGGCTGAACGTGCCCACCAGCACCAGGAATTCACTGACGAACGGCGCAAGACCCGGCAGCGAGAGCGTCGCCAGACCGCCCACCAGGAACGTGCCCGCCAGCACGGGCGCGACCTTCTGCACTCCGCCGTAGTCCGCGATCAGACGCGAGCCGCGGCGCGAGATCAGGAAGCCCGCCACCAGCATCAGCGCGGCGGTCGAGATGCCGTGGAAGACCATGTAGAGCGTGGCACCGCCCTGGCCCTGGCTGGTCATCGCGAAGACGCCCAGGATGATGAAGCCGAAGTGCGAGATGGAGGCGTACGCCACCAGCCGCTTGATGTCCCGCTGGCCGACCGCCAGCAGCGCCCCGTACAACACGCTCACCAGCGCCAGGCCGAGCACCACCGGGGTGGCCCAGTGGCTGGCGTTCGGGAACAGGCCCAGGCAGAAGCGGAGCATCGCGAAGGTGCCGACCTTGTCGACGACCGCCGTGATCAGCACCGCGATCGGCGCCGTGGCCTCCCCCATCGCGTTGGGCAGCCAGGTGTGCAGCGGCCACAGCGGGGCCTTGATGGCGAAGGCGACGAAGAAGCCGAGGAACAGCAGCCGTTCGGTGGCCGTCGACATCGTCAGATCGCCGCTGGCGCGGGCCTTCAGCAGCTCCGGCAGCGAGAAGGTGCCCTCGCCCAGGCTGTCCGAGCTGACCACGAACAGCCCGATGACGGCGGCCAGCATCACCAGCCCGCCGGCCAGGTTGTAGAGCAGGAACTTCACCGCAGCGTACGAGCGCTGCTTGGCGCCCTCTTCCTCACCGGCCGCGTGCGCCCGGTCCCCGAAGCCGCCGATGAGGAAGTACATCGGGATGAGCATGGCCTCGAAGAAGATGTAGAAGAGGAAGACGTCGGTGGCGGCGAAGGAGACCAGCACCATCGCCTCGACCGCGAGGATCAGCGCGAAGAACCCCTGGGTGGGCCGCCACCTGCGGTTGGGGCTCTCCTCTTCCACCTGGTCGGCGTCGTGCCAGCCGGCGCCGATGACGAACGGGATCAGCAGCGCCGTCAGCGCCATCAGCGCGGCGCCGATTCCGTCGACGCCCAGCTCGTACCGGACCCCGAAGTCGGAGATCCACGCGTGCGATTCGGTCAGCTGATAGCGGGCGCCGCCCGGGTCGAAGCGGGCCAGCACCACACCCGCCGACACCAGCGTGGCCAGCGAGAACAGCAGCGCCAGCCACTTGGCGGCGGTGCGCTTGGCCGCCGGTACGGCGGCGGTGGCAACGGCCCCGACGGCGGGCAGCGCTGCCGTGACCGTCAGCAGAGGAAAAGACATGAATCAGACCGCCCTCATCAGCAGGGTCGCGGCGATCAGCACTGCCGCGCCGCCGAACATCGAGACCGCGTAGGAGCGGGCGAAACCGTTCTGGAGCCGCCGCAGCCGCCCGGAGAGGCCGCCGAAGGTGGCCGCGGTGCCGTTGACGGCGCCGTCGACGACCTTGTGGTCGACGTAGACCAGGCTGCGGGTCAGATGCGTACCCCCGCTGACCAGCACCACATGGTTGAAGTCGTCCTGGAGCAGATCGCGGCGGGCCGCCCTGGTGAGCAGATTGCCGCGCGGGGCGACGACCGGCACCGGCTTGCGTCCGTACTGGAACCAGGCCGCGCCCACGCCGATGACCAGCGAGACGACGGTCGCGGCCGTCACGGCGGAGGCCGAGACCGGGGAGTGCCCGTGCTCGAAAGCCGTCACCGGCTCCAGCCAGTTCACGAACGACTCGCCCGCCTTGAAGATGCCGCCCGCGAAGACGGAACCGAAGGCCAGCACGATCATCGGGATCGTCATGACCTTCGGGGACTCGTGCGGATGCGGCTCGGCGTGCTCGCCCCGCGTCTCGGCGGCGGGCTCCACGTCCGGCTCGGCCGGTGAGGGGGTGGGCGCCTGGCGCCAGCGCTCCTCGCCGAAGAAGGTCATCAGCATCACGCGCGTCATGTAGTACGCGGTGATCGCCGCGCCCAGCAGGGTGACAGCGCCCAGGATCCAGCCCTCGGTGCCGCCCTTGGCGAAGGCGGCCTCGATGATCTGGTCCTTGGAGAAGAACCCGGACAGGCCGGGGAAGCCGATGATGGCCAGATAGCCGAGCCCGAACGTCACGAAGGTGACGGGCATGTACTTGCGCAGCCCGCCGTACCGCCGCATGTCGACCTCGTCGTTCATGCCGTGCATCACCGAGCCGGCACCGAGGAAGAGCCCGGCCTTGAAGAAGCCGTGGGTGACCAGGTGCATGATGGCGAAGGCGTAGCCGATCGGGCCCAGGCCCGCGGCAAGGATCATGTAGCCGATCTGCGACATGGTCGAGCCCGCCAGGGCCTTCTTGATGTCGTCCTTCGCACAACCGACGATCGCACCGAACAGCAGCGTGACGCCGCCGACCACGACCACCACCAGCTGCGCGTCCGGAGCGCCGTTGAAGATGGCGCCGGAGCGGGTGATCAGATAGACGCCCGCGGTCACCATCGTCGCCGCGTGGATCAGGGCCGAGACCGGAGTCGGGCCCTCCATCGCGTCACCCAGCCAGGACTGGAGCGGCACCTGCGCCGACTTGCCGCACGCCGCCAGCAGCAGCATCAGCCCGATCGCCGTCAGCTTGCCCTCGCTCGCGTCACCGGCGGAGGAGAGGACGGGCGCGAAGGCGAAGCTGCCGAAGGTGGTGAACATCAGGAAGATGGCGATGGCCAGGCCCGCATCACCGACCCGGTTGACGATGAACGCCTTCTTCGCCGCGGTCGCCGCCGTCGGCTTGTGCTGCCAGAACCCGATCAGCAGATACGAGGCGAGACCCACGCCCTCCCAGCCGACGTACAACAGCAGATAGTTGTCGGCGAGGACGAGCAGCAGCATCGCCGCCAGGAACAGATTGAGATAGCCGAAGAAGCGCCGACGCGCCGGGTCGTGCTCCATGTAGCCGACCGAGTAGAGGTGGATGAGCGTGCCCACGCCGGTGATCAGCAGGACGAACGTCATCGACAACTGGTCGAGCTGGAAGGCCACATCGGCCTGGAAGCCCTCCACCGGCACCCAGGAGAACAGCTTGCTGTGCATGGCCCGGCTCCCGGCGCTCTCCCCCAGCATGGAGGCGAACAGCGCCGCGCCGATCGCGAAGGACACCGCGGCCAGCAGCGTCCCCACCCAGTGCCCGGAACGGTCCAGGCGCCGCCCGCCGCACAACAGCACGGCGGCTCCGAGCAGGGGCACCCCGACGAGCAGTCCGATCATTGACTCCACTGGTTCGTACCCCTTACCTCTTCCTGGCGAACGGACCCCTGACCCCTATGTGGTGTCCCAACTGGATTGATTCGCCGGTCTCGTCGCTCTGTCAGTGCAGCGGAATACGATGCCTGTGGCGTGCTGAGAGGTGATGCACTGTGCTTGAGGGCCGCTCGTACCAAGCTGAGCTGACTCCTTCGCAATCCCTGCTGACCGATGAATGGGCGGGTGTATGCCGCATCGTGTGGAACACCGCCCTGGAACAGCGACGCTGCTATCGACAACGGGGGTCGTTCATTGGATTCGCGGCACAGTGCGCGGAACTGACAGCGGCAAAGCGCGAGTTCGGCTGGCTCAAAGCCCCTCAGTCGCAGGTTCTCCAGCAGGTTCTGCGCGACCTCGACATCGCATGTGCGCGGCATGGCCCGGCCAGGGTGCGATGGCGAGCGAAGGCTGGAAGGAACCACTGGCGTCCCTCCTTTCGGTTTCCACAAGGCGGGAACCCGATCCGCAAGCTGAACCGCCGTTGGTCGGCCGTTTACCTGCCGAAGCTGGGCTGGGTGCGATTCCGCCGCTCCCGGCCGGTCGACGGTGATATTCGCTCGGTCACCTTGCGTCAGGACGGACCTCGGTGGTGCGTCTCGTTTCTGGTCGAGACCGGCGAAGTCGCGCCGCAAGTGAGCCTGGAAACAGGTCGGGTCGGCATCGATCGCGGGGTGGTCCACGCCGTGGCGACGAGCGACGGGCAGTTCTTCGGCCGAGAGTTCCTCAGCCCCGGTGAACGACGCCGTCTGCTGCGCCTGGAGCGACAGCGCAGCCGTTGTCAGCCCCGTTCCCGACGCAGAAACACGTGCATCTCCAAGATCAACATCATCCGTCGACGGGAGCGTGACCGGCGCCGCGATTTCCAAGCGCGTACCGCGGTCGAAGTCACGAACGGGATGGCGCTTGTGGTCCTGGAAGACCTGAAGGTCAGCAACATGACGCGTTCGGCTGCGGGGACCATCGCCGAGCCCGGCTGTAACGTCGCGGCGAAAGCAGGGCTCAACCGTGCCATCCGCGACAAGGGCTGGCACGGCTTGGAGCTCGCCATCAGGAATCGAGCACGCAGAAGCGCCTGTGTAGTGCGCACCGTAAATCCGGCGTACACGTCGCAGACGTGCCCGCAGTGCAGGGCCGTGGACGCGAACTCCCGCAAAAGCCAAGCGGTGTTCGTGTGCACTTCCTGCGGGCACCAGGAGAACGCCGACACCGTCGGAGCGAAGAACACACTGGCCGCCGGGCTCGGCGGTCACAGGGCGTGGAGACCTCGGGGCTGCCCGGTCGACGAAGCGCCAACCAGCGTGAACCTGCAAGGTATTAACGCTCCTTCCATAAGGGGGAGGGATCCCCGGGCCTCAGCAGCCCGGGGAGGAGGTCAAAGCTTCATGAGGCTGGCGTCGTCGACCGAGGCCGAGTGGCGGGCGCGGTAGAGCATGACGATGATCGCCAGGCCGACCACGACCTCGGCGGCGGCGACGACCATGACGAAGAACGCCATGATCTGGCCGTCGAGATTGCCGTGCATCCGGGAGAAGGCGACCAGCGTGAGGTTGGCGGCGTTCAGCATCAGCTCGATGCACATGAACACCACGATGGCGTTGCGCCGGATGAGGACTCCGGCGGCGCCGATGGTGAACAGCAGCGCTGCCAGATAGACGTAGTTGATCGGGCTCACTTGGCGGCCTCCTCGCGCTCGGTAGCGCCGTTGTTGCCGGCGCTGTTCCCGTCGGCGCTCCCGCCGTTGCTCCCGTTCGGGGGCCGGTCCTCCGAGCGGTCAGCGGCGGCGTCCCGTTCGAGGGCGCGTTCGCCGGGGTCCTTGGGGCCCGGGTAGCCGGGACGGCCGTGGTACTCGGCGGTGCGCTGCTCGATCGCGGCGAGCCGGGCCAGCTGTTCGGCGCTGACCTCGCGGATCTGGCCGCGGCGGCGCAGCGTGGGGTTGACGCTGAGCTCGGAGGGCGAGCCGTCGGGCAGCAGCGCGGGGCGGTCCACCGCGTTGTGCCGGGCGTAGACGCCGGGCGCGGGCAGCGGCGGGAGCTGCTTGCTGCGTACGCGCTCGATGGCCTGCTCGCGCTGGGACTTGTTCTTCTCGACGCGCTCGCGGTGGGTGAGCAGTGTGGCGCCGACCGCTGCGACGGTCAGCAGTGCGCCGACCACCTCGAAGGCGACCACGTACTTGGTGAACAGCAGCGAGGCGAGCGCCGGGACGTTGCCCTGCGCGTTGGCCGCCTCCAGGCCGTTGAAGCTGCCCACCGAGACCTGGCCGATCCCGGCGATCAGCAGGATGCCGAGCCCGAGGCCGCAGCCCGCCGCCATCCAGCGCTGGCCCTTGAGGGTCTCCTTGAGCGAGTCCGCCGAGCTGACGCCGACGAGCATCAGCACGAACAGGAACAGCATCATGACCGCGCCGGTGTAGACGACGATCTGGACGACGCCCAGGAAGTAGGCGCCGTTGGCGAGGTAGAAGATGGCCAGGATGATCATGGTCCCGGCCAGGCAGAGCGCACTGTGCACCGCCCGGCGCAGCAGCACCGTGCCCAGCCCGCCCAGTACGGCGATCGTGCCCAGCACCCAGAACTGGACGGCCTCACCTGTGGAGGTGGCAGTGGCGGCGAGCTCGGTCATCGTTCCCCCTCCCCGCTGCTGGTCACCGTGCCGTGGGTCATCGGGCCGTGCGGCGCCGCCTCGAAGGTGGCGTCCCCCGCCGCGGCCGGTTCGTCGGCGCCGAAGGTGTCGGCGGACTCCTGCGGGGCCCCGGTGTCGGTGGGCGTCTGCCGTACCGTGCCGGGCGCGGCCTCGGTGACCAGGCCGCGGTAGTAGTCCTTCTCGGTCATCCCGGGGAAGATGGCGTGCGGCGAGTCGACCATGCCCTCCTCCAGGCCGGCGAGCAGCTCCTCCTTGGTGTAGATGAGGGACTCGCGGCTGGAGTCGGCCAGTTCGTACTCGTTCGTCATGGTCAGCGCCCGGGTGGGGCACGCCTCGACGCACAGGCCGCACAGGATGCAGCGCAGATAGTTGATCTGGTAGACGCGGCCGTAGCGCTCGCCGGGCGAGTAGCGCTCCTCGTCGGTGTTGTCTGCGCCCTCGACGTAGATCGCGTCGGCGGGGCAGGCCCAGGCGCACAGTTCGCAGCCGATGCACTTCTCCAGCCCGTCCGGGTGCCGGTTGAGCTGGTGGCGGCCGTGGAAGCGGGGCGCTGTCGGCTTCTTGTACTCGGGGTACTGCTCGGTCAGCCGCTTCTTGAACATGTCCTTGAAGGTCACGCCGAAGCCGGCCACGGGGTTCTCAGGCACCGTCAGCCCCCTTGCTCTCGGTTCCGTCAGTAGCGGTGGACGGCCCGCCCGTCTGGGCACCGACCGGCTCCCGGTCCCGGTCGGCGCGCGAGGGCCGCCGTGGCACCGGTGGCAGCGTCTGTCCTGGCAGCGGCGGTACGGGGAAGCCGCCGGCCATCGGGTCGAACGGCTTCTCTTCCGGTGCGGCCTCTTCCGCTTCCTCCTCCTCGCCGCCGCGGAAGAAGTCCACGACGAAGGTGATCAGCAGCAGCGCCAGCGCGGTCCCGGCGACCCAGTAGACGACCTCGCTGTAGTCCCAGCCCTCGTTGCGCATGGCGCGGACGGTGGCCACGAGCATGAACCACACCAGCGCGATGGGGATGAGGACCTTCCAGCCGAGCTTCATGAACTGGTCGTAGCGCACCCGGGGCAGCGTGCCGCGGATCCAGATGAAGAAGAAGATCAGCACGGCGAGCTTGGCGGTGAACCACAGGATCGGCCACCAGCCGTGGTTGGCGCCCTCCCACCAGGTGGAGATCGGCGCCGGGGCCCGCCAGCCGCCCAGGAAGAGGGTGACCGCGAGCGCGGAGACCGTCACCACGTGGATGTACTCGGTCAGCATGAACATCGCGAACTTGATCGAGCTGTACTCGGTCTGGAAGCCCGCGACCAGGTCGCCCTCGGACTCCGGCATGTCGAACGGCGCACGGTGCGCCTCGCCGACCATCGAGACCAGATAGATCAGGAAGGAGACCGGCAGCAGATAAGCGAACCAGCCGTCCGCCTGCTCCCCCACGATCGTCGAGGTGGACATCGAACCGGAGTAGAGGAAGACCGCGGCGAAGCTGAGCCCCATCGCGATCTCGTAGCTGACGATCTGCGCCGTGGCCCGCACCCCGCCCAGCAGCGGATAGGTCGAGCCGGACGACCAGCCGGCCAGCACCACGCCGTAGGCGGCGATGGAGGAGGTGGCCAGGATGTAGAGGACGGCGACGGGCATGTCCGTCAGCTGCATCGCCGTACGGTGCCCGAAGATCGAGATCTCGTTGTCCGCGGGCCCGAACGGGATGACCGCGATGGCCATGAAGGCGGGGACCGCACCGATCACGGGGGCGAGCAGATAGACGATCTTGTCGCTGCCCTTGACGGTGATGTCCTCCTTGAGCATCAGCTTCACGCCGTCGGCGAGCGACTGGAGCATCCCCCAGGGGCCGTGCCGGTTGGGCCCGATGCGCAGCTGCATCCAGCCCACGATCTTCCGTTCGAAGACGATGGACATCAGCACCGTCAGCATCAGGAACGCGAAGCAGAAGACCGCCTTCAGCGCGATCAGCCAGAAGGGGTCGGTGCCGAACATCGACAGATCCTCGGCGGCAAGGCCCAGCTTTCCGGCGCTCATGCACCCACCTCCTGCGTGGTTTCCCGCACGGCGGCACCGGCCGGGCCGATCCGCACCACGTCGCCGGGCAGGGCACCGACATCGGCCAGGACGCCGGAGCCGGTCGAGTTGAGCGGCAGCCATACGACGCGGTCGGGCATCTCGGTGACCTGGAGCGGCAGTCGCAGCTCGCCGCGCGGCCCGGTGACGGCCAGTACGTCGCCGTTCTTGACCCCGGCCTCGTCGGCGGTCGCGGCCGAGAGCCGGGCCGGCGCCGGATGCCGGGTGCCGGCCAGCGCCTCGTCGCCCTCCTGGAGCCTGCCCTGGTCCAGCAGCAGCCGGTGCCCGGACAGCACGGCCTCGCCCGCCTTGGGCTGCGGGACGGTGCGGGCCGCGGGGACGGGGGCGGCCGTCCCCGTGCCGCCCTGCCGGTGACCGAGCCGGTCGAATTCGCCGCGCACCATGCCGACGTCCGGCAGCCCGAGGTGCACATCGAGCGCGTCGGCGACCATGTTGAGCACCCGGGCGTCGGTCTGTGCGTGGCGGCGCGTCATCTGGTCGGGCTTTATCGCCGCCTCGAACGGACGCAGCCTGCCCTCCCAGTTGAGGAAGGTGCCGGACTTCTCCACGGTGGCGGAGACGGGCAGCACCACATCGGCCAGCTCGGTCACGGCGCTGGGCCGCAGCTCCAGGCTGACCAGGAAGCCGACGGCCTCCAGCGCCTGCCGGGCCCGCTGCGGGTCGGGCAGGTCCTCGACGCCGACCCCGCCCACGACCAGCGCGGCCAGCTCGCCCTCGGCGGCGGCCTCGATGATCTGCGCGGTGTCCCGGCCGGGCTGCGCGGGGAGTTCGGCGACGCCCCAGGCGCGGGCCACCTCGGCGCGGGCCTCGGCGTCCGCCACCGGACGGGCCCCGGGCAGCAGCCCCGGCAGACAGCCGGCCTCAACGGCGCCCCGCTCACCCGCGCGGCGCGGCATCCACACCAGCGTGGCGCCGGTGGCGACCGCGGTGCGTACGGCTGCGGTGAGCGCACCCGGCACGGTGGCCAGCCGCTCGCCGACCAGGATCAGCGAGCCCTCGCCGCGCAGCGCCTCGGCTGCCGCGGCTCCGGTCTCGTCCAGCCCGACGCCGCCCGCGAGCGCGTCCAGCCACTCGGTCTCGGTGCCGGGTGCGGCGGCCAGCAGGGTGCCGCCCACCTTCTCCAGTCCGCGGGTGGCGTGGCTGGCCAGCGCGTAGGTGCGCTGCCCGTGCTTGCGCCAGGCCTTGCGGAGCCGCAGGAAGACGCCGGGGGCCTCCTCCTCCGCCTCTAGACCGGCCAGCAGCACGGCGGGCGCGGCCTCCAGGCCCGCGTAGGTGACGCCTGGGGGCACCTCCCGGCCGGAGGCTGGGGGAGGATCCAGGTCCCGGCCGTGGCCCGCCACATGGGAGGCGAGGAAGGAGGCTTCCTCCGCCGAGTGCGGCCGGGCCCGGAAGTCGATGTCGTTGCTGCGCAGCGCGACCCGGGCGAACTTGGCGTACGCGTAGGCGTCCTCGACGGTGACCCGGCCGCCGGTCAGCACGCCTGCGCGGCCCTGTGCCCCGGCGAGCCCGCGGGCCGCGGCGTCCAGCGCCTCGGGCCAGCTGGCGGGCGCCAGTTCGCCGTCCTCACCGCGGACCAGCGGGGTGTGCAGCCGGTCCGGCCGCTGCGCGTAGCGGAACGCGAAACGGCCCTTGTCGCACACCCACTCCTCGTTGACCTCCGGGTCGTTCTCGGCCAGCCGCCGCATCACCTTGCCGCGCCGGTGGTCGTGCCGGATGGCGCAGCCGCCCGCGCAGTGCTCGCAGACGCCGGGCGAGGAGACCAGGTCGAAGGGGCGGGAGCGGAACCGGTAGGCCGCCGAGGTGAGCGCGCCCACCGGGCAGATCTGGATGGTGTTCCCGGAGAAGTACGACTGGAAGGGCTGGTCCTCACCGGTGCCGACCTGCTGCAGCGCACCCCGCTCCAGCAGCTCGATCATCGGGTCGCCCGCCACCTGGTTGGAGAACCGGGTGCAGCGCGCACACAGCACGCAGCGCTCCCGGTCCAGCAGCACCTGGGTGGAGACGGCCACCGGCTTCTCGAAGGTGCGCTTCCTGCCCTCGAAGCGGGAGTCGGCGTTGCCGTGCGACATCGCCTGGTTCTGCAGCGGGCACTCGCCGCCCTTGTCGCAGACGGGGCAGTCCAGCGGGTGGTTGATGAGCAGCAGCTCCATCACGCCGCGCTGCGCCTTGCTCGCCGCCTCGGACGTGAGGTGCGTCTTGACGACCATGCCGTCGGTGCACTGGATGGTGCAGGACGCCATCGGCTTGCGCTGGCCCTCCACCTCCACGATGCACTGCCGGCAGGCACCCGCGGGGTCGAGCAGCGGGTGGTCGCAGAAGCGGGGGATCTCGATGCCGAGCTGCTCGGCCGCGCGGATCACCAGCGTGCCCTTGGGGACGGAGATCTGGGCGCCGTCGATGGTCAGCGACACGAGGTCTTCGGGCGGCGGGGTGACCTCCCCTCCCCCTTGGGAGGTGCCAGCAGTGGTGACGGTCACGCGTTCACCTCCAGGTGAGCGGAGCTGGGGCCATCGGCCCACGCGGTGGACTTCTCGGGGTCGAAGGGGCAGCCGCGGCCCGCGAGGTGGGCTTCGTACTCGTCGCGGAAGTACTTGAGCGAGGAGAAGATCGGGGACGCGGCGCCGTCGCCGAGGGCGCAGAAGGACTTGCCGTTGATGTTGTCGGCGATGTCGGCGATCTTGTCCAGATCGGCGGAGCTCGCCTTGCCCGCCTCGATGTCGCGCATCAGCTGGACGAGCCAGTAGGTGCCCTCGCGGCAGGGTGTGCACTTGCCGCAGGACTCATGGGCGTAGAACTCGGTCCAGCGGGTGACGGCGCGCACCACGCAGGTGGTCTCGTCGAAGCACTGGAGCGCCTTGGTGCCCAGCATGGAGCCGGCGTTGCCGACGCCCTCGTAGTCGAGGGGGACGTCCAGGTGTTCGTCGGTGAGCAGCGGGGTGGAGGAGCCGCCCGGCGTCCAGAACTTCAACCGGTGGCCGGGACGCATGCCGCCGCTCATGTCGAGGAGCTGGCGCAGGGTGATGCCCAGCGGTGCCTCGTACTGTCCGGGGCGTGCGACATGGCCGCTGAGCGAGTAGAGCGTGAAGCCGGGGGACTTCTCGCTGCCCAGCGCCAGGGAGCGGAACCAGTCCTTGCCCCGGTCCACGAGGGCGGGAACCGAGGCGATGGACTCGACGTTGTTCACCACTGTGGGGCACGCGTACAGACCGGCGACGGCCGGGAAGGGGGGACGCAGCCGGGGCTGGCCGCGGCGCCCTTCGAGCGAGTCCAGCAGCGCGGTCTCCTCGCCGCAGATGTAGGCGCCGGCGCCCGCGTGCACGGTGAGTTCGAGCCCTTTGCCGGGGCCGAGCGCGTCAGGCCCGAGATAGCCCGCCTCGTACGCCTCGCGTACGGCCTCGTGGAGGCGGCGCAGCACGGGCACGACCTCGCCGCGCAGATAGATGAAGGCGTGGTTGGAGCGGATCGCATGGCAGGCGATCACGATGCCCTCGATGAGGGAGTGCGGGTTGGCGAAAAGGAGGGGGATGTCCTTACAGGTGCCGGGCTCCGACTCGTCGGCGTTGACGACGAGATAGTGCGGCTTGCCGTCGCCCTGCGGGATGAACTGCCACTTCATCCCGGTGGGGAAGCCGGCGCCGCCGCGGCCGCGCAGCCCCGCGTCCTTGACGTAGGCGATCAGGTCGTCGGGGTCCATGGCGAGCGCCTTGGGCAGCGCCCGGTAGCCGCCGTGCCGCCGGTAGCCCGCCAGCGTGTAGGAGTCCGGCTCGTCCCAGTGCGCGGACAGCACGGGGGTGAGCAGCTTCTGCGGGTCGGCGCTGCCCCGCTCCGGCTGCGGGGAGGTTCCGTCCTGCTCGCCGTCGTGTGGTGCCACCGTCGTCACTTCCCCTCCTCGTCGGATGCCGCGTCGCGGGGGGCGACGACGCCCGGGGTGCTCTCTCCCTTGGCCAGCCGCAGTCCGGCCAGCGAGGCGGGGCCTGCGCTGCCGGACGCCTCCACGGCGCCGGGCCGCTCGTCGGGGAAGCCGGCCAGCACCCGCGCGGTCTCCTTGAAGGTGCACAGCGGGGCGCCGCGGGTGGGGGTGACCTCGCGGCCCGCGCGCAGCTCGTCGACGAGGGCGCGGGCGCTTTCCGGGGTCTGGTTGTCGAAGAACTCCCAGTTGACCATCACGACCGGCGCGAAGTCGCAGGCCGCGTTGCACTCGACGTGCTCCAGGGTGATCTTGCCGTCCTCGGTGGTCTCCCCGTCGCCGACGCCCAGGTGCTCGCGCAGCGACGCGTAGATGGCGTCACCGCCCATGACGGCGCACAGCGTGTTGGTGCACACCCCCACCTGGTAGTCGCCGGACGGCTTGCGGCGGTACATGGTGTAGAAGGTGGCGACGGCGTTGACCTCGGCGGTGGTCAGCTCCAGCATCTCGGCGCAGAAGCGCTGCCCGGTGCGGGTGACGTGGCCTTCCTCGGACTGCACCAGGTGCAGCATCGGCAGCAGCGCCGAGCGGCTGTCCGGGTAGCGGGCGATGATCGCGCGCGCTTCCGCCTCCAGCCGCTCCCGTACTTCGGCGGGGTAGTCGGGCGCGGGCATCTCGGGGATGCCCATCTCGACGCTTGTCACCGGTCGACGCCTCCCATCACGGGGTCGATGGACGCGACGGCGACGATGACGTCGGCGACCATGCCGCCCTCGCACATCGCCGCCATTGATTGCAGGTTGGTGAAGGAGGGGTCGCGGAAGTGCACCCGGTAGGGGCGGGTGCCGCCGTCGCTGACGGCGTGCACGCCCAGCTCGCCCTTGGGCGACTCGACGGCCGCGTACGTCTCGCCCGGCGGGACCCGGAAGCCCTCGGTCACCAGCTTGAAGTGGTGGATCAGCGCCTCCATGGAGGTGCCCATGATGTTCTTGATGTGATCGAGGGAGTTGCCGAGCCCGTCCGGGCCGAGGGCGAGCTGCGCGGGCCAGGCGATCTTCTTGTCGGCGACCATCACCGGGCCCGGCTCCAGCCGGTCCACGCACTGCTCGATGATCCGCAGCGACTGGCGCATCTCCTCCAGGCGGACCAGGAACCGCCCGTAGGAGTCGCAGGTGTCGACGGTCGGTACGTCGAAGTCGTAGGTCTCATAGCCGCAGTAGGGCTGCGCCTTGCGCAGGTCGTGCGGCAGTCCGGCCGAGCGCAGGATCGGTCCTGTGGCGCCCAGCGCCATGCAGCCGGCCAGGTCGAGGTAGCCGATGTCCTTCAGCCGGGCCTTGAAGACCGGGTTGCCGGTGGCGAGCGCGTCGTACTCCGGCAGGTTCTTGTGCATCTTCTTGAGGAACTCGCGCAGCGCGTCCACGGTCCCCGGCGGAATGTCCTGGGAGAGCCCGCCGGGACGGATGTAGGCGTGGTTCATCCGCAGCCCGGTGATCAGCTCGTACAGATCGAGGATCAGCTCGCGGTCCCGGAAGCCGAAGATCATGACGGTGGTGGCGCCCAGCTCCATACCGCCGGTGGCGATGGCCACCAGATGGGAGGAGAGCCGGTTGAGCTCCATCAGCAGTACGCGGATGACGTTGGCGCGGTCGGGCACCTCGTTCTCGATGCCCAGCAGCCGCTCCACGGCCAGGCAGTACGCCGTCTCGTTGAAGAACGGCGTCAGATAGTCCATGCGCGTGACGAAGGTGGTGCCCTGGGTCCAGGTCCGGTACTCGAGGTTCTTCTCGATGCCGGTGTGCAGGTAGCCGATGCCGCAGCGGGCCTCGGTGACCGTCTCGCCGTCGATCTCCAGGATCAGCCTGAGCACCCCGTGTGTGGAGGGGTGCTGGGGGCCCATGTTGACGATGATCCGCTCGTCGTCGCTCTTGGCGGCGTGCGCGGCCAGCTCGTCCCAGTCCCCTCCGGTGACGTCGTAGACGGTGCCTTCGGTTGTCTCCCGAATGCCTGCGGGTGCGTGGGTTGTGGAAGACATTTAGGTGTACGACCTCCGCTGGTCAGGAGCGGGAATCTGGGCGCCCTTGTACTCGACGGGAATACCGCCGAGCGGATAGTCCTTGCGCTGCGGAAAGCCCTGCCAGTCGTCCGGCATTATGATCCGCGTCAGCGCCGGGTGACCGTCGAAGATCAGCCCGAAGAAGTCGTAGGTCTCGCGCTCGTGCCAGTCGTTCGTCGGATAGATGTCGACGATCGAGGGCACGTGCGGGTCCGCGTCGGGCGCGCTGACCTCCATGCGGATCAGCCGGTTGTGGGTGATCGAGCGCAGGTGGTAGACGGCGTGCAGCTCGCGGCCCTTGTCGCCCGGGTAGTGGACGCCGCTGACGCCGGTGCACAGCTCGAAGCGGAGCGCGGGGTCGTCGCGCAGGGTGCGGGCCGCGGTGGCCAGATGCTCGCGGGCGATGTGGAAGGTCAGCTCGCCGCGGTCGACGACCGTCCGCTCGATGACGTGCGCAGGGTCCAGCCCCTGCTCCTCCAGCGCGCCCTCGAACTCGTCGGCCACCTCGTCGAACCATCCGCCGTACGGCCGGGGCGTCGCGCCGGGCAGCCGTACGGTGCGCACCAGTCCGCCGTAGCCGGAGGTGTCGCCGCCGTTGCGGGAGCCGAACATGCCGCGGCGTACGTCGATGACCTCGCCGGGGTCGCCCGACTGCTGGGCCGGCAGCGACTCCTCGGCCCGCTCGTTGGGGGCGTGCGGACCGTTTCCGTTACCCGTCACTGCGCCCCTCCGTTCGCTTCTCCGCCCACGCGGCACAGTGTCTGCATCGTCTTCGCCTGCGGCCCGGCAGCCGCGCGTGCGTCACTCACCGAAGCAGCCCCTTCATCTCGATCGTCGGTACGGCCTTCAGGGCCGCCTCCTCCGCCTCGCGGGCCGCTTCCTGCTGGTTGACGCCGAGCTTCGAATTCAAAATCTTCTCGTGCAGCTTGAGAATGGAATCGAGCAACATTTCAGGGCGCGGGGGGCAGCCGGGCAGATAGATATCGACGGGAACGACGTGGTCGACGCCCTGCACGATGGCGTAGTTGTTGAACATGCCGCCGGACGAGGCGCACACACCCATCGAGATGACCCATTTGGGGTTCGGCATCTGGTCGTAGACCTGCCGCAGCACCGGCGCCATCTTCTGGCTGACCCGGCCTGCCACGATCATCAGGTCGGCCTGGCGCGGCGAGCCGCGGAAGACCTCCATGCCGAACCTGGCGAGGTCGTAGCGGCCCGCTCCGGTGGTCATCATCTCGATGGCACAGCAGGCGAGCCCGAACGTCGCCGGGAACATGGATGATTTACGCGCCGCACCGGCCATTTTCTCGACCGTGGTGAGCAGAAATCCGCTCGGCAGTTTCTCTTCAAGTCCCATTGCTTATCCTGCCCCTAGTCCCATTCCAGGCCGCCGCGCCGCCAGTCATAGGCGTACGCGATACCGATGAGAGCGACGAAGACCAGCATTTCGACGAGTCCGAACATCCCGAGTGAGTCGAAATGGACGGCCCACGGGTAGAGGAAGACGATTTCGATGTCGAAGATGATGAAGAGCATCGCCGTCAGGTAGTACTTCACCGGGAAGCGGCCGCCTCCGGCCGGCTGCGGCGTGGGCTCGATGCCGCACTCGTACGCCTCCAGCTTTGCCCGGTTGTAGCGCTTGGGGCCGACGATCGAGGCCACGACCACGGAGAAGACCGTGAACGCGGCCGCGATCGCTCCCAGTACGAGGATTGGTGTGTAGACGTTCACCGCTCCCGTCTCCTTCCAGGCGTCGACTCTGACTGCCGGCAGACCGCTGGGCCGCTGCGCACCCCCACGAAGATCGCTCCTATGTGAGGCAGTTCACAAGCCCTGTTCGCAGGCATCTTAAGCCCGCCCCTCTGTGATCTGCGACACGGGGGACACCAACTACTTTGTGATCTCCACCACCTGACGCCCAATCATCCGATCGGATGACCGGCAATCTTCATACGCAAAGCCCTCAGACGATCACGCTGGGCGACATTCGTTCCCGCTCAGACCCATTATGGGCGGATTGCTGTACCAAGCACCTGCTGCATTGGCAAATTCGCGCTGGACGGTTTCAGCTGCTATGTGACAACCACTGGAGATCGTGCGCTCGTGAAGCCCGGCACAAGCTCCGAGACCCCCGCGCGACCCGGCCGAGTCCTGGTCGTTACCGAGCGAGTTGGGCGATAGATCCCCAACGCCCGCTTTGCGCGAAGAGTTGAGTTCGACCCCGCGGCGAAAATGTGAGCTGCGCCACGCGCAATCTCGGCAGCCGCTGCCTTTTTTGCGCGCGGCTTTTCTCCGTGCTAAGTGCGCGAGGCATTCCGACAATGCGGACAACTACGTGGTCACGGCCCCGTAGTTGGGCAATGATCACGTCGAGGAAGGGGCGCCGGGCAATGCGTGTAGGACCCAAGTGACCGCGTACACGGCGACTGTGGCGCATCGCACGATTGTTGAGGGAAGTGTTTCGAGCCTGCTAGGCATTCCCTCATGTCCCCGAAAGCTCAGATTCCCAGCCACCGAAAGCCCCGCTCCAGCAAGATGAATACGGCGCTGCGTGCGGGTATGACGGGCGGCGTCATGGGCACCATCGCTCTCACCGCGGCGGCGGCACCGGCCCTTGCGGCCGACAAGAACGCACCGGCCGAGACAGTGGAGATGCCCACCCTCTCCACGGCCGACTCCAGCACCCTCGCGGCCGAGTCCCTGCACAACACCGCGGAGCAGTACAGCCTCCAGCAGGCGCAGGAGGACGCGGCCTCCGCGGCCCGGAAGCAGGCCAAGGAGACCAAGGAAAAGGCCGAGGAGGCCAAGCGCAAGGCGGAGGCCAAGCGCAAGGCGGAGGCCGCCCGTAAGGCCGCACTGCAGAAGAAGGAGCGCGCATCGCGCTCCGCCGACCGGGCCTCCCTCACCCAGACCTCCGCGCCCCAGGGCGGCAACGTGGCCACCCTCCTCAGCTTCCTGCGGGCCCAGGTCGGCAAGTCCTACGTGCTGGGCGCCACCGGCCCCTCCGCGTACGACTGCTCGGGGCTGACCCAGGCGGCCTTCAAGCAGGTCGGCATCAACCTGCCGCGCACCTCGCAGCCGCAGTCCACCACGGGCACCCCCGTCTCCCTGAGCAACCTCCAGCCCGGCGACATCCTCTACTGGGGCAGCGCGGGCAGCGCCTACCACGTGGCCGTCTACGTCGGCGGCGGCAAGTTCATCGGCGCCCAGAACTCCTCCACCGGCATCGTGGAGCGCCCCCTGAGCTACGACCAGCCCACCGGCGCGGTCCGCGTGCTCTGAGGCCACAGCAACCCGAAAGGGGCCCACCGCACCACGCGGCGGGCCCCTTCGCGTTGCGGACCGACTCCGCGAGAACGGACAGCTGTTTCCGTGAGTGCCTGACAGGGTGGCCGTGGCGCCAACACACTGGGTGCATGCGGGATCACCATAAGCAGTATTCGTCGCCGGACCACCTCACCATCCGTGTCGCCCACCGCGACGACCCCGTCTCCCAGGTCACCGAGCTCGACGCGTTCCGGAGCGGGCAGCGGTATCCGGACATCGTGGTGCGGGGACCGTTGTTCGGGTGTGCGGTTCAGACGCCCGGGGACCGGCCACGGTGGCGGCTGCTGGGCGAGTTGGACGCGGGGTACCCGCAGGACGCGCGCGACGAGCTGAATTCGTATCTGTGGTACTACGCCAAGGACCGCGCCGGGGACCACCGCGAGCGGCGCCGGCTGCTGGACGGTGTGGCACGGCTGGAGAAGAAGCGGATCGACGAGCTGACCGTCGGGCGTGACCGCTACCGCGTCGTGCGGGCCGACGAGTTCGCCCGGATCGGTGACGGCGCGCTGGAGCCGCCCCGCGCCACCGACCACCCCGAGGACGACCACTGGGACCTGGAGAAGAAGAACCCGCCGTCCGACGCGGAGGGGTTCGTGGTCGACCACGCGGCCGAAGTACAGCTCACGAACGGGCTGGAGCGGCTCGCGCTGCGCGAGAACGTCTACCGCTCGGAGCGCTTCCCCGCGGACGTCCTCGCCGACTCCCGGCGCGCGCTGCACACCCATCCGGGGCTGGTGCTGCTGCCCCCGGCGTTCCGGGTGCTGGAGCGGGAGCCGGAGTCGTGGTCGATGTTCCTGGCCAAGCAGTTCCCCACGCCGCAGGCGGCGCGGCGGGGGCTGGTGCACCACCTCACCAGGAGCGTGCCCATGGTGCGGGAGATCCCGGGGTTGGAGTCGGAGTACTCGGAGCGGGACGTGGAGGTCTTCGCGAAGGCGGCCGAGCGGTTCATGCGGCAGCGCGGCGCCAATGAGCTGCGTGCCCGAGGGCGAACCTTCCATATCGTGCGCGTCGAACGGATGATGCGGATCGGGCCTGACGGTCCTGAGCCGCCGCGCCCCTCCGACCAGGACCACCAGGAGCCGACGAAGATCCACCCCACGATGGACGAGTGGGGGAACCTCTCCTACGACGACTGAGGACGGACCGACTGAGGGCGGACGACTGAGGGCGACCGTTACGCGCGAGGGGTGACCTTGGCGAGGCCGTTGATGATGCGGTCCATGGCGTCACCGCCGGTGGGGTCGGTGAGGTTGGCGAGCATCTTGAGGGTGAAGCGCATCAGGACCGGGTGCGAGAGCCCGCGCTCGGTGGCGAGCTTCATGACCTTCGGGTTGCCGATGAGCTTCACGAAGGCGCGGCCCATCGTGTAGTAGCCGCCGTAGGTGTCCTTGAGGACCTTCGGATAGCGGCGCAGGGCCAGCTCCCGCTGGGAGGGGGTCGCCCGCGCGTGTGCCTGGACGATGGTCTCGGCGGCGATGGCGCCGGACTCCATCGCGTAGGCGATGCCCTCGCCGTTGAACGGGTTCACCAGGCCGCCCGCGTCGCCGACCAGCAGCAGTCCGCGGGTGTAGTGCGGCTGCCGGTTGAACGCCATGGGCAGCGCGGCGCCGCGGATGGGACCCGTCATGTTGTCCGGGGTGTAGCCCCACTCCTCGGGCATCGAGGCGCACCACGCCTTGAGGATCTCCCGCCAGTCGAGCTCCTTGAAGGCGGAGGAGGTGTTGAGGACGCCCAGCCCGACGTTGGAGGTGCCGTCGCCCATGCCGAAGATCCAGCCGTAGCCGGGCAGCAGCCGGTCCTCGGCGCCGCGCCGGTCCCACAGCTCCAGCCAGGACTCCAGATAGTCGTCGTCGTGCCGGGGCGAGGTGAAGTACGTGCGCACCGCGACGCCCATCGGGCGGTCCTCGCGGCGGTGCAGGCCCATCTTCAGGGACAGCCGGGTGGAGTTGCCGTCAGCGGCCACCACGATCGGCGCGTGGAAGGTGACGGGCGTCTTCTCCTCGCCCAGCTTGGCGTGTACGCCGGTGACCCGCCCTGTGCGCTCGTCCAGCACCGGGTCGCCCACGTTGCAGCGCTCGTACAGCCGTGCGCCCGCCTTCTGGGCCTGGCGGGCGAGTTGCTCGTCGAAGTCGTCGCGCTTGCGGACGAGTCCGTAGTCCGGGTAGCTGGCCAGCTCGGGCCACGGCAGCTGGAGGCGGTGGCCGCCGCCGATGATGCGCAGGCCCTTGTTGCGCAGCCAGCCCGCCTCTTCGGAGATGTCGATGCCCATGGCCACCAGCTGCTTGGTGGCGCGCGGAGTGAGGCCGTCGCCGCACACCTTCTCGCGCGGGAACGCCGTCTTCTCCAGCAGCAGCACGTCCAGGCCGCTGCGGGCCAGGTGGTACGCCGTCGTGGAGCCCGCGGGCCCGGCGCCGACGACGATCACATCGGCGGTCCGCTCGGAAGCTGTTGCCTTCGGCTGGGGATCGGCCACTGGGACTCCCGCGTACTGACTGGTTCGGCTGACCTCGCCAGTCTATGCGGGGGTTGGGACCGCGCCGCGCCGCGGCCCCTCCCCGCCGTCCGTCAGCTGCCGTTCTCGTCCCAGGTGCGCAGCGCGGTGCTGAAGACCTGCTCCCGGTCCGGGTCCCACTCGTCGTAGCGGCTCTCGGCGTAGAGGCTGTACTCCGTGCCGTCCTCGCCGATGTACGCCTGGTCGATGGCGTGGATGGTGCGGCCCGAGTCGTCCGAGGTGTAGACGAACTCCCAGCGGGCGCCGGGCCGTCCCCGGAAGGTGTTCTTCGTCAGTTCCAGGCGCCGGTAGCCGTCCCGCTTACTGGCGCCCTTCTCCAGCGTCCGGAAGTTGTCGTACGAGGACTGGCCGGCGTTCTCGATGATGCCGATGCGCAGATAGTCGCCGCCGGTTGGCGCCTCGTAGTCGACCTGGGTGCCCTTCGTGCTGCGCTGCCAGCCCTCCATCACACCGACGGAGAAGCCCTTGGGGTCGTCCACCGTCGTGAAGCCCTCGGGCAGCTCGGTGCTCTGCGGGGTGCCCGGGGTGCCGCCCGCGTCCGCGTCCGGGTCGGTGCCCGGGCTGGGGTCACCGGAGCCGGAGTCTCCCGAGCTGTCGGACGGTGCGGGACGCGGCCCTTCGGGGCTCTCGTCGGCGGGCTGCTTGTGCTTCTCCTTCTGCTTGGTGGACGCCTTGGCCGGCTCCTTGGCCGCCGGCTTGCCCCCGCCCTTGCTGTCGTTGCCGCCTGCCAGATAGAAGACGCCCCCGGCCGCGGCGCCGACCACCAGGAAGCCCGCGAGGACGAGGCCCGCCCACATCAGGCCGCGGCTGCGCTGCGGAGGCGGCACCTGGCCGCCGCCCCCGCCCGGGCCCAGTACGTCGGGACCGGGCGGGGGGTCGGTCGCAGGGCGGGCCGCTCCGGGTACGTCGCCC
>NZ_JADKMA010000053.1 GCF_017676365.1 Streptomyces oryzae
CCACCGGCGTCCTGGCCGCGCGCGGGCAGCGCGCCCATGCGCGACGGCTCGCCTGCGCCGGGGCCGCCGTGGCCCTGGACCGGCGCGCCTGGTCCGCCGCTCTGCGGGCCGCGCTGGAGTGCGGCCGCCAGGTTGCCGCCCTTGCTGCCGCCCCGGGTCTGCGGGGGCGGCGGTCCGGCCTGGCCACCGGGGGCGCCGGCGCCGGGGCGGCCCTTCGCACCCTGGGAGCCGCCCTGTGCGACATCGACGGGGAGCATGACCAGCGCGGTCGTGCCACCGGAGTCGGAGGGGCGGAGCTGGATGCGGATGCCGTGCCGCAGGGAGAGGCGGCCGACCACGAACAGACCCATGCGGCGGGAGACGGAGACGTCCACCGTCGGCGGGTTGGCCAGCCGCTCGTTGATCGAGGACAGGTCCTCGGGCGACAGTCCGATGCCGGTGTCGTGGATCTCGATGAGCACCCGCCCGTCGGGCAGGGCGTGGCCGGTGACCTTGACCTTGGTCTGCGGGGAGGAGAACGACGTGGCGTTCTCCAGCAGCTCTGCGAGCAGGTGGACGAGGTCGTTGACGACGCGCCCGGCGACCTCGGTGGCAGGCACCGAGTTGAGCTCGATGCGCTCGTACTGCTCCACCTCGGAGGCGGCGGCGCGGAGCACGTCGACCAGCGGGACGGGGCGCGTCCAGCGGCGGCCGGGCTCCTCACCGGCGAGAACCAGCAGGTTCTCGCCGTTGCGGCGCATGCGGGTGGCGAGGTGGTCGAGCTTGAAGAGCGAGGAGAGCTGGTCCGGGTCGGCCTCGCGGGACTCCAGCTCGGAGATGAGCGAGAGCTGACGCTGGATCAGGCCCTGGCTGCGCCGCGAGAGGTTGGTGAACATCGCGTTGACGTTCCCTCGCAGCAGCGCCTGCTCACCGGCGAGCCGGACGGCCTCGCGGTGGACGTCGTCGAACGCCGCGGCCACCTTGCCGATCTCGTCCCGGCTGTGCACGCCGACGGACTCGACGGAGGTGTCCACATCCTGCGGCTCGGCCTCGGACATCTGCTTGACCAGCTCGGGCAGCCGCCTGCGGGCGACTTCCTGGGCGGTGTCCTGGAGCCGGCGCAGCGAACGGACCATGGAGCGCGCCACGACGAACGCGCCGACCAGCGAGATGCCGAGAACGAGCAGGATGAGCGCACCGCTGATCAGCGCCTCGCGCTGGGCTTCGGAACGCAGCTCGCGCGCCTGCTGTTCCATCTTCTCCAGCAGCGTCTGCTCGATCTTCTGCATGTTGTCGATCTTGGACCCGTCCTGGTCCATCCAGTCGACATAGCTGCGCTTCTGCTTCCGGATCGCCTCGGGGCTGTGCAGCATCCGCTCGCGGTAGCTGTCGGCCTGCTGGACGTTGACATCGCCGCCGCTGATCGGCTTGAGGAGGGTCTCCGCCGCCTTCTCGCCGTAGATCTGGCTGAAGCTGTCGAGCTCGGCGCCCTCACTGTCGGTGGCCGTGCGCGCGAAGAGCCGGTCGTTCTCCGAGAGCTTGGGGTTGGGCTCGTGCGCCAGACCGGCGGAGATGATCGCGCGCTGCATGGAGGCGTACTCCTTGGCGCTGGAGAAGGCGGCCAGCGCACGGGTGCTGCGGATCATCTCGGAGTTGCTCGTCGCCTGCGCCATGTCCTGCGAGAGGGAGAGCAGGGAGTCGATGAGCTGGTTGTAGGCGTTGACCGTCTGCGAGGCGTTGTCGGGGTTCTCGTAGGCGCGCTCGCGGATCGTGTTGATCGCGGTGAGCTGGCGGACGATGTCGAGGACGGTGGACTGGACGCCCGCCATCACCTTGTCGCTGCCGTCGATGTCGCCGGTGGCCTTCTGGAAGGCGCGGAACGCCTTGTCGGTCCGCTCGCGGGGGGCGACGACGAGATCGTCCTTGTCGTTGCCCGTGCTCACCAGCGGGCCGGCCGACTTGTCCCGCTCGTCCTGAAGTGCCGCTGCCAGGTTGGTGGCCTGCTCCGTCATCTCGGTGAGGAGCTTCATGTTGTCGAGCTGGTCGACGTTCTGCAGCGAGCTGGAGATCCGCATACCGCCGAGCGTGGTGGCGGCGATCACCGGGAGGGCCAGCAGGGAGACAAGGCGGGTGCTGATGCGCCAGTTGCGCAGGGCGACGCGGGGTCCGAGGTCGGGGCCCTCGGATCCGTCCTTGCCCTTGGCCGCGGCGTCCCCCTTACCGCTCTTGGCGGCCTTGCCTTGCTTGTCGCCCTTTTCGCCCTTGCCCTTTCCGGCACCCTGCGCGGTGCTCACCTGCTTGCCGGAGGGCGCGCCCTGCTCACCACCCGCGGGCCCGCCGTCCTGGGCACGCTGGGGCTGGGAGCCGTGGTCGGCCGGGCCTTGCGCCTCCGGTGTTCCCTCAGCGCTGCCATCCCTCTTGAAACGTCCCTGCACTAGCGTCGCAACCTCTGGACCAGGCGTCCCCCCGCTCGCGACGGGCGGGACGGTATCGAGTCGTGGGGGTCCAGGCCCCCATGGCGGTCGTGATGACCGGCGCGTCCCCTCATCACCATCGCGCGGCGCCGCCCTTGTGCGCCGACGCGCTCCGGTCTGTTTCGTCCTGCGGCGGTCCGTGGAATTCCAGCACAGTGCCGGATCTCCAACAAGGGCTGTGGATAACCCTTGAATGTCGATAGCAACCTGTAACTAGATGGACACCCAGCGTTAAAAAGTCGCTGCGGAATGCCGGATTTTTACGGATCGGACACCCCGGCGCCGACCGACGTGCGCCGTGCCCAACTACCCGGCAGTGCGCGCCGATTGCCCTCTTGGTCCGCTGTGTCCGATTGCGCTGGCGGGGGCGGCGATTACTTATGTCGCTTTTGGTAACGGCCTCGTGAGCAAACTCACATGATGATCGTTGCCTAGATCACGTTGCTGCGGGGAATAGCGCGCCTACTCTCGGCGTTTACATCTCAGGTTGAAATGACAAGCCGAGCAAGCCGAGCGAGGTAAGGGCACCAGTGAAGTCCACGCTGACCATGCGGAACATAGCCAACCCGCGGCGCACCACCCTTGCACATCTCAAGGACGCCGACGAGCTGACGACCGCGGCGGTCGCCGCGCATGAGGCGGAATGGGACTCCGCGCTTCCGGAGCAGACTGCCAATCCTCGCCGCACTGTGCTGGTGGACGCTCCGGCGAGCTGAGGTCTTTCGGGCTGGGCCAGTGGTTTCGGGCTGCCCCTCCCGGCTGTTCTTGGTAGGGGCTGCCCCTGATCGGCCGTTGCAGGCTGCAGGTTGTTTGTGGCTTTGGGGGTACCCCCTGCTCGAAGAGCTTGGGGGAGCAGTTCCCCGCGCCCCTTTGGGCGCGTGCTCCCTTCGGGGCGCCCGACACATCGCACACTGAAAACAGCCCCGCGCTCCTTTCGGAGTGCGGGGCTGTTGGTTCAGCCCTGCCAGCTGTGGGGGGCCCGGAAGCCGTGTTGGCGTTCCAGGCGGCGCCAGCCTGCCTTGGTCGGGCGTCCGCGGCGGGCGGGCGGCTCGGTGTGACCGGCGCGGGTGGAGGCGGCGGCGCGGGCCAGCAGCAGGGCTGTGACCGCGGCCAGCTCCTCCTCGTTCGCCTGGCCCTTCTCCACGCGCACCACGCTGTTCGCCTCGGCGCTCAGCCGGCCCGTACTGCCAGGCTCCTCAGGGGTCTTGGACATCTGTGCTCCCATCACTGCGGAGGGTTGCCGTGCTTGCGCGACGGCAGGTCGGCGTGCTTGCTGCGCAGCATCGCGAGGGACCGGATGAGGACCTCGCGGGTCTCCACCGGGTCGATGACGTCGTCCACCAGGCCGCGCTCGGCGGCGTAGTAGGGGTGCATCAGTTCGGCCTTGTACTCCTTGACCATGCGGGCACGCATGGCCTCGGGGTCGTCGGCCGCCGCGATCTGCTTACGGAAGATGACGTTGGCGGCGCCCTCGGCGCCCATCACCGCGATCTCGTTCGTCGGCCAGGCGAAGGTCAGGTCGGCGCCGATGGACTGGCTGTCCATGACGATGTACGCGCCGCCGTACGCCTTGCGCAGGACCACGGAGATCCGCGGCACGGTGGCGTTGCAGTAGGCGTACAGCAGCTTGGCGCCGTGCCGGATGATGCCGCCGTGCTCCTGGTCGACGCCGGGGAGGAAGCCCGGCACGTCCAGCAGCGTGAGGATCGGGATGTTGAAGGCGTCGCACATCTGCACGAAGCGGGCCGCCTTCTCGCTGGCCTCGATGTCCAGCACTCCGGCCAGCGACTGCGGCTGGTTGGCGACGATGCCGACGACCTCGCCGTCCATCCGGGCCAGGGTGCAGATGATGTTGGTCGCCCAGCGCTCGTGCACCTCCAGGAAGTCGCCGTCGTCGACGAGTTCCTCGATGACCTTGTGCATGTCGTACGGGCGGTTGCCGTCGGCCGGCACCAGGTCCAGCAGGGCCTCACCGCGCCGGTCGGCGGGGTCGGCAGTCGGCTCGGCCGGCGGGTTCTCGCGGTTGTTCTGCGGCAGCAGGGAGAGGAGGTAGCGGACCTCCTCCAGGCAGGTCTCCTCGTCGTCGTAGGCGAAGTGCGCCACTCCGGAGGTCGCCGCGTGCACATCGGCGCCGCCCAGTCCGTTCTGGGTCACCTCGGCACCGGTCACCGCCTGCACCACGTCGGGTCCGGTGATGAACATCTGCGAGGTGTCGCGGACCATGAAGACGAAGTCGGTCAGCGCCGGGCTGTAGGCCGCGCCGCCGGCGCAGGGGCCGAGCATCACGCTGATCTGCGGGATGACGCCGGACGCCTTGGTGTTGCGCTGGAAGATGCCGCCGTAACCGGCCAGCGCCGCGACGCCTTCCTGGATCCGGGCGCCGGCGCCGTCGTTGAGGGAGACCAGCGGGGCGCCCGCCGCGATGGCCTTGTCCATCAGCTTGTGGATCTTGGTGGCGTGGGCCTCGCCCAGCGCTCCGCCGAAGATCCGGAAGTCGTGTGCGTAGACGAAGACCGTCCGGCCGTGCACGGTGCCCCAGCCGGTGATCACACCGTCGGTGTACGGCTTCTTCTGCTCCAGCCCGAAGCCGGTGGCACGGTGCCGCCGCAGCGGCTCCATCTCGCAGAAGCTGCCCTCGTCCAGGAGCAGTTCGATCCGCTCCCGTGCGGTCAGCTTGCCCCTGGCGTGCTGGGCCTCGGTCGCGCGCTCACTGGGGCCCTGATATGCCTGTGCACGGATCGCGTGCAGTTCGGCCACGCGCCCGCGGGTGTCCTGCGCCGGTACGGAGCCGGATGAGCCGGGCTGGGCCTGGTCGGCCTGCTCGGTCTGGGACGACGGCTGGGACAGATCGGTCATGTATAGACCCTACGAAACCGCGGCGCCGATCACCCTCGTCGGATCCGTACAGTCTCCGCGGCCGAATCATGGCAGCGCTGGACAGAACCATACGGTTCCGGGGCCGGTGGAGAGCGGAACCCTCCCACTGCACAGGGAGGGGGCTGTGGGAATTCCACAGCCCCCTCCCTGACCAGTCGCTCAAGGCTGCCGGACGGCCGCCGCAGCCTCCACCTGGTTGCCCGGCTCCTCCAGGCTCCGTCCCGGCGGCGCCGCCACGGGGGAGAAGACCGACGCCCTCCCGCCGGCCGTCACCGCGAGGAAGGCTGCGGCGGTCACCGCGGAGGAGAGCAGGAAGCTGAGGTCGAAACCGCCCAGACGGGGGACGAGGGGGCCGGTGTAGAGCGGGGTGTCGACGGCCAGCAGTCCGACGCAGGAGCCGATGGCCCAGGCCACCGTCGCGCGCAGGTTCCAGCCCGCGGTGTACCAGTAACGGCCCCCGATCGAGCGGCGGTTGAGCACCTGGAGGGCCTCGGCGTCGTAGACACCGCGGCAGCGGATGTGCCCGATCAGCACGATCACGGCCCAGGGGGCACCGACGGCGGTCAGCAGCAGCACGAACGCCGTCATCGCGTCCTGCGCGTCCCACACGAAGTGGCCGAGGTAGACCAGCGCGGTGGACAGGCCCGCCACGGTGTAGGTGGCCTTGGTACGGGTGGTACGCGGAACGATGGCATCCAGGTCGAGGCCCATCGAGTACAGCATCAGCCCCGCGTTGCCGATCGAGCCGAACGAGGCGGCCAGCAGCAGCGGCACCAGGAACCAGAACGGCGCCTGCGCGACCAGCGGACCCGCGTAGTCGGTGGCGGCGTTCACGGCGACCGCGGTGAAGGTGCCGAAGAGCTGGGGGATCAGCAGCCCGGCGACCAGCCCGAGGCAGGTGGTGAGGTAGACCCGGCGCGAGGAGTGCCGGGCCGGCGACATGTAGCGGGTGTAGTCGCCCAGCAGGGTGATGAAGGCGATCGGCCCGCTGAGCCCGGCCGCCACGACGGACAGCAGCCAGGTCGTCCAGAAGTCGCCGAGCAGGTACTCGGTGCCGGTGGGCGCCTGGGTGGTGAAGTGCGGAGCGTACGCGAACAGGCCGACGACCAGCAGCGCGGTCATACCGATGGCCAGCACCCGGCTCAGCCGCAGCAGCAGCTTGTAGCCGTAGACGGCGCACACGGCGGTGCTCACCGCGAGCACGGCGTAGACGATCGCGTATCCCGCGGCGGAGTCGGGCATCCCGAAGAGCCGGGCCAGCGAGCCGACCATCGCGTCGCCGCCCACCCACAGCGTGAGCGCGGTGTAGCCGAGCGAGAGCAGCAGCCCGATCGCAGAGCCCAGCAGCCGGCCGCGTACCCCGAACTGGGCGCCGCTGCTGGTCGAGAGGTTGGTCGCGGTGCGCAGCGAGACCAGCGCGAGCGGGGCGACCAGCACCGTGCCGATCAGGGTGCCCACCACGAGCGAGGAGACGGCGGGCCAGAAACCCAGCCCGAAGGAGACCGGCAGCCAGCCGAAGATGACGACGCCGAGTGCCAGGTTCGATCCGATGAGAAAGCTGACGATGTCGCGCGGGCGGCCTGTGCGCTCCGCTTCGGGTATCACATCGACGCCGTGCTGCTCGATCTGCATGGTGCTCCCTGTCGGGGTGGGGCCGGCATTTGTTTTGAGCAGCGCTCAATCTGATGCATCACAAGTGACCGGGTCAATGGTTGGATGCAAAGACTTGACTATTTGAGTGATGCTCTAAATCCTGGCCGAGCACACGGCAAGAACAACGGGACCCATTCATCGCTACCGGAAGGTGGGAGTCGTGCGGCTTGGTCCGACCGAGCGGGACCGCCTGCTGATCTTCGGCACGGCCGAGCTGGCGCGCGCCAGACGCGCCAGAGGGCTGCGGCTCAACGTGCCGGAGGCCACGGCGCTCATCGCCGACACCGTCTGCGAGGCGGCCCGCGACGGGCTGCGGCTCGCCGAGGCGATCGAGGCGGGGCGCGCGGTGCTGGGCCCCGACGACGTGCTGCCCGGCGTGGCCGAGGTGCTGACCGAGATCCAGGTCGAGGCCGTCTTCGAGGACGGCTCCCGGCTCGCGGTGCTCCCCTCCCCCATCGGCTCGGCCACCGCATCCGGGCAGGCTCCCGGCGCCGTACTGCCCGCCGGTCCCGAGGAGGGCACCGACCAGGCGTACGCACCGCGGCCACCCGCGCTGTCGCTGACCGTACGCAACACCGCCGAGGTGCCGGTCAGCGTCACCTCGCACTTCCACTTCTTCGAGGCCAACCCCCGGCTGGAGTTCGACCGGGCCGCCGCCTACGGGATGCGGCTCGCCGTTCCCGCCGGCTCCTCGGTCCGCCTCGATCCGGGCGGCACCGCCGAGGTGGGGCTCGTGCCGCTGGGCGGCGAGCGGGTGGCCATCGGCTTCGCCGGTCTGGTGGACGGTCCGCTGGATGCGCCCGGAGCCCGCGAAGAGGCGCTGCGCCGCGCCGCTGCCTGCGGCTATCTGGGCGCCGGGCCCGCCATCGGCGAGGAGGGTCGGTCATGAGCGTGGACGCGCGCGAATACGCGGCCGTGCACGGGCCGCGCGCCGGTGACCGGGTGCGGCTGGGCGACACCGGACTCGTCGTCCGCGTCGAGTCCGACTCCCAGCAGCCGGGGAACGAGTTCCTGGCCGGGTTCGGCAAGACGGCCCGCGACGGGCTGCATCTCAAGGCCGCTGCCGTCCGCGGGACCTGCGACGTGGTGATCAGCAATGTGCTGGTCATCGACGCCGTGCAGGGCGTACGCAAGGTCTCCATCGGCATCCGCGAGGGCCGGATCCACGCGATCGGCCGTGCGGGCAATCCGGACACCGTCGACGGCGTGGACGTCGTCGTGGGAACCGGCACCTCGATCGTCTCCGGCGAGGGGCTGATCGCCACCGCGGGCGCCGTCGACACCCACGTCCATCTGCTGTCGCCGCGGATCATGGAGGCGTCGCTCTCCTCCGGCGTCACCACCATCGTCGGCCAGGAGTTCGGCCCGGTGTGGGGCGTGGGCGTCAACTCGCCCTGGGCGCTGGGGCACGCGTTCTCCGCGTTCGACGCCTGGCCGGTCAACATCGGCTTCCTGGGCCGGGGCTCCTCCTCGCACCCGGCGCCGCTGGTGGAGGCGCTGGCCGAGGGCGGGGCCTGCGGTTTCAAGGTGCACGAGGACATGGGCGCACACCACCGGGCGCTGGACACCGCGCTGCGGGTGGCCGAGGAGTACGACGTACAGGTCGCCCTGCACAGCGACGGGCTGAACGAGGCGCTGGCCGTCGAGGACACGCTCGCCGTGCTGGAGGGCCGCACCATCCACGCCTTCCACATCGAGGGCTGCGGCGGCGGGCATGTCCCCAATGTGCTGCGGATGGCGGGCGTGCCCAACGTGATCGGCTCCTCGACCAACCCGACGCTGCCGTTCGGGCGGGACGCCGTCGCCGAGCACTACGGGATGATCGTCTCGGTGCACGACCTCAAAACGGACCTGCCGGGGGACGCGGCCATGGCCCGGGACCGGATCCGCGCGGGCACCATGGGCGCCGAGGACGTACTGCACGACCTGGGCGCCATCGGCATCACCTCCTCCGACGCGCAGGGCATGGGCCGCGCGGGCGAGACGGTGCGGCGTACGTTCCAGATGGCGGCCAAGCTCAAGGCCGAGCGGGGCGAGCTGGAGGACGCGGCGCAGATCCACAGCGGCGCCACGGACGACAACGCGCGCGTGCTGCGCTACATCGCCAAGCTCACCCTCAACCCGGCGCTCGCGCACGGGCTCTCGCACGAGATCGGCTCGCTGGAGCCGGGCAAACTGGCCGACATCGTGCTGTGGCACCCCGCCTACTTCGGCGCCAAGCCGCAGCTGGTCCTCAAGTCCGGCTTCCCCGCCTGGGGCGTCACCGGCGACCCGAACGCCGCGACGGACACCAGCGAACCCCTGGTCCTGGGCCCGCTGTTCGGCGCACACGGCGCGACGCCCGCCGAGCTGTCCGTCGCCTTCGTCGCGCAGGCGGCCGTCGAGCGGGGCGGCGACACCCTGCCGACCCGGCGCCGCAGGGTCGCCGTCCGCGGCACCCGCGGAGTCGGTCCCGCCGACCTGGTGCACAACGCGCGGCTGGGCGCGGTGGAGGTCGACCAGCGCACCGGCCTGGTGACGCTGGACGGCGAACCGCTGCGCTCCGAGGCGGCCGAGAGCGTCCCGCTCAACCGTCTCTATTTCCTCTGACCCCCGGCAACGCCCCCTGACACCCCTGACAACGGACCACGACCGCAAGGAATCGCCCCCCATGAGCAACCGCACATCCGACGCCGCCCCGTACATGCCGCCCGAGTGGGCACCGCACGAGCGCACCTGGATGGCGTGGCCCGGCGCCAACCCGACGTTCGAGGACGCGGAGGTGCTGGCCGAGGCGCGTACCGCGTGGACGGCGGTCGCCCGTGCCGTCCGCCGCTTCGAGCCGGTCACCATGGTGGCGAACCCGGACGACGTGCTGGAGGCGCGCCGGGCACTCGGCCCGGAGATCGAGGTGGTCGGGCAGCCGCTGGACGACGCGTGGATGCGCGACATCGGGCCCACCTTCGTCACCGAGAGCGGCCGACTGGCCGCCGTGGACTGGACGTTCAACGGCTGGGGCGCCCAGCCGTGGGCGCGCTGGGAGCGGGACAGGCTGATGGGCGCGTACGTCGCAGGGCAGGCGGAGGCACCCGTGCACTCCTCGCGGCTGGTCAACGAGGGCGGCGGCATCCAGGTGGACGGCGAGGGCACGGTGCTGCTGACCGAGACCGTGCAGCTGGGTCCGGAACGCAACCCCGGCTGGACACACGAGCAGGTCGAGGCGGAGGTGCACGCGCTGCTCGGCACCAGCAAGGCGATCTGGCTGCCGCGCGGACTGACCGCCGACTACGGCACGTACGGCACCCGCGGCCATGTCGACCTGGTGGCCGCGTTCGCCGCGCCCGGCGTGGTCGTCGCGCACACCCAGCCCGACCCGGCGCACCCCGACCACGACCTGTGCAAGGAGACGGTCAAACTGCTGCGCGCCGCCACTGACGCGAAGGGCAGGCAGCTGGAGGTCGTCGAGCTCCCTGCGCCGACCGTCACCCACACCGCCGACGGCGAGCCGGTCGACTACAGCTACGTCAACCACTACCTGTGCAACGGCGGCGTCGTCCTGTGCGGCTTCGGCGACCCGCGCGACGAGCACGCGGCCGGCATCTTCCGCCGGCTGTTCCCCCGGCGGACGGTCACGCTGGTGGACGCGCGTACGGTGTTCGCGGCCGGGGGCGGTATCCACTGCATCACGCAGCAGCAGCCCCGGGTCCGACCGGCCGGTTAGGCTGACGGGTCGACGGCTTGCCGCGGGGCGCACGGCTTGGAGGAACACAACGGTGGTCACAGAGGCGGAGGGCAGGCGCCGGCGGAACGGCCGGCGCGCGGCGCAGCCCAAGGAGCAGGTGCTGGCCGCCGCCATGGAGATGATCGCCGAGCGCGGACTGGACCGGCTCACGATGGCGGCGCTCGGCCGCGAGGTCGGGATGAGCAGCGGCCACCTCGTCTACTACTTCAAGACCAAGGACGAGCTGCTGCTGCAGACCCTCCAGTGGAGCGAGGAACAGCTGGGCGCCCAGCGGCGCGCCGCGCTGGCCCGCCGGATACCGGCCCGCGAGCGGCTGGAGGCGCTGGTGGAGCTGTATCTGCCGGACGGCCACCGGGATCCGCACTGGGCGCTGTGGCTGGAGGTGTGGAACCGCTCGCAGTCCGGTGACGACGAGGTGCGCGCCCGGCAGCTGGAGCTGGAACTGAGCTGGCACCGGGACCTGGTGGCGCTGCTGGTGGAGGGCATGGCCAAGGGCGAGTTCGCGACGGTCGACGCCGACCGCTTCGCCACCCGCACCCGCGCCCTCCTCGACGGCTTCGGCACCCATCTGGTGGTGGGCCTCCCGGGGGTGGACAGACCCCTGGCCCTGAGCCATGTGCGGGACCACTTCGACGAGTCCCTCACGCCGGGCAAAGGCTGACCCGCCCGCCTACGGCTTGCCACGCAGGGGGACAGCGCCCCGTCAGGGGCGCGGGGAACTGCGCGCCCAGCCACAAACAACCCGCACCCTGCAACGGACCGCCAGGGGCAGCCCCCTCCCCAGCAGCAGACGAGCACCTAGTCGTGCGCCTCAACTCCCGCCCGCAGCAACCCATACGTGTACCCGTCATCCAGCGCCTGCCACGACGCGGCGATCACGTTGTCCCCGACCCCGACCGTCGTCCACTCCCCACTGCCGTCACTCATCGACACCAGCACCCGCGTCGTGGACGACGTCCCGTGCGCGCCCTCCAGGATGCGGACCTTGTAGTCCACCAGGTTCAGCTTCGCCAGCTCGGGGTGGATGCGCTCCAGTCCGGCCCGCAGCGCCCGGTCCAGCGCGTCGACGGGTCCGTTGCCCTCGCCGGTGACGACGATCCGCTCGCCCTTGGCCCACAGCTTGACCGTCGCCTCGTTGACCTGCATCCCGTCGGGCCGCTGCTCGACGATGGCGCGCCAGGACTCCGCGCGGAAGAACCGGGGGGCTGTCCCCGTGGTGCCGCCGTGCACCTCGTCGCGGAGCAGCAGTTCGAAGGAGGCGTCGGCGGCCTCGTACGTGTACCCCTTGAGCTCCTGCTCCTTGACGCGCTCGACCACCCGGCCGACCAGTTCGCGGTCGCCGCTCAGGTCGTAGCCCAGCTCCTTGCCCTTGAGCTCGACGGAGGCCCGCCCCGCCATGTCGGAGACCAGCATCCGCATGGTGTTGCCGACGAGTTCGGGGTCGATGTGCTGGTAGAGATCCGGGTCGATCTTGATCGCGGAGGCGTGCAGCCCGCCCTTGTGGGCGAAGGCCGAGGTGCCGACGTAGGGCTGGTGGGTGGAGGGGGTCAGGTTGACGACCTCGGCGATGGCGTGCGAGATACGGGTGGTCTCGGCCAGCGCCCCCTCGGGCAGTACGCGCTTGCCGTACTTGAGCTCCAGCGCGGCCACGACGGGGAAGAGGTTGGCGTTGCCGACGCGCTCCCCGTAGCCGTTGGCGGTGCACTGCACATGGGTGGCGCCGCCGTCCACGGCGGCCAGCGTGTTGGCGACGGCGCAGCCGGTGTCGTCCTGCGCGTGGATGCCCAGCCGGGCCCCGGTGTCGGCGGCGACGGTGCGTACCACGGCCTGGATCTGCGCGGGGATCATGCCGCCGTTGGTGTCGCAGAGCACCACCACATCGGCACCCGCCTCGTGTGCGGTGCGGACGACCTGCTTGGCGTAGTCGGGGTTGGCCTGGTAGCCGTCGAAGAAGTGCTCGCAGTCGACGAAGACACGGCGGCCGTGCGCGCGCAGATGGCCGACCGTCTCGGAGATCATCGACAGGTTCTCCTCCAGCGTGGTGCGCAGGGCCAGCTCCACATGGCGGTCGTGCGCCTTGGCGACGAGCGTGACGACCGGTGCGTTCGAGTCGAGCAGCGCCTTGACCTGGGGGTCGATCTGCGCGGGGACGCCTGCCCTGCGGGTGGAGCCGAACGCGACCAGCTGTGCGTGCTGGAAGTCGATCTCTTTCGGGGCGCGCGCGAAGAACTCGGTGTCCCGCGGGTTGGCGCCGGGCCAGCCGCCCTCGATGAAGCCGACGCCGTACTCGTCCAGGTGCCGGGCGATGGTGAGCTTGTCGGCGACGGTCAGGTTGATGCCCTCGCGCTGTGCGCCGTCACGCAGGGTGGTGTCGAAGACATGGAAACTGTCGTCGGGGGTCATGGCTGATGGCTCCTGCTGGGTTCAGTGGTTGCGGAAGGAAGCGCTCCACTTGCCCCCATCATCCCTCGCGCCTGCGCCTTCGGCCGGGTGGGCCGGAAAACGAAAAAACCCCTCGCGGGTGCGAGAGGTCTGCGCGCGGGTCTGGGGCACGGTGTCCGCTGCCGTACGGGTCTTTCCACGGCAGTCGGTCACTGCGGACCGGCGCGCCTGCTGCCAATAATCATGACGAACGAGGGCACGGGGGAAGTCTTGCACACAACCACCCCCGTGCCCCCTCCTGTCTCACGATGCGAAAACGCCCCGCTCAGCGAGACCGCGGCACAGAGGGCTCACGCCTCGTGCAGCCCCTGGTTGCCGGCCTCGGTGACGAAGGAAGCGGCGGTGCCCACCGGCGCCCCCGGCTTGGTGACCACGGCGACCGTACGGAAGTCCGCCCGGGCCTGCTGCTTGTCGAGCCGCACGGTCACATAGCCGCGGTGGCCGTTGTAGAACTTCATATGCGGGTTGGCGTCCATATACGTCTGCCAGTTGTCGGGCTTGTCCACGCCGTCCTTGCCACTGGTGATCGAGGTGGCCACGATCTCGGTGCCCATGGTGCGGGACTTCTGGTCGCCGAAGTCGCGCTTGATGTCGTACGCGTAGGCCCGGTGCACGTCCCCGGTGAGCACCATCAGGTTCTTGATCCCGGCGGTCTCGGCGCCCGCCAGCAGCCGTTCGCGGGAGGCGGGTGCGCCGTCCCAGGCGTCCATGCTGAGCTTGTAGGCGTCGCTGCTGTCGCTGCGCCGCTCACAGAAGGTGACCTGCTGGGGAACGACATTCCAGACGGCATCCGAGGCCCGCCAGCCGTCGATCAGCCAGCGCTCCTGTTCCGAGCCGGTCATGGTGCGGGAGGAGTCCGTCGACTCGGGACCCGGCTGGTGCCAGCCGTCGCCGTAGGCCTGGTCCGAGCGGTACTGCCGGGTGTCGAGGATGTCGAACTGGGCGAGCTTGCCGAACCGCACCCTGCGGTAGAGCTGCATATCGGGGCCGCTGGGCTGCTGGGGCTTGCGCAGCGGCAGGTTCTCCCAGTACGCGCGGTAGGCGGCGGCCCTGCGCACCAAAAACTCCTCGGAGGAGCTGCCGTCCTCGGGGATGTCGTCCGCGTAGTTGTTCTCGGTCTCGTGGTCGTCCCAGGTGACGAGGAACGGGTGCGCTGCGTGCGCGGCCATCAGATCGGGGTCCGACTTGTAGAGCGCGTACCGCAGCCGGTAGTCCTCCAGCGAGACGGTCTCCTTGTTGAAGGCGGCCGGCAGCTCGCGGTCGGTGTAGGCGCGGGAGCCGCCGTGTGCGTCGACGGCGTACTCGTACAGGTAGTCGCCGAGGTGGAAGACCAGATCCACGTCCTCCTCGGCGAGGTGCCGGTGCGCCGTGAAGTAACCGTGGTGGTACGCCTGGCAGGAGACCGCGGCCAGCCGCAGCTCGTTGAGGTCGGCGCCGAACGCGGGCGCCGTACGGGTGCGGCCCACGGGGCTGAGCCACTTGCCGGCGCGGAAGCGGTAGTAGTACACGCGGTCGGCGGCCAGCCCTCCGGCCTCCACATGCACCGCGTGGTTCAGCTCGGGGTGCGCGGTGGCTGTGCCCTTGCGCGCGACGCGGCGGAAGCGGCTGTCGTGGGCGATCTCCCACTCGACAGTGATCCGCTCCTTCGGCAGCCCGCCGCCGGGCTCGTACGGCTTGGGTGCAAGCCGGGTCCACAGCACGACGGAGTCGGGCAGCGGGTCGCCGGAGGCGACGCCCAGCGTGAACGGCTCGGCGCCGATGGCCGTCCGTGCGTCCGCCTCGGCCGCCTGGGCGCTGCCCGGGAGGTTGGTGGTGAACGCGAGCACCGCTGCGGCGCCCGTGACCGTCAGCAAGCGGCGGCGGCCCAGTGCCGCCGCCGCTTGTCTGAACTCCTGCTGACTCTCCTGATCCTGCTGGCTCGTCTCATGACGCGGCATCGTGGATCTCGGCCCTCCCGGGAGGCAGTCGATGACACCGTCATGACAGCGCTGCCGAAAGGCCCTTCAGCTACGGAAGTTGGACCGCTACATGTCAGGTACATGTACGTCGAGTCGGTTCCGGTCTTACCGTGATACGCCCCACGATGTCCGTGACGGCGTACCCGCTCAGGAGTCGAGCGTGTGCATCCAGCCGTGCTTGTCCTCCGCCTGGCCGGTCTGGATCGCCAGCAGCGCCTCACGGAGCTTCAGGGTGACCTCCCCGGCGCCGCCGTCGCCGACCTGCCAGCCGCCGCGCGCCGACTTGACCTCGCCGACCGGTGTGATCACGGCGGCCGTCCCGCAGGCGAAGACCTCGCTGATCGAGCCGTCGGCGTTGCCTGCCCGCCACTCGTCGGTGCTGATCCGCGCCTCGCCGGTCCCGTACCCCATGTCGGCGGCTATCCGCAGCAGCGAGTCACGGGTGATGCCGGGCAGCAGCGTGCCGGTCAGCTCCGGGGTGACGATGCGCGCGTCGGCGCCCGTGCCGTACACGAAGTAGAGGTTCATGCCGCCCATCTCCTCGATGTAGCGGCGCTCGGTGGCGTCCAGCCAGACGACCTGGTCACAGCCCTGCTCGGCGGCCTGCGCCTGGGCGACCAGCGACGCGGCGTAGTTGCCGGCGCACTTGGCCTCGCCCGTACCGCCCGGGGCCGCGCGCACGTACTCCTCGGACAGCCACACCGAGACGGGCTTGACGCCGCCGGGGAAGTACGAGGCCGCAGGGGACGCGATCACCATGAACGTGTACTGGTTCGCGGGCCTGACCCCCAGCCCCACCTCGGTGGCGAACATGAACGGCCGCACATACAGCGACGCCTCGCCCCCGCTGGGCACCCACGCCTTGTCCTGCGAGACCAGCAGGTCGCACGCCTCGATGAACGCCTCGACCGGCAGCTCGGGCATCGCCAGCCGGCGGGCGCTGCGCTGGAAGCGGCGGGCGTTGGCGTCGGGCCGGAACACCTTCACCGAGCCGTCGGGCTGCCGGTACGCCTTCAGTCCCTCGAAGATCGACTGCGCGTAGTGCAGCGTCATGTTCGCCGGGTCCAGCTGGAGGGGGGCGTACGGCTGCAGCTGCGCGTCGTGCCAGCCACGGCCCTCGGTCCACTGGACGGTCACCATGTGATCGGTGAAATACCGCCCGAATCCGGGGTCCGCCAGTACCGCTTCGCGCTCGGCGGCACCGAGGGGTCGAGCGGCGGGCTTCAGGTCGAATGCGATACGTGGCGTCGTCATGTCCGCGTCCTTACTTCTTTCGGGGCCCCCTCTCAGGGCGGCACAACCCGATTATCCCGCGCGGGTCAACCACTTCCAGATGCGGGTCGGGGCCCCTCCGCCGCCGGGCACCCCTCACGCCGCTCCCCTCTCCGCGCCGCCCCGCTCTTCTCACCGCTCCCCTCTCCTCGCCGCAACGGCGAGCAACGCAGGCGGCGAGGGTCCGGCGAAACAGGAGACGGCCTCAGCCGGCCGATGGGCACCGGCCGTCGTGAAAACCGCCGGACTCCCGCCGTCGTGGCGAGCCGCCGTTGCGGCGGGAAGGGTTTGACGGCGAGAAGGGTCGGGGCGACAAGAGGGGCGGAACGGAGAAGGCGTCAGCCGGAGACGCGGGCTGCGAGGGCGTCGCCGATCTCATCGGTGCTCCGCGCCGCTCCGGCGCCCCGCTCGGTGAGGTCGGCGGTGACAGCCGCGTCGATACGGTCGGCCTCGTCCTCGTACCCGAGATGCCGCAGCAGCAGGGCGACGGACAGCACCGTGGCCGTCGGGTCCGCCTTGCCGGTGCCCGCGATGTCGGGCGCCGACCCGTGGACGGGCTCGAACATCGAAGGGAACTCCCGCGTGGGGTTGATGTTCCCGGAAGCGGCGAGCCCGATCCCGCCGCTGACCGCGGCGGCCAGGTCGGTGATGATGTCGCCGAAGAGGTTGTCGGTGACGATCACGTCGAACCGCGCCGGATCGGTCGTCAGGAAGATCGTGGCCGCGTCGACGTGCAGATAGTCGGTGGTCACCTCGGGGAATTCGCGGCCGACCCGGTCGAAGGTGTCCTTCCACAGGTGACCGGCGTGCACCAGCACATTGTTCTTGTGCACCAGCGTCAGCTTCTTCCGCGGGCGCGCCTGCGCCCGCGCGTACGCGTCGCGCACGACCCGCTCCACGCCGAACGCGGTGTTGACGCTCACCTCATTGGCGACCTCGTGCGGGGTGCCCTTGCGGATGGTGCCGCCGTTGCCGACGTACGGCCCCTCGGTGCCCTCGCGGACGACGACGAAGTCGATCTCCGGACGGCCCGCCAGCGGCGAGGTGACGTTCGGGAAGAGCTTGGAGGGGCGCAGGTTGACGAAGTGGTCGAAGGCGAAGCGCAGCTTCAGCAGCAGCCCGCGCTCCAGTACGCCGGAGGGGACGCCCGGATCGCCGACGGCGCCGAGCAGAATCGCGTTGTGGGCCTTGAGCCGCTCCAGCTCCTCGTCGGTGAGCGTCTCCCCCGTGGCGTGCCAGCGTTTGGCGCCGAGATCGTACTCGCGCGTCTCCAGCTTGACGTCCTGCGGGAGGACGGCGGTGAGGACCTTCAGGCCCTGGGCGACGACCTCCGGGCCGATTCCGTCACCGGGAATCACTGCCAGGTCGATGGTGCGGTCGGTGCGGGATGCCGTTTCCGAAGACATGCGGCGGACGATACTCCCCGTCCCAGCTTGTGACATAAAGCTGTCCGTATGACGGACGACGCCTGTCGTTCACGGCGTGTATCCGCGGGTGTCTTCCGGGAGTTGGCGCCCGTTGCCACCGTGGTGCCCATGGCTGCGAACCATCTGCCCGGATTCGGGATCCCCGACCACCTCGCCGCCCGGATGAGCATGGCCGAGCAGCACGAGTATCTGCGCAGGAGACTCACCCGGCGCAGCGTACTGCGCGGCGGCGGGCTGATGGCGGCGGGCGCCGCCGGTGCGGCGGGGCTGGTCGTCGGCTCGGACGCCGCGCTCGATCCCGGCGCGGGGAGCCCCACCGGCGCCGGCCCCACGCCGGTGCTCTCCCGCGCCTCGGTGGACGGCAGGCTGGTCGCGCCGTTCGGCCGCCATCTGGCGTTCGGCGCCGACCCGCGGACCGGGATGCGGGTCTCCTGGCAGGTCCCGTTCGCCGTCCGCAGGCCGTATCTGCGGTTCGGGCCCAAGCCGTGGGAGCTGGAGAGCAAGGTGGCCGCCGAGGTCCGCGCGCTGCACACCCCCTCGCTCGGCCGCCATCTGCCCGCCGTCGAGCAGCTCTATCTGCACGTGCGGCTGGAGGGGCTGCGGCCCGGCACGACGTACTACTACGGTGTCGGCCACGACGGATTCGACCCCACCTCAGCCGAACGCCTGGGCAGCGTCGGGTCGTTCACCACCGCACCGGCCGGCGGCAAGCAGCCCTTCGTCTTCACCGCCTTCGGCGACCAGGGCGTCGGCCCTGACGCACTCGCCACCAACCAGCTGCTGCTCGGCCAGAACCCGGCCTTCCATCTGCACGCGGGCGACATCTGCTACGCCGACGACACCGGGCACGGCGAGAAGTCCGACACCTACGACGCGCGGGTATGGGACCAGTACCTCGCCCAGACCGAGCCCGTGGCATCCCGCGTGCCGTGGATGGTGACCACCGGCAACCACGACATGGAGGCGTGGTACAGCCCCGACGGCTACGGCGGCCAGGCCGCCCGCTGGTCCCTCCCCGGCAACGGCCCCGACCCGGCCAAGTCGCCGGGCGTCTACGCCTTCGAGTACGGGAACGTCGGGGTCATCGCCCTCGACGCGAACGACGTCTCCTATGAGATCCCGGCCAACCTCGGCTACACCGACGGGGCACAGACCCGGTGGCTGGAGCGGACGCTGAAGCGGATGCGGGCCGCGCCGGGCATCGACTTCGTCGTCGTCTTCTTCCACCACTGCGCGTACTCGACCGCCACGCACGGTTCGGACGGCGGGGTGCGGGAAGCGTGGGGGGCACTGTTCGAGCAGCACCATGTGGACCTGGTGATCAACGGGCACAACCATGTGTACGAACGGACGGACCCGGTGCGGGGCGGTTCCCCCACCCGGGCGGTGCGGGTGGGGGATGTGACCGATCCTGTGCGGGACGGCACCGTATATGTCACCGCCGGCGGGGGTGGCAGGGAGCTGTACGACTTCTCGGCGCCGGACAGCTATGAGGGGCACCTCGAGGAGCGGGACAGCGTTGCGGGCGTCCGCTGGACGAAGGGCGGGGACTCGGTGCGGAGCCGCGTGGAGTGGTCCCGGGTCCGTTACACGGGGTTTTCATTTCTTGCGGTGGAGTCCCGGCCCGGACGGCGGCCCTCCCTCGCCGTGACCGCGCTGGCACGGTCGGGCCGCCGCGTCGACCACTTCGTGGTGCGTCGCTGACTGGGGAGGGGGTGCCCCTTGCTGTGCGTTGCAGGCTGCGGGTTGTTTGTGGCTGGTCGCGCAGTTCCCCGCGCCCCTGAATGGCCAGCCCCTGCGCTTGGGAGGTCTGCGCAAGGCGCAGGACTGGCAAGCGCAGCCCCCTTGCGGGGTACGCGAGCTCCAAGGGGCAACCCCGCAAAGCGCTGAGGCGCCCCCCCGCAGGGGTCAGCGGCGGTCGAAGGCGCGCTGGAGGGCTTCGGCCGCCTTGCGGCGGTCCTCTTCGCGGAGGCGGGCCGCGGCGCGGGAGCGGCGGACGCGGGAGGCGGGGACGTGGGTGGCTGTGGGCGTGGCCATGGGAATGCAACTCCTTCTGCACGACGCGTGGACGCAAGAACGCAAGGAGAGATCTGCCGGACAGCCAACGGTGCGGGGACAACCGGTGCGGCAGGGATCACCTGCCTGGGACGCACGGGCGTCACATCCGCGAAGCGCTCGGTCGAGCGAGACGATCGGCTTCCTACAAAGATAGAAGCCGAGGGCCGTGATGTCTCGCCAAATAGTTGGGCTTCCTACTATCTGAGACGAGGCCCACATCGCCGCAGCTCAAAAGGGCGGGCCCGGCCCACCTCTCCGTAAGGGAGGAGAAGGAGGCCGGGCCCTCATCGCACAGGGGCCACGGGGGCATCAGCCCATGTGCGGGTACCTGTAGTCGGTCGGCGCGACCTGGGTCTCCTTGATCGCACGGGGCGAGGACCAGCGGATCAGGTTGAACTTCGAGCCGGCCTTGTCGTTGGTGCCCGAGGCACGGGCACCGCCGAACGGCTGCTGGCCGACGATCGACCCGGTGGGCCGGTCGTTCAGGTAGAAGTTGCCCGCGGCGAACCGCAGCTTCTCCGAGGCCGAGGCCAGCACGGCGCGGTCCTTGGCGAGCACGGCGCCGGTCAGCGCGTACGCCGAGGCCGACTCCATCTGGTCCAGCATCGCGTCCCAGCCCTCGTCCTCGTAGACGTGGACCGCGATGATCGGGCCGAAGTACTCGGTCTTGAAGACCTCGTTCTCCGGGTCGGAGCAGACGATGACGGTCGGCGAGACGAAGTAGCCGACGCTGTCGTCGTACGTACCGCCCACCAGGATCTCGCAGGCCGGGTCGGCCTTGGCGCGCTCGATGGCGGCCTTGTTCTTGGCGAAGGCGCGGTCGTCGATGACGGCACCGATGAAGTTGGACAGGTCCGTCACATCGCCCATGGCCAGCCCCTGCACCTCGGTGGCCAGCTCCTCCTTGAAGCCGCCCTCCCAGATGGAGCGGGGCAGGTAGGCGCGGGAGGCGGCCGAGCACTTCTGGCCCTGGTACTCGAAGGCGCCACGGGTGATGGCGGTCTTGAGCACGGCCTGGTCGGCCGTGGAGTGCGCGACGATGAAGTCCTTGCCGCCGGTCTCGCCGACGATGCGCGGGTAGGACTTGTAGGTGGAGATGTTCTCCCCGACGCTCTTCCACAGGTGCTGGAAGGTGGCGGTCGAGCCGGTGAAGTGGATACCGGCCAGGTCCGGGTGCGGAATGGCGACCTCGGAGACCTCCTTGCCGTCACCGGTCACCAGGTTGATCACGCCCTTGGGCAGCCCGGCCTCCTCCAGCAGCTCCATGAGCAGCACGGCGGAGTGCGTCTGGGTGGGAGACGGCTTCCAGACCACCACGTTGCCCATCAGCGCCGGAGCGGTGGGCAGGTTGCCCGCGATGGCGGTGAAGTTGAACGGCGTGATCGCGTAGACGAAGCCCTCCAGCGGGCGGTGGTCCATGCGGTTCCAGATCCCGTTGGGCTGGATGAGCGGCTGCTCGGTCATCAGCTCGCGGGCGAAGTGCACATTGAAGCGCCAGAAGTCGATCAGCTCGCACGGTGCGTCGATCTCGGCCTGCTGGGCCGTCTTGGACTGGCCGAGCATGGTGGAGGCGGCGATCGTCTCGCGCCAGGGCCCCGACAGCAGCTCGGCGGCCTTGAGGATGATCGCGGCCCGGTCGTCGAAGGACATCGCCCGCCAGGCCGGTGCCGCGGCCAGCGCCGCGTCGATGGCGTCCTGCGCGTCCTGCCGGGTGGCGGTCGCGTAGGTACCCAGCACCTTCTGGTGGTTGTGCGGCTGTACGACGTCCACGCGCTCGCCGCCGCCCATGCGCTTGACGCCGTTGATGGTCATCGGCAGCTCACGGGGGTTGTCGGCCAGCTCCTTGAGCTTGGCCTCCAGGCGCGCACGCTCGGCGCTGCCGGGTGCGTAGGTGTGCACCGGCTCGTTGTACGGGGCGGGGACCTGGGTCACAGCGTCCACAGTTGCTCCTTGTGTCGTGGTTCGGGCTGTCGGTATTGCCGGCGTCTGAGGAGGGTGCCGTATTCAGCTGCGGGTGACGAGGGACCGCAAGCTGTGTCTCCCCGGGGGACAACCCCCGGACCCCCGGCCGGAAGGGTGCCGTATTCAGCTGCGGGTGACGAGGGACCGCAAGAAGAAGGCCAGGTTCGCGGGGCGCTCCGCGAGGCGTCGCATGAAGTAGCCGTACCAGTCGGTGCCGTACGGAACATAGACCCGCATCCGGTGACCCAGCGCGACCAGTCGCTCCTGTTCGGCTCCGCGGATGCCGTAGAGCATCTGGAATTCGTACTCGTCCCGCTTTCGACCGTAACGCTCGGCCAGGTTCTGGGCGATGGCCACCATGCGGGGGTCATGGGAGCCGACCATCGGGTAGCCCTGGCCGGCCATGAGGATCTTCAGGCAGCGCACATACGCCCGGTCCACCTCGCGTTTGTCCTGGTAGGCGACCTCGGAGGGCTCGTTGTACGCGCCCTTGACCAGCCGGACCCGGGAGCCCTCGCCGGCCAGCGCGTGGCAGTCGTCCTCGGTACGGAAGAGATACGACTGGAGCACGGCGCCGGTGCCGGGGAAGCGCTCGCGCAGCTGCCCGAGTATGGCCAGCGTGGAGTCGACTGTGGTGTGATCCTCCATGTCGAGGGTGACCGTCGTACCGGCGGCGGCCGCGGCCTCGACGACCGGGCGCACGTTCTCATAGGCCAGCTCGTGCCCGCCCGGAAGCGCCTGCCCGAAGGCGGAGAGCTTGACCGACATCTCGGCGTGCTCGGCGAGCCCGGCGCCGGCCAGCGCCTCGGTGAGCGCGAGGTAGGCGTCGCGGTTGCGGAGGGCCTCCGACCGGTCGGTGATGTCCTCGCCGAGATGATCGATCGTGACCTGCATACCGCGCTCGGTGAGCGCGGTGACAGAGGGCAGACACTGATCGAGCTGCTCGCCCGCCACGAACCGGTCCACCATCGGGCGGGTCACCGGAGCGGCCGAGACGAGGCGGCGGATGCTGTCGCTGCGCGCGGCGGCGAGGAGCACGGGTCCCAGCACGGGGCACCTCCACGGTTTGTTCTTGCCGGTGGCTCGCCGAAGAGGGCGCAGAGGCGCAACGCGCGAGCCACTCAGAACGTAAGGATCGCGCCAACTGCGGGCCATCGACAGGTGTCACGCATCCGTGGCCCGGCTCTCAGACAGATGTATGAGAGATGTACGAGAATGGGCCACCGGGCGTACGACACCGTCGTACGCCGCCAACCGAAGACGGACCTGCAGGAGGCCGGAGCATGCGCGAGAACTACCAGGCGCTGATCGACGAGGTCTCCCAGTTGCTGGGTACCCCGGCCACGCTGGAGGGCCGGGACTTCTCACTGATCGCCTTCGGCGCGCACGAGGGCAGCGCCGAAGGGGACGAGGGGGAACAGACCGGTCCTGCGCTGGACTCGGTACGCACCCGCACCATCCTGCAGCGCCGCTCCACCCCCGCCGTGCGCGCCTTCTTCGAGAGCTTCGGCATCGCGCGCGCGAGCGGCCCCGTACGGATCCCGCCGGACCCGGCCGCCGGTGTGGTGCACGGCAGGATCTGTCTGCCGGTGCGGGACCGCGGGGTGGTGCACGGCTACATCTGGCTGCTGGACGACGGCGCTCTGGAGCTGACCGATCCGCGGCTGGCCGCCGCGATGGCCGTCGCCGACCGCACCGGCGCCCAACTGGCCGCCGACTCCCGCGCCGAGGAGCGCACCGGGGAACTGCTGCACACCGCGCTGGCCGAGCACGGCGGAGTCGCACAGGACGAGGCGGTCGCGGAACTGCGGGCTGCGCTGGGCGAGGCGGCGTCCGGGCCGCAGGTGCTGGTCGCCGTCGCGCCCTGGCCGGACGACGAGGCCCCGGGCGCGGCGCGCGGCCCGCTGCCCGCTGCCCTCCCCCGGCTGATGGCGCAGTGCGTACGCGACGGGGCGCTCGCGGCGCTCGTGCGGCTGCGTACCCCGCACGGCCTGGAGGCGGCCCGCACCGCGGCCGACCGGCTGCTGCGCACCCCGGGCCTGGCCGGGGCGGACGGGGCTGCGGGCCTCGCGGTCACGGCGGGACTGAGCAGCCCGCGCTCCGGCCTGGCCGAACTGCCGGCCGCCTGGCGCGAGGCCCGCGCCGCGGCCCGGGCAGCAGCCGCCGAGTCCCTGCCCGGCGCCCTCGCCGAGTGGGACGCCATCGGCCCCTACCGGTTGCTCACCGGCATCCCCCGGCACCCCGGCCACGCCCCCGACCCGGCCGTACGGGAGCTGCTGCGGCCCACCCATCGCGAACTGGCCCGCACCGCTGAGGTCTTCCTCGACTGCGCGGGCCAGGCGGGCCGCGCCGCCGCGGCCCTCGGCATCCACCGCCAGACCCTCTACTACCGCCTCTCCCGCGTCGAACGCCTCACCGGCCTCGACCTGGACGAGGGCGAGGACCGCCTCCTGCTGCACATGGCGTTGAAGACGGCCCGGCTCAGCTAGCGCTTCGCCCGTGAGGGGCGCCGGGGACTGCTCCCCTGGGGGCGCCCCCACGCCGGAACCTCACTCCGTGAGGTTCACCGCACGCGCGTGCGTGGCCCCGATCTCCTCGGCGATCTCGGACAGCACCGAGGAGCCAATCGTGTCGTCCACCGTCAGCGCGACCAGCGCCTCGCCGCCCTCCTCGGCGCGGGAGACCTGCATGCCGGCGATGTTGATGCCCGCCTCGCCCAGGATGCGGCCGAGGGTGCCGACGACGCCGGGCCGGTCGCTGTAGCGCAGGAACGCCATGTGGTCGGCGACCGCCAGATCCACGCCGTGCTCGTTGATGGCGACGATCTTCTGCATGTGCTTGGGCCCGGCCAGCGTGCCGGAAGCGGAGACCTCCTCGCCGCCCGCGAGGGTGCCGCGCACGGTCACCACATTGCGGTGCTCGGCGGACTCGCTGGAGGTGGTCAGCCGCACCTCGACGCCGCGCTCCTGCGCGAACAGCGGCGCGTTGACGTAGCTGACCGTCTCGTCCACCACGTCCTCGAACACGCCCTTGAGCGCGGACAGTTCCAGCACCTTGACGTCGTGCTGGGTGATCTCGCCGTACACCTCGACGTCCAGCCGGACGGCCACCTCGCCGGCCAGCGCCGTGAAGATCCGGCCCAGCTTCTCGGCGAGCGGCAGCGCGGGGCGTACGTCCTCGGCGATGACCCCGCCCTGCACGTTGACCGCGTCGGGGACCAGCTCGCCCGCCAGTGCCAGCCGCACCGACTTGGCGACCGCGATGCCCGCCTTCTCCTGCGCCTCGCCCGTGGAGGCGCCCAGGTGCGGGGTGCACACGACCTGGTCGAAGGCGAAGAGCGGGGAGTCGGTGCACGGCTCGGAGGCGTACACATCCAGGCCCGCGCCCGCCACGCGCCCCTCCTTGAGCGCCGCCGCCAGCGCCTCCTCGTCCACGATGCCGCCGCGGGCCGCGTTGACGATGCGCACGTTCGGCTTGACCTTGTGCAGCGCCTCGTCGCCGATGAGGCCCAGCGTCTCGGGCGTCTTGGGCAGGTGGACGGTGATGAAGTCGGCGACCTCCAGCAGCTCGTCCAGCGAGAGCAGCTTCACGCCCATCTGCGCGGCCCGCGCGGGCTGCACGAACGGGTCGTAGGCGACGACCTTCATCCCGAACGCCGACATGCGCTGAGCCACCAGCACCCCGATCCGGCCGAGGCCGACGACGCCGAGCGTCTTCTCGCTCAGCTCGACACCGGTGTACTTGCTGCGCTTCCACTCGCCGTTCTTGAGCGCGGCGTTGGCCTGCGGGATGTTGCGGGCCGTCGCGATGAGCAGCCCGCAGGCCAGCTCCGCCGCGGTGACGATGTTGGAGGTCGGTGCGTTGACCACCATCACGCCCGCCTTGGTGGCGGCGGGCACGTCCACGTTGTCGAGCCCGACGCCGGCGCGGGCGACCACCTTGAGCTTGTTCGCCGCGGCCACGGCCTCGGCGTCGATCTTGGTGGCGGAGCGGACGAGGACGGCGTCCACATCGGCGAGAGCGGGGAGGAGTTCGTCGCGGTTGGCGCCGTCACAGTGCCGGATCTCGAAATCCGGCCCCAGCGCGTCGACGGTCGCGGGCGACAGCTCTTCGGCGATGAGTACTACGGGCTTGCTCACGTGGTCTCCAAATTCTTGGGACGGCGCGTTTCCCTGCGGGTTCCCGGGCGAGGGGGGAGGGGAAGGGAGGGGGCAGACGCACGACGCTGTGAGCCTGTGGCTCAGCAGTCTATCGGCGCGAACTCACACGTGTGGGCAATCGGTCCGCTCCTCGGGCTGACCGATTGCCCACACCCGGGTTGAGGGGTTACTTCTCCTCGTCGACCCAGCTCATCAGGGAGCGCAGCTTCTTGCCCGTGTTGGCCAGCAGGCTGTCCTCGTCAGCCTTCTTGTACTCGTTGTACTTGGGCAGACCCGCGTTGTACTCGGCCATCCAGTTGTTGGCGAAGGAGCCGTCCTGGATCTCGCCGAGGATCTTCTTCATCTCGGCCCGCGTCTGGTCGTTGATCACGCGCGGACCCGAGACGTAGTCGCCCCACTCGGCGGTCTCGGAGACCGACCAGCGCATCTTCTCCAGGCCGCCCTCGTACATGAGGTCCACGATCAGCTTGAGCTCGTGGAGGCACTCGAAGTAGGCGATCTCCGGCTGGTAGCCGGCCTCCACCAGGGTGTCGAAGCCCGCCTTGACCAGCGCGGCCGTACCACCGCACAGCACGGCCTGCTCACCGAACAGGTCGGTCTCGGTCTCCTCGGTGAAGGTGGTCTTGATGACGCCGGCCCGGGTGCCGCCGATGGCCTTGGCGTACGAGAGCGCCAGCGCGAAGGCGCTGCCGCTGGCGTCCTGCTCGACCGCCGCGATGCACGGCACGCCGCGCCCCTCCTCGTACTGGCGGCGGACCAGGTGGCCCGGGCCCTTGGGGGCGACCATGCACACGTCGACGGAGGCTGGGGGCTTGATGAAGCCGTAGCGGATGTTCAGGCCGTGGCCGAAGAAGAGCGCGTCGCCGTCCTTGAGGTGGGGGGCGACGGACTCCTCGTAGACCTTGGCCTGGACCGGGTCCGGGACCAGGATCATGATGACGTCCGCTTCCTGGACCGCCTCGGCGGGCGTGGTCACGCGCAGGCCCTGCTCCTCCGCCTTGGCACGGGACTTCGAGCCCTCGTGCAGGCCGACCCGGACATCGACGCCCGAGTCGCGCAGGGACAGCGCGTGGGCGTGGCCCTGGCTGCCGTAGCCGAGAACCGCGACCTTGCGGCCCTGGATGATGGACAGATCGGCGTCGTCGTCGTAGAACAGCTCGGCCACTTGGGGTTTCTCCTTGTGCTGATGAATGGTGCTGCCCAACCTATGACGGCCGGGCGGACGGGGTCGGTCAGGGGAGGGTCAGGCGGAGCGCTCCAGTGCCCTGAGACTCCGGTCGGTGATGGAGCGGGCGCCGCGCCCTATGGCGATGGTGCCGGACTGCACCAGTTCCTTGATGCCGTACGGCTCCAGCATCCTCAGCATCGCCTCCAGCTTGTCGGCGCTGCCGGTGGCCTCGATGGTGACGGCCTCCGGGGAGACGTCCACGGTCTTGGCGCGGAAAAGCTGGACGATCTCCACGATCTGCGAGCGGGTCTCGCCCTCGGCCCGGACCTTGACCAGGACGAGTTCCCGCTGCACAGCGGAGGAGGGCTCCAGCTCGACGATCTTGAGGACGTTGACCAGCTTGTTGAGCTGCTTGGTGACCTGCTCCAGCGGCAGGTCCTCGACGTTCACCACGATGGTGATCCGGGAGATGTCGGGGTGCTCGGTCACGCCGACGGCGAGCGAGTCGATGTTGAAGCCGCGACGGGAGAAGAGCGAGGCGATCCTGGCCAGGATGCCGGGGGTGTTCTCCACCAGCACGGAGAGCGTGTGCTTGGACATCGTTGGAGTGCCTTTCCGTTCCTGCGTGCCGGTCAGTCGTCGCTGTCGCCGAAGTCGGGGCGGACGCCGCGGGCCGCCATGACCTCGTCGTTGGAGGTGCCTGCCGCCACCATGGGCCAGACCATGGCGTCCTCGTGGACGATGAAGTCGACGACGACCGGCCGGTCGTTGATGGAGTTGGCCTTCTCGATGACCGCGTCGAGCTGCGCGGGGTCCTCGCAGCGGATACCGACGCAGCCCATGGCCTCGGCGAGCTTCACGAAGTCCGGGACGCGGGTGCCCCGGCTCGGCTCACCCTCCTCGCCGTTGTGCAGGACGGTGTTGGAGTAGCGCTGGTTGTAGAAGAGGGTCTGCCACTGGCGGACCATTCCCAGCGCGCCGTTGTTGATGATGGCCACCTTGATGGGGGCGCCGTTGAGGGCCGCGGTGACCAGCTCCTGGTTGGTCATCTGGAAGCAGCCGTCGCCGTCGATGGCCCACACCGCGCGGTCGGGCATACCGACCTTGGCGCCCAGAGCCGCGGGGACGGCGTACCCCATGGTGCCCAGGCCGCCGGAGTTGAGCCAGGTGGCGGGCTGGTCGTAGGTGACGTAGTGCGCGGCCCACATCTGGTGCTGGCCGACGCCGGCCGCGAAGATCGTGCCCTCCGGGGCCAGCTCACCGATGCGCTGGATGACCTGCTGCGGGGCCAGCGAGCCGTCCTCGGGCAGGTCGTAGCCGAGCGGGTAGGTCTCGCGCCAGCGGTTCAGCAGCGCCCACCACTCCGCGTAGCGCCCGCCCGGCTCGTCGGCGTGGTCGGCCGTCTCGCTCTGCATGGCGACGACGAGGTCGGCCAGCACCTCGCGGGCGTCGCCGACGATCGGGACGTCGGCCGCGCGGTTCTTGCCGATCTCTGCGGGGTCGATGTCGGCGTGCACGATCTTGGCGTGCGGCGCGAAGGAGTCGAGCTTGCCGGTGACGCGGTCGTCGAAGCGGGCGCCGAGCGCGACGATCAGGTCCGCTTTCTGCAGTGCGGTGACCGCGGCGACGGTGCCGTGCATCCCGGGCATCCCCAGGTGCTGCGGGTGGCTGTCCGGGAAGGCGCCGATGCCCATCAGGGTGGTGGTCACCGGCGCTCCGGTCAGCTCGGCGAGCACCTTCAGCTCGGCCGTCGCGCCCGCCTTCAGCACGCCGCCGCCGACGTAGAGCACGGGGCGGCGGGCCTCGGTGAGCAGCTTGGCGGCCTCCCGGATCTGCTTGCCGTGCGGCTTGGTCACCGGGCGGTAGCCGGGCAGCTCGGTGGTGGGCGGCCACTGGAAGGTGGTCTCACCCTGGAGCGCGTCCTTGGCGATGTCGACCAGCACGGGCCCCGGGCGCCCCGTGGAGGCGATGTGGAACGCCTCGGCGATGATCCTGGGGATCTCGTCGGGGTCCTTGACCAGGAAGTTGTGCTTGGTGACGGGCATCGAGATGCCGCAGATGTCGGCTTCCTGGAAGGCATCGGTACCGATCGCGCCTGAGGCCACCTGCCCTGTGATGGCGACCAGCGGCACGGAGTCCATGTGCGCGTCCGCGAGCGGGGTGACCAGGTTGGTGGCGCCGGGCCCTGAGGTGGCCATGCAGACGCCGACCTTGCCGGTGGCCTGCGCGTAGCCGGTGGCCGCGTGGCCGGCGCCCTGCTCGTGACGGACCAGGACGTGCTTGACCCGGGAGGAGTCCATCATCGGGTCGTAGGCGGGCAGGATGGCGCCACCGGGAATGCCGAATACGGTGTCGGCGCCGACTTCCTCGAGAGCACGGATGAGGGACTGGGCGCCCGTGATGCGGGGGGCGGCCTGGGCCGGAACGGAGTTGGGCTGTCCGCTGTTGCGGGCCCGCGGGTGCGGTTTCGGGGCCCCGGTGGCCTGATCGGTCATCGGCTTATCTCTTCTCGGAGAGTGAGGGTTGACGCTCGTGGTGGGGATTGACGCTCGTTCTGGGCGGGTTTTTCGGGCTACCGCTGCATGTGCTCAAACGCGCTGGTGCAACAAAAAACCCCCCGTGCCGTGAGGCAAGCGAGGGGAGCGCGCCGCTGGTGGTCGCGGGATGGAGGGTCCCGCGGTCAGCCGACGCGCTGTCCAAGTACGAGAATTCGGGTGCGCATGGCACTGACCTTCTCCCCGTCAAGCCCCGGGTGTCAAGTGTGTGGGACAGCCGTCTCAGCATTTGGGCGACGCCGACGAGTGCGTCAGCGGGTCCACGCCCTCCTGCCGTACGGCCAGTGCGCCCGCGCTCCGCGCCGCGGGCACCCCCGCCGCCACGGCCACGGCCGCGTCCCTGCCCTCCGGGTGCTCCTCGCCGTACCCGGAGGCGCCACCGCTGCGGGTGGACTCGGGCACCGCATAGACCCCACGGCCGAGCGCCGAACGCAGCCGGTGCTCGTCCAGCGGCCCGGAGAAGACCGCACCCTGACCGTGCGTACACCCCATCTCACGCAGCAGCGTGGCCTGCTCCGGCAGGTCGACGCCCTCCGCGACGGTGGTCAGACCCAGGTCCCCCGCGATCCGCAGCAGGCCGGAAGTGATCTTGCGCTGCCGGGTGGATTCCAGGATCCCGTCCGTCAGCCCACGGTCCAGCCGCAGAATGTCCACCGGCAGCCTGCGCAGGGCCGAGATCGCCGCATAGCCGCTGCCGAAGCCGTCCAGCGAGATCAGCACCCCGAGCCGGCGCAGCGCCGTCAGCCGCCGCTCCAGCTCGTCCAGCGGGATCCGCGGATCGCTGTCCGACAGCTCCAGGATCAGCGCCCCCGGGGCGCCCGGCACCCCGGCGTTGGCGGCGGGGGCGCCCAGCGCGGTGCCGCCCGTGGGCCCCGGTGCGGCGGCCAGCCCGTGCCGGGCCAGCAGGGCGCCGATGGAGCGGGGCTCCATGCCCGGCTCGGTCAGCCGCCGCGCGGGCAGCCGTACGGTCACCGGTGCGCCGTACCCGGCACGCTGGCGGGCGGCTGCTTGCTGAACCGCCTCCTCCAGCAGCCAGCGGCTCACCTCGGCGGCCCGCTCGCCGCCGGCCCCGCGCGCCTCCCGCGCCGAGGCACCCTCGGTACGCAGGAACTCCGCCGGGGTGAACAGGATGCCCTGGGCCGAGCGCCAGCGTGCCTCGGCCGCGATGGCGGTGATCTTGCCGCTGGCCAGCTCCACGATCGGCTGGTGCAGCAGCGCGAACTCGCCGTCGTGCAGTGCGCTGCGCAGCCGCGCCGCCAGCTCGGCCCGCTTGACCACCTCGGCCTGCATCTGCGGCGCGTACAGCTCCACCCGGCCCTTGCCCGCCTGCTTGGCGCGGTACATCGCCAGGTCCGCGTTGCGCATCAGGGCGCTGGGCGTGATGCCGGGCTCGGCGAAGGCGATCCCGATGGAGGCGGCGACCCGCACCTCCGTGCCCTCGACGCGGTACGGGTCGGAGAGGGTGATCCGCAGCCGGTCGGCGATGTCGTGGATGCGCAGCTCGCGCTCCGCGTCCGGCATCCGCCCGGGCTCGCCGTCGCCCCTGATCAGCACGGCGAACTCGTCGCCGCCCAGCCGCGCCGCGGTGTCGCCGGAGCGTACGGAGTCGTGCAGTCTCCGTGCCGCCTGCACCAGCAGCTCGTCGCCCGCCTGGTGGCCGACGGTGTCGTTGACCGCCTTGAAGCCGTCCAGGTCGATGAAGAGCACCGCCGTGCCGCAGTCGCCGCCGCGCCGGCCGCCGATGGCCTGCCGGACCCGCTCGGTGAACAGCGCGCGGTTGGGCAGGTCGGTGAGCGCGTCGTGCGAGGCGTTGTGCTGCAACTGCGCCTGGAGTCTCACCCGTTCGGTGACGTCCCGGCTGTTGAAGATCAGCCCGCCCTGGTAGCGGTTGACCGTGGACTCCACGTTGAGCCAGTGCCCTTCGCCGTGCCGGAAGCGGCACTCGATGCGGGTGCTGGTCTCCTGGTCGGCCGAGCCGGCCAGGAAGCGGCGCAGCTCGTGGTTGACCTGGCCCAGGTCCTCGGGGTGGACGAGGGAGGAGAGCTCACAGCCCACCATGTCCTCGGCGTCCCGCCCGTAGACACCTGCCGCGGCCGGTGAGACGTAGCGCAGCATGCCGCTGGCGGCCGTGATCATGATGACGTCGCTGGACCCCTGGACCAGGGAGCGGAAGTGGTTCTCCTTCTGCGCCAGTTCCCTCGTCAGTGTGATGTTGTCCAGCAGCATGATGCCCTGCCGCAGCACCAGCGCGAGGACCACCGTGCAGCCGGTGTAGAGGACGACCCGGTCGATGTCGTGCCCGTCGACCGAGTTGTAGAGGATGCCCAGCGTGCACACGGCGGCCGCGAGATACGGCGTCAGCGCGCTCAGCGAGCCGGAGATGGGGCGGCTGGGGTGAGTGGCCCGCGCCTCGGCCTGCCGGTCGGTGGCGGCCAGCGGCTGCGGCGGCACCGGTTCCACCTTGCCCCTCTTGTCGTCGTCGCCGTCCGTGCGCTTCCTGCCGCTCCTGCCGACCCACGGCGCGTACGCGAGGAGCAGCGAGCCGGCGAACCACCCGGCGTCCAGCAGCTGTCCGGAGGCGTAGTGCTCGCGCAGCATCGGCGAGGTGAACAGCGCGTCGCACAGCACCGTGAGGGCGAGCGCACCGATCGCGGTGTTGATGGCGCTGCGGTGTGCCGACGAGCGCCTGAAGTGCAGCGCGAGCACCATGCTGACGAGCACGATGTCCAGCAGCGGATACGCCAGGTTGAGCGCCGCCCTGGCCACCGAGTCGCCCGCCCAGTAGGCCGTGTGGGCCAGCGCGAGCGACCAGGAGAGGGTCAGCAGCGAGCCGCCGATGAGCCAGGCGTCGAGGCTGAGGCAGACCCAGCCGGCCCGGGTCACCGGGCGCTTGGCCAGCACCAGCAGTCCCACGATGGCCGGCGGTGCGAACAGCAGGAAGCAGAAGTCCGCGAGGGAGGGCCGCGGCACTTGCTGGCGGAGCACCAGTTCGTACCAGCCCCATACCGCGTTGCCGAGCCCCGCCATCAGCGAGGAGACGCCGAAGAGCACCCAGGCCGGCCGGCTGGCGTCCAGCCGGGCGCGTGCCGACGCCGGCTCGTACGCCGCGGCTGCCTGCGCGGCCTCCCGTCGCTGGGTGTGCGCGTACCACAGGCACGAGCTGCCGGCCAGCAGGGCGGCGGCGCTGAGACCGAAGTCGCCCATGAACACGGCGACCGTCTCCGAACCCCAGCCGAAGGCCGCGCCCACGGCGTAGGCCGCGCAGATCACCATGAGTGCCAGCTGTGGCAGCAGGCCGACGCGTCCACCGGAGTCGGAGCCTCTTCCGCACAGCTCCGACGTTGCCGACCGTGCCGGTCGGGTCGAGTGGGTCGGCTGGGATCCCTGGGTCTGCCGGGCCTGCTGAGCCTGCTGGGCCTGCTGGGCCTGCCGTTTCTGTCGGTTCTGCCGGACTGGCGCCGACGGCCCGCTGTGCAGTGCCTGCGGCGTCTGCTCCGGGTGCGTCGCCTCGTTCCGGGTCGCGCCGCCGGGGCGCGAGCTGGGAGCGCTGTTCCAGTACGGGCCCCGCCTCGGGGCCGCTTCGTGGGTAGTCATCGCGCCACCCGTGGAGACGGGGGCCACTTGACGGAGCCGGCCCGGCCGTTGCGGGACGCGTGCGGCGGCACGCCGCAACGCGGGGGTCGTGCTTGACAGTTGGGATGTTCGCGGGCGCTGTCCTTGCGTCCCGCGCGGCAGTTCGTCCGTTGATCGTGCATTCGCCCGTCGCCCCCCTCGTGTCCGGGTTTCGCCCCCCGCTCGGGACGATACACCAGGTTCGTCACTCAGGGACATAGTCCCAATACAGACCGTAACCATAAGAGGGAAGGTCAGTACAGGGTGCAGTCGTACGGATCCGTAGCGTGGTCTCTCACGGCCTCGGGGTGTTTACGGGGACTACGCCACGGCCACCGTGTTCTCGAGCTCCTCACCGGCCGCCCAGCGCCTCAGCTGCGCGCCGAGGAGTCGTCTGGCTCGGGGGTAGAAAGCGGAAGTGGGCCCTCCGAGGTGCGGGGTGATCAGCACGCCCGGCATCCGCCAGAGCGGATGATCTTTGGGCAAGGGTTCCGGATCCGTCACGTCAAGTGCCGCCCGCAGCCGTCCCGGAACGCCGTCCTCCGCGCCCGGGGCCGAGGCGGGGGTGCCCGTCTCGGCGAGCAGCGCCTCGGTGTCGACCACGGCGCCCCGTGCGACGTTGACCAGCAGCGCCCCGTCCTTCATCCGGGCCATGAAGTCCGCGTCCACCAGACCGCGGGTCTCGTCGGTCAGCGGCGTCGTCAATATCACGACGTCCGCCTGCGGCAGCACCTCGCCGATCTCGCTCAGCGGCCGGACCGGACCCAGCGGAGCGTTCCGGGCCGAGCGTGCGAAGCGGTGCACGGCGGCGACCTCGAAGGGCAGCAGCCGCCGCTCCGTCGCCTCGCCCACCGCGCCGTACCCGACGATCGCCACCGTGCGGTCGGCGAGCGCCGGGTGGAAGTCGGGCAGCCACTCGCCGCGGTCCTGCGCACGGACGGATCCGGGCAGGTCACGCAGGGAGCCGAGGGTGAGCGCGAGGGCGAGCTCGGCGGTGCTCGCGTCGTGCACGCCGCGGGCGTTGCACACCCGCGTACCGGCGGGGAGGCGTGGGATGGCGGAGGCGATGTGGTCGATCCCCGCTGTGAGGGTCTGGACGACCCGGATCCCCGTCATCCGGGCGAGCGGCCTTACGGCGACCTCGGCACCCACGTAATAGGGCACGACGTAGAAGGCGCAGTCGGCAGGGTCCGCCGGGAACTCCTCCTCCCCGGCCCAGTAGCGGTACGTCAGGGTGTCCGGCAGGCCATCGACGCTCTCGGGCGGGAGCGCGAGCCAGATCTCTGTCGCATCAGCCATGGAGAGAGACTAGTCGGGGGCCGCGCCAGGCAGAGTGGCCGGTGGGGTCGGAACGGACGTGTGTGACACCGGGGGCAACCGTTACGTTGGGGGCCGTCCGGAGGGAGCGGGAGCCAGGTGGAGCGCAGGACAATTGGTGCGGCAGCTCTCGGCGTGGGCGCCGTGGGCCTCGGCTGTATGCCGATGAGCTGGGCCTATTCCACCTCCGAGCAGCACGGCGAGAGCTCCCTGCGCGCGGTGCACACCGCGCTGGATGCCGGGATGTCGCTGCTGGACACCGCCGATATGTACGGCCCGTTCACCAACGAGCTGCTGATCGGGCGCGCGGTCAAGGAGCGGCGCTCGGAGGCGTTCGTCTCCACCAAGTGCGGGCTGCTGGTGGGCGAGCAGCACATCGTCGCCAACGGCCGCCCCAGCTACGTCAGACGCGCCTGTGACGCCTCGCTGCGCAGGCTGCAGAGCGATGTGATCGACCTCTACCAGCTGCACCGCGCCGACCCCGAAGTGCCGGTCGAAGAGACTTGGGGTGCGATGGCCGACCTCGTGACGGCGGGCAAGGTGCGCGCCCTGGGCTTCTGCGCCGTCGGCGCCCGCGCGGACCGGCGAGCGGGCGCCGGTATTCACGACGGGACCATACGGCAGCTCGAACGCGTCCAGCAGGTGTTCCCCGTCAGCGGCGTACAGGCCGAGCTGTCGGTCTGGTCGCGGGAGGCGCTGACCGCCCTGCTGCCGTGGTGCGAGCAGCGCGGCATCGGATTCCTCGCCGCGATGCCGCTGGGCAACGGCTATCTGACCGGCGCGCTCACCACCGGCGGCGGCTTCGAGCCCGACGACGTACGCGCCCGGCACCCCCGGTTCACCGCCGAGATGATGGCTGCCAACCAGCCGATCGTGGCCGGCCTGCGCCGGGTGGCCCGCCGCCATGGCAACGCCACCCCCGCGCAGATCGCCCTCGCCTGGGTGCTCGCCCAGGGCCGCCATGTGATCCCGGTACCCGGCACGAAGAAGGCCCACTGGGTCGCCGAGAACGCCCGCGCCGCCAGCCTGGTGCTCACCGCGGAAGACCTCGCGGAAATCGCCGCGCTGCCCGCGGCGCGGGGTTCGTGGGACTAGGTCGTTCCTTTCCGGTCATCGGATCGTTGGTCCGGTGTGTCGTTGACTGATGCCCAGTGGGCACGTATTGATCCGTTACTGCCGGACCGGACTCCGAAGCGCGCAGTACCCGTACTCGGCCCAGCCAGGTCGGAGTGTTGACGGTCTCGCGGGAGCGTCCGCACTCCACCGGGGTGGAGTCCACGTCCACGATCCACACGTCGTCGCTCCACACGGCGGTGTCGGTGGTCAGCATCCACCTCCGCGAGGAAGCCGCCCCGTACCTCAGCGATGGAGAAGATGAAGGCTGCGGAGCCAGGTGATCAAGCAGTGCAGGCCCGGAAAGCCCTGGCTCGCCGACTTGGGACACCACGGTCATCGTGCCGGTGCCGACGGGCGCAGCAGCGAGACCAGCGACCCGACGAACTGGGTTGCCGCCCAGGGGAGTCGTCGGCCGAGCATCGTCTGCACCTGCGCTTCACGGCGGCGGAAGACCGGATGGTCGAGCGGTACATAGACAACGCCTTCAGCGGTCGGATCCGGGTGCAGGTCGCCAAGGTCGCCGACGAGTGCGATGCCGCCACCGGAGCGGACGAACTCGTACTTCGAGGCCATGGCGTCGCAGACCAGCGCCGGCCGGACGGTCAGGCCCTCCAATTGCACGCCGATGTCGAAGAGGTCGCGTTGGGTGGTTCCGGTCGGAGCCAGCGAGAGGGGGTATCCGCACAGCTCGGCGAGTCCGACCCGCTCCCGGCCGGCGAGTTGGTGTCCGGGCGGGACGATGGCGGACATCGGCACCACGGCTGCGCACTCCACCCGTACGTCGTGCTGCGGGCCCATCGCGTAGGTGACAGCGACATCGGCGATTCCCTCAGCCACCCGGCGGGTCGCCTCCTGGTGGGGCACGCGGTCGAGCTGGAACGTCACGTCCGGGTGATCGCGCCGGAAGACCGCCATCGCCTGCGGGACGAGGCGGCGTGCGAAGCCCTCCGAGCAGGCCACGGTGATGGTGCGGACGTCCGTGCCGCTGCCCGTGCGCAGTTCGCTGAGGAGCTCGGAGGATTCGGCCTCACTGCGGCGGGCGTGGGCCAGCAGGCGTGATCCGGCGTCGGTGAGGGTCATTCCGCGCGGATTCCGGATGAACAGGGGGACACCGACCCCGGACTCCAGTTTGGCTATCTGTCTGCTGATCGCCGAAGGGGCGATCCGCAGATTCTGGGCTGCCTCGCTCACCGCTCCCGTGCGGGCGACTTCGAGAAAGTACGTCAGGCTGACCGGCATGAGTTGCACAGGACCTCCATGACACGAGGCGGCGTGCCGCCTGACCTGGCCACCGACTCGATGCGTACGGCGGTTTGACAGCGGTTTGCCGAGATTAGAACGCGGGGCCGCACAAACGGCAATAGCCAGGACTAAGAGGCGCCCTTACGCTCCTGAGTCAACACGGCACACGCTGTGCAGCCGTTACCCGCATCATGCCCGGGAGCAGCCCAGTGATCTGTGAAAACCTGGTCCGGCGGGCCGAGGAGTACATCGACTCCGGCGCCTTCTTCGCCGAACTGAGCGCCATGGTCGGCTATCCGACCGAGAGCGCCCAACCCCGAAGTCATCTTGCCGTTAAGGCATACCTGGACGAGGTCCTCGTCCCCAAGCTGACTGATCTCGGGTGTTCCGTGGCCGAGTACGCCAACCCCGACCCCTCCGGTGGCCCGTTCCTCGTCGGTACGCGCGTGGAGTCCCCCGAACTGCCGACGCTGCTCTGCTATGGGCACGCCGACGTGGTGGACGGCCAGGCCGGCCGGTGGAGCGACGGTCGCAATCCATGGGCCCTGACGGCCGACGGCGACCGGTGGTACGGCCGCGGAGCCGCCGACAACAAGGGACAGCACCTGGTCAACCTCGCGGCGCTGCGCCTCCTGCTGGCCGAGCGAGGATCGCTCGGCTTCAATCTGACCTTCCTGTTCGAGACCGGTGAGGAGATCGGCTCGCCGGGCCTCGCCGACTTCGCCGTCGGGCACCGCGATCAGCTACAGGCCGACGTCCTGATCGCCTCGGACGGGCCTCGCCTGGACGCGACGACGCCGACGCTGTTCCTCGGAGCGCGCGGGGGTGTCAGACTCCTGCTCGACGTCGACCTGCGCCCGGATGCGTACCACTCCGGCAACTGGGGCGGCGTCCTGCGCAATCCGGCCACCACCCTGGCCGGCGCCATTGCGAGCCTGGTCGACGGACACGGCCGCATCCAGGTCCCCGCCCTGCTGCCGTCCGGTCTCCCGGATCAGGTCCGGGAGGCGCTGGCCGGGGTCGCGGTGGCGGGCAGCCCCGGCGACCCCGCCCCGGACGAGGGATGGGGCGAGACCGGCCTGACCCTCGCCGAGCGGCTGTACGGCTGGAACACCCTGGAGGTCCTGTCGCTCGGTTCCGCCGACATCGACCAACCGGTCAACGCGATCCCCGGCCGGGCCCGCGCCGTTCTGCAACTGCGGTACGTCGCCGGCACCGAGGTGAGCCGGATACGGGAGGTCATCGCCGACCACCTCGCCGCCCGCGGCTATCCGATGGTCGACGTATCCGTTCACAGCAGCTTCCCCGCCAGCCGTACACCGCCCGACGACCCATGGGTGCACTGGGCCAGGACGACGCTGGAGCAGGCCACCGGCAAGGCCGTCGCCGTCCTCCCCAACATCGGCGGCTCTCTGCCCAACCATGTCTTCACCGACATCCTCGGCCTGCCCACCCTCTGGCTGCCGCACTCCTATCCCGGCTGCCTCCAGCACGCTCCCGACGAGCACCTGCTCGGCACCATCGCCCGCGAGGGCATCGTGCTGGCGGCCACGCTCTTCCACGCCCTCGGCCACCGCGCGACCGACCCACCGATCCCTGCCCGCATCGGCTGAACCCTCAACTC
>NZ_JADKMA010000054.1 GCF_017676365.1 Streptomyces oryzae
GGGCCAGGGGTTCAGGGGGCGAGCGGATTGTCGAGGGTGACGTAGACGGACTGGGTGTCGACCGGGCCGACGAGTTCGTCCATGCCGTGCAGGCGGGTGAGGAGGTTTGCCTTGCAGCGCAGCGTCGGGGAGTCGAGCAGCAGGGCGGGCAGCGGTGAGGAGGGCTTATCGCGGGCGGCGCTCTGCAGGAAGCGCCGGAAAGCCGCGAGCAGCACCCGCTCGTCGGCGAGCTGCTGGGAGCCGAAGGCGCCGATGAGGCCCAGGACGTTGTTGATGCCCAAGTAGTAGGCGAAACGCTCGTCGGTGACCTCGTCGGCGACGAAGGTGTCGCTCGCCAGGCCCAGCTGCGCTCGGGGGAGCCGACTGCTGAGCGCGTCCCGGTACGAGGCACGGAAGTAGTAACCCTGGTTGTCCCGGTAACGCCCTCCCTGTGGCCAGCCATGTGCGTCCAGCAGTACGAGGGTGTTCTGCTGGTGTGCCTCCAGTGCGATGCCCCCGTGCGCGTCCAGCCAGAGGATGGGGCGTACGACCGCGTCCAGATACCGCAGGAACCACTCGGCGGCCACGGCCCCCAACTGCCGCCTGGAGCGCTGGGCCAGCGCATGGATGACGCGTGCGAGCCGGGAGCGCAGCAGAACGGGCGTGTCGGATCGGCCAGGCGGGCCGGAGGCATCGGACAGACCGGGCGGGCCTGGATCCGGCGCGCAGTGGCCGGGCGCGGAATTGCCGGGTGCCGAATTGCCGGGTGCGGCGGCGAAGGGCGGCTCCGTGCCGGCCGCGAGTGGAAGGGGTGCCGTCAGACCGGCGAGGCAGACGGCGTCCTCCTCTTCGCCGAAAGGGTTGTGCCTGATCACGGTGTCGAAGCCGGGCAGCCGCCCCTCGCCGGGTACGTCGACGCCGAGCCAGGCCGGATCCCGCACGATGTCGAAGCCCGGATGGGCGGCCCGCCAGGCGCGGCCCAGGTCTCCGCGGAGCAGCCGGTGCACCTCCACACCGCGCAGCAGTTCCTTGCGGAGGTTCTCACGGCGGGAGTTGGTGATGCGCAGCCCCACAGACAGTTTGAGCATTGCCGCGCTGCCGGGCCGGAAGACAGTGCGCACCGAGGACGTCGGGCTCCAGCGCTCCCCGCACTGCCCCAGATCGTGCAACAGCCCCGTGTCCAGCAGTGCGCGGACAGCGGGACTGTGCCGTACCTCCCTGGCCTGCCAGGGGTGCAGGGGCAGTGGTACGCACTCCTCGGGAAGGCGTCCGGCCAGTGCCTGCCCGCTCAGGCGCAGCGCGAGTTGGGTGACCGGGACGGGCTTGCCCCGGTCCGTCCACGCCGAGTCCCCCGCCAATGCTGAACGGTGGACGGCCATCCAGTGCAACGGAAAGCTGCCACGCAGCTCGGGCGAGTAGACGCTCTCTTCTGCGTCCGAGAACCCCTCGCGGCTCTTGGGGGTGGGGTGCAGTGGATGACCGAAAACCAGCGCCTGCTCCCCGTCGAGGAACGGGCTCGTGCCCGAAGGAGGCCGCGGGTGGTCACGGCGGTCGGCCAGAAAGCGGGCAGTGCGCTGTACGGAGTCGGCGACGCGTCCCACCAGTGCGGTGTTCTCCGCGGTGCTGCCCTCGTCCGCGCCGGCGTGGGCGGCGGCTTCGCTGCCAGCCGCGCCGAATCCGGCGGCCTCCTCGGCACTTCTGGCGGCGTGTTCGGCCTCACGGCCGATCAGTGCGGCGACCGCGACGGCTTGCAGTGGTGCGGCGAACCCGGGCGCTCCCTCCAGATGCGGCGGATCGAATCGGTGCCAGCCGACGGCCGACCAGTGCCGTACCGGTACCAGCAGTGCGGTGCCGCTGGCGGGCAGCGGGATACGGAGCACCCCGTTCTGGGGGCGCGCGGGCGCCGTCTCGCGCACCCAGCAGCGCAACAGGTTCTCCAGCGCTGCGGCGTCGGCAGCGACGTGCGGGTCCGGGTGCTCCAGTGGGTCGCAGCCCAGCAGGATTTCGCGGAACCGCTGTGGTTCGCTGTGCCCCCGCGATGTGCGGTGATCAGGGGGCCTGCAGACCTCGGGCGACTCGTGCCGCTCGGCGGGTTCACCGTCCGCCGGTGCGGCACGGTACTCGGCAACCGGTGCGGCATGGTGCCCGGCAGGTGTGCAGATATCGGGCGAACCGGTGTGCTCAGGGTGTTCCAGGACCTCTGCCGGTTCATGGGACTCCGAAGGTTTCCAGGCCGGCTGTGCCTGGCGCTGCTCCGGGGGTTCGCGGTGCTGCGTGGCGATGCGCCGCTCCTGTTGCGGCACCGTCGGTTCGATCAGGTCAGCGGGCCTCCGACGGGCCGGGTCCTTCGGCTCGTCGGCTCCGGAGCGCGCGGTCACTGAGGTCTCCTTGGCTGGTGTCGACTGGGCGCGCTGGGCAGCGAGCCACTGTCCCCCATAGGCCTCAACGAGGTGAACGACCCCGGATCACGGGCTCGTTGAAGATCCCTCTCCGGTTGCGGCGGAATACGGAGCAATCCGGGGGCGCGCTGCGACCGCGTGTGCGCTGGGGGAACCGCGGACCCTGGTGTGCCCGTCCCGAACACCACCGGGCATAGTGGGGGGCCGCCCCGCCCCGGCGAGGTGCATGACAAGTCAAAAGGCACGAGATCCATTCAGGGGGAGTTCAGCGATGCCATCGATAGCCAGGTCCGCGCGGCGCCGTCCGGCGCTGGCCGCGGCAGCGGTCGCCGCCGTGCTGGCGGTCACCGCTACGGCCTGCGGCCCGGAGGACGACAAGGCGGACGACAAGCCCAGCCCCGCTGCCTCCCAGGAGAAGAAGAGCCGGGACCTGAAGAAGGACCTGGGGCTCCCTGACGACCTCCCGAAGGATCTGCCGACGTCCCTGGACGACCTGGACGCCTGGAAGAAGGGCGCCTGGAAGAACTGGGACCGGGACAAGTGGGTGAAGGAGGCCAAGCACTTCTTCAACCCGATCATCCGCGACCTGTGGGACCCGGACCGGATGAAGGACGCGGACGGCAACGACCGCAAGGTCGACGACTCCGACATCGACGACAAGCCCAGCGGCGGCAGCAACGGCACCGGTGAGGACGAGGGCGTCACCGATCCGACACCGAAGGCGGTCAAGGCCGCGGCGGTCAAGACGCCGTACACCAAGGACGACCTGCCCGTCGGCAAGGTCTTCATGGACACCCCGAAGGGTGCCATGGTCTGCTCCGGCTCCGTCCTCAAGGACCCGCGCCACCCGGGCAAGTCCAACCTGGTCGCCACCGCAGGGCACTGTGTGCACGGCGGCGCGGGCAAGGGCTGGTACCGCAACGTGGTCTTCGTGCCCGACTACAACCCCAAGGGCATGTCCAACCAGCAGCTCGCGAAGGCAGCCAAGAGCGACGTCGCCCCCGACGGCATCTGGTGGGCCAAGCGCGCCCGTACGACCAAGCACTGGATCGACAACGGAGCCGAGCGCGGCGGCAAGGGCGCCCAGCAGGACTTCGCGGTTCTCCAGGTACAGCCCGAGAACAAGAGCTCCGGCCCGTCGCTGGAGGAGAAGGCAGGCGGCGCTGTCCAGCCCGCCTTCAACACTCCCCGGGTCAAGTCGATCAAGAGCCTCAGCGCCGTGGGCTACCCGGCGGCACCGCCCTTCGACGGCGCCAGGATGTACCGCTGCTCCGACAAGCCGGGCCGCCTCACGATCGACCCGGCGCAGCCCACCATGTACCGCATCGGCTGCACCATGACGGGCGGTTCGTCCGGCGGCCCCTGGCTCGACGCCTCCGGCACCCGGCTGCTCTCGGTGACCTCGATCGGCCCGATCACCGCCGACTGGCTGGCCGGCGCCCGCCTCGGCAAGGAGGCCAAGGCCGTCTTCGACGCGGTCAGCAAGGAGAGCTGAGCGCGGATGCGGGCCAAGTACCGTGCGGACGCGCGCTTCTCGTACGACTCATCAGGGGGACCTCGAACCATGTCACGTATACGCAGCACCGGACGCGGGCGTCCGGTCCTGGTCACGGCGGCGCTCGCCGCCACCCTCGCTCTGACCGCCACAGCCTGCACCGGCGACGACGACGGCAAGAAGAAGACGGACGCCAAGCCTGCCGCTTCCGAGGGTGCGCAGGACTCCGGTGGCGGCAAGGACCAGATCGGTATCCCCGACAAGCTGCCGAAGGACCTTCCCACGTCGATGAAGGACCTCGACAAGTGGAAGAACGGCGCCTGGAAGAACTGGGACAAGGACCAGTGGGTGCGTGAGGCCAAGGACTTCGTCAACCCCTACATCAAGGGCCACTGGGACCTGGGGCGGATGAAGAAGGCCGAGGACAACGAGAAGAAGGTCCCCAAGAACGTCGAGAGCACCTCAGGTGCCGCCAACACCGCGGAGCCGCGCCCGGTCAAGGCGGACGCCGTGAAGACGCCGTACACCCGGAACGCGGCTCCCGCGGGCAAGGTCTTCATGGACACCCCCGAGGGCCCGATGGTCTGCTCCGGCACGGTCATCAAGGACCCGCGCCACCCGGGCAAGTCCAACCTGGTCGCCACCGCAGGACACTGCGTCCACTCCGGCAGGAGCGGCGGCTGGCTGCGCAACATCACCTTCATCCCGGCCTTCAACGACAAGGGCCGCTCCATGCCGGCGGTCAACAGCGCCCCGCCGCAGGAGGTCGCTCCGTACGGCGAGTGGTGGGTGAAGTGGGCCCAGACCAGCAACTACTGGATCCAGAAGGGCGCCAAGTCCGGGGGCGGCGGCTCCCAGCAGGACTTCGCCGTGCTGCGCGTCGAGCCGGTGAACAAGTCCGGCAAGTCGCTGGAGGAGACCGTCGGCAACGCCATCAAGGTCAACTTCCACGCGCCCTCGTCGTCCCGGATCCGGGGCGTCAGCAACTACGGCTACCCTGCGGCACCGCCCTTCGACGGCGCCAGGATGTACTCCTGCACCGACCGCCCGGGCGCACTGACGATCGACCCGTCGCAGCCCGCGCTGTACCGCATCGGCTGCACCATGACCGGTGGTTCCTCGGGCGGCGCCTGGCTGATCAAGGGCGCGGGCGGCAAGCCCGAGCTGATCTCCGTCAACTCGATCGGCCCGCACCCGGCCACCTGGCTCGCCGGACCGCGACTGGGCCCGACGGCCAAGGCGGTCTTCGACGCCGCCAGCCAGAAGGGCTGACGGGCACACCGCAGCGACGCTGACAAAGGGTCCGTCCCTCCCGGTCTCCGGGAGGGACGGACCCTTTGTGCGGTTGCCTTGTTTGCAGTTGACTTGCCTGCTGTTGCACTGGCCGCGGCTGCCCTGGAGGGGTTCCGGCGGCCGTCCGTGGCCTACGGCTGGGCGGCCAGCGGCTGGAAAGCCCGCAGTTCGGCGGCGAGTTCCTCGTGCACCCGGGCCTTGAGCAAGGTGCCCTGTTCGAGGTGTTCCTCGGAAAGGACCTCGCCCTGGCTGTGCACCCTGGAGACCAGCTTGCCCTCGGTGTAGGGAAGCAGTACCTCCAGCTCGACGGAGGGGCGCGGCAGCTCGTTGTCGATCAGCTCCCGCAGCTGTTCGACGCCCTGCCCGGTGCGGGCGGAGACGACCAGTGCGTGCTTCTCGCTCCGCAGCAGCCGCTGCAGGACCAGCGGGTCGGCCGCGTCCGCCTTGTTGACCACCACGATCTCGGGCACATCGGCGGCGCCCACATCGCGGATGACCTCGCGCACGGCGGCGAGCTGCTCCTCCGGTGCGGGATGCGCGCCGTCCACCACGTGGAGGATCAGGTCGGCGTCACCGACCTCCTCCATGGTGGAACGGAACGCCTCCACCAGGTGGTGCGGAAGGTGCCGCACGAAGCCGACGGTGTCGGCCAGCGTGTAAGCCCTGCCGCTGGGGGTCTCGGCCTTGCGCACGGTCGGGTCCAGGGTGGCGAACAGCGCGTTCTCCACCAGGACGCCCGCCCCTGTGAGCCGGTTGAGCAGCGAGGACTTGCCCGCGTTGGTGTATCCGGCGATCGCGACCGAGGGCACCTTGTTGCGCCTGCGGTCCTGCCGCTGCACCTCGCGGCCGGTCTTCATCTCCGCGATTTCCCGGCGCATCTTCGCCATCTTCTCGCGGATCCGCCGCCGGTCCGTCTCGATCTTGGTCTCACCGGGACCACGGGTCGCCATCCCGCCGCCCGCCGAACCGGAGCCACCGCCACCCATCTGCCGGGAGAGCGACTGGCCCCAGCCGCGCAGCCTGGGGAGCATGTAGTTCATCTGTGCCAGCGACACCTGAGCCTTGCCCTCACGGGACTTGGCGTGCTGCGCGAAGATGTCGAGGATCAGGGCCGTGCGGTCGACGACCTTGACCTTGACGACGTCCTCGAGATGAATGAGCTGGCCAGGTGTCAGCTCACCGTCGCACACGACAGTGTCCGCACCCGTCTCCAGGACGATGTCCCGCAGCTCGGCGGCCTTGCCGGAGCCGATGTAGGTGGCAGCGTCGGGCTTGTCGCGGCGCTGGATGACACCGTCGAGTACCACAGCCCCTGCCGTCTCGGCGAGGGCCGCCAGCTCCGCGAGGGAGTTCTCGGCGTCGTCCGCCGTACCGGAGGTCCAGACGCCGACCAGCACGACGCGCTCCAGGCGCAGCTGCCGGTACTCAACCTCTGTGACGTCCTCCAGCTCGGTGGAGAGACCGGCCACTCGCCGCAGCGCCGCCCGGTCGGAGCGGTCGAGCTGATCACCGTCACGGTTCTCGTCGAACGTGTGACTAAGAGCGACGTCCTCTTCCATCAGGGCGCCGGCTCGGCGGTTCGTCTTGGCGAGGCGCTGGCCGTTCTGTGGAAGGGAAGAGGAGTGGGTCAAGTGGATCCTTAAGGTCGAGGGAAGCTTACGTACCGCACAACGCCCGGACTGCGGGGAAGATTCCCCCGGCTCCGGGCCAGGTCCCTGCGGACCACGGCTCCGGTGCCGCCGGGCCGCGCGGCCACAAGGATGGTCGCACGGCGCAGCGACGCCGTCACCCGTATTTGCCGTCACTCCCGGGTCGCCAGGGCGCCCCTTGGGGGACGTTTCCGGCAGCCGCCACCGCACCGGGACTCAGGGACGGACTACGGACGGTGACCGCTTTCGACCGACCGGGCCGCGCTCGGTCCCGCCTTGCCCGGCCGGCTCGTGGCCTGCTTCTTCTGGGTCCAGTCCGGGTGTCCCGGCATGGGAGGGGTGGTCTTGCCGTAGAGCCACTTCTTCAGGAAGGCGCTCTGGTCCTTACCGGAGATCTCACTCGCCAGGGCGATGAAGTCGGCGGTGGTGGCGCTGGAGTCGCGGTAGCGGCGCGGCCAGGCGCGCTCCAGCCGGGCGAATGCCTCCTTGCCGATCCGCTCACGCAGCGCGTAGAGCACGACAGCGGAGCCGTTGTAGACGATAGGGCTGAACAACTGGATCTTCCCGCTCTTCCGGGCGGGGAGCAGCGCGGCAGGAGGCCCGTAGCGCTTCCGCCAGGCGTCGGACTGCTCGTACGAGGCGCGCGCCCGCTCCTCCACGGAGAAGCCGCCTCGCTCGGCGGCGTAGGCCCACTCGTACCAGCTCGCGTGGCCCTCGTTCAGCCAGAGGTCGGTCCACCGGCGCGGGGAGACGCTGTCGCCGTACCACTGGTGCGCCAATTCGTGCACCATCAGTGACTCCCTGTACCAGTCCGGGTACTTACGGGAGGTGAGCAGTTCGCTCTCGAAGAGCGAGAGTGTCTGCGTCTCCAGCTCGAAGCCAGTGGCCACTTCGGCGGCCAGCAGCCCGTAGTTCTCGAACGGGTACTCCCCCGCACGCCGCTCCATCCAGGCGATCTGGCGGGACGTCTCGTTCAGTGCGGGCTCCAGTGCCTCGCGCTTCCCGACCGGCACGACGTGGCGCAGCGGCAGCCCATGGGGGCCCGTCGAGCGCACGACAGTGGAGCGGCCGATCGACACCTGGGCCAGCTCGGTGGCCATGGGGTGGCCCATCCGGTAGGTCCAGACGGTGTCCTTCCCCGCGCGGGACCGCCCGGCCGGAAGCCCGCCCGCCACGGCGGTCAGCCCGCGCGGCGCCCGCACCCTGAAGGTGAACATGGCCTTGTCCGCCGGGTGGTCGTTGGCGGGGAACACGCGGTGCGCCGCATCGGCCTGGTTGGCCATCGCCAGACCGTCCTTGGTTCGTACCCAGCCGCCGTTCTTGATGGTGGGATCGCTGGTGTGCCGGACTTCGACGTGCAGCCAGGCGCCGTCCCGCAGCCGGTTCCGCGGGGTGACCACCAGATCCTCGCCCACTCGCGCGTGCTCGGCAGGCTGTCCGTTGACCTCGACGGAGCGGACGTCGCCGCCCGCGAAGTCCAGATTGAACCGCTCCATGGGTCCGGCGGTGACCCGCGCGTCGATGACGGTCCTGGCGGTCAGCGGCTTGCTGTTGTCACCGCTGTAGTCGAACGAGAGGTCGTACGCACGCACGTCGTACCCGGGGTTGCCCAGGTGCGGGAAGAGGTGGTCGCCGATACCGGCGGCCCGGGGCGCGGGGAGCGCGGCGCCGACCAGGGCGAGGGCCGTGACGGAGACCGTACCGGCGATCGCTCCGCGCCGTCCGGCGCGTGAGCGGGGAGAGCCGGTGTACGTGCGGGAGAGGGCGGTGCCCGAGCGGAGGAAGGCGGTGCGGGCTGCGAGGGCTGTGAGGGCCATGGGTCATCGCTACCAGCGGCTACGGCCGGCGGTGACCCCGTCCTGGCTCGTCCACCCGAAAGGGGACGTGCGGCGCCTCCGCCCGCTCGGCACCAGTACCCCACCGAGCTGACAGCCGCTCGGTTCCAAGTGGACGGTCCGTCAGTTCGGCGCGGTCTGACGGACGGAGCGGGTGACGTCGTAGACGCCCGGTACACGGCGCATGGCGCGCATCAGCGCGGGCAGCCCAGCAGCGTCGGGGAGTTGGAGGGTGTAGGTGTGCCGCACCCGCTGCTCGCGCGGCGGTTCGACATCGGCCGATACGACAGCGGCCCCCTGGGCCGCGATGGTCTCGGTGAGGTCGGCCAGCAGATGGGGCCGTCCGAACGCCTCGGCCCGCAGCGTGACCCGGCATCCGGCCTCCCCCTGCTCCCAGCGCACCGGCAGGGTGAGCCGCCCGGCAGACGCCATCCGGGCCACCGACCGGCAGCTGTCGCGGTGCACGGTGACGGCGCCGCCCCGCACCGGGAACCCGGTGACCGCATCCGTCGGCACGGGGGTGCAGCAGCGGGCCAGCCGAACGGGGGTGCCGGGGTGGCCGGGCACCACGGGGATGTTCTCCGCGTACTCCTCGTACCCCCGGTGCCCCTCGTGTCCCTTGCGGCCCTCGTGCTCCGCCGGCTCCGCCTGCCGCTCCTCACGCCGTCCGTACCCGGGCTGCTCCTGCCGCCGCCCGTGCACCGGCCGCTCCTGACGCCGTCCGTTCCGTGGCTGCTCCTGGCACCGGCCGTTCCGTGGCTGCTCCTGACGCTCGTGCGCGGCGAGCCACTCCCGGATGGCCAGCCGCGCGGCGGGCGTGCGAACGTGGTGCAGCCACTCCGGGGAGGGCCCCGAAGGGCTGCCGTGGCTGGACTCCAGGAAGAGCTGAAGCGCATCCCCGTCCCGCAGCACTGTGGTGAGCGCCGCCAGCCGACCGTTGACGCGGGCGCCGATGCACCGGTGAGCCGCCTCCCCCAGCCGCGCGTAGGCGGCGTCCACACATGTCGCACCGGCAGGCAGCGGCAGTGCGCCACCGGCTGAACGCTCAGCTCCGGGAACGGCGCAGTAGACGGTGATTTCCAGGTCCTGCGCCAGTTCGTCGCGCAGCTCCTGCCAGAAGGTGTTCGGGTCGGGCGCGTGGCTCTGCCATTCCAGCAGCCGGGAGAGCCACCCTGGGCGGGTCGGATCGGTCCGTTCCCCGGCCCCGTCAGCGGTCCCCCCCAAGGCGCCTCCCTCCGCCGTGTCAGGGGCCGTCTCCGCTGCCGCGTGCGGGTCGCCGAGCGCGATGACGCCGGTCTCGGCCACCTGATGCATCCGGCGGGTGCGGACCAGGACCTCCGCGACCCTGCCCTCCTCGTCGGCGATCGCGGTGTGCAGCGACTGGTAGAGGTTGAACTTGGGCGCTGCGATGAAGTCCTTGAACTCGGAGACGAGGGGGGCGAAACAGGTGTGCAACTCTCCCAGCACCGCGTAGCAGTCCGCGTCCTCGTCCACGAGGACCAGCAGCCGGGCGAAGTCGCAGTCGCCCAGCTGGCCGCGTTTGAGCCGCAGCCGGTGGACGGAGAGGGTGTGCCGGGGGCGGATGAGCACCTGCGCCGTGATCCCGGCCTCGCGCAGCGTACGGCGCACCTGGGCGGCAACCCCGGTCAGCGGGTCCGGGCGCGAGTTGTGCTCCCGGATCAACTCACGCGTTCTGCTGTGCTCTTCCGGATGGAGGATCGCGAAGACCAGGTCCTCCAGTTCACTCTTGAGCGCCTGGATGCCGAGCCGTTCGGCCAGCGGGATCAGCACATCCCGCGTCACTTTGGCGATCCGGACCTGTTTCTCACGCCGCATCACCCCAAGGGTGCGCATGTTGTGCAGCCGGTCGGCAAGCTTGATCGACATGACCCGTACGTCGTTGCCGGTGGCGACGAGCATCTTGCGGAACGTCTCCGGCTCCGCTGCCGAACCGTAGTCGACCTTCTCCAGCTTGGTGACGCCGTCGACGAGATAGCAGACCTGGTCCCCGAACTCGCGTCGTACCTGCTCCAGCGTCACCGCCGTGTCCTCGACGGTGTCGTGCAGCAGTGAGGCGGTCAACGTCGTGGTCTCCGCGCCCAGCTGGGCCAGCAGCAGGGTGACCGCCAGGGGGTGGGTGATGTAGGGCTCGCCGCTCTTGCGCATCTGCCCCCGGTGCGAGGATTCGGCCAGCATGTATGCCTTGCGCAGCGGTCGCAGATCGGCCCCCGGATGGTGCGCCCTGTGCACCTTCGCGACGTGCTCGATGGCGTCCGGCAGAGAGTCTCGTGGCGTGGCGCCCAGCAGTGCCACTCTGCTCAGTTTCCGCAGACCGCGCACCGCGCTCATGGGCACCTCCCGCTCCTGCGCACCCCGGGCCGGGGGTGTGATGGTACCGACCCCATCACGTGCCGCCGACCAGCTCCTGTCGAGCGTGAGGTGGATCACCCCATCGTGCGACGCCGGGGCGGCGCCCGGGCCCAGGAACAGCGCAGAGCGGAACCGCTGAATCGCTCACTGTTGCACCCAAATCGCTTACTTGTTGCAACCCAGGAGGGCTCAGGAGAGCAGCGTCGGCTCGATGCTGCCTTCCGCGACGATCTCGGCGGGGCCTGTCATCTCGATCTCGCCGTCGGCCCGCTCGGTGATCTCAAGTCGGCCGCCCGGCACATCCACGGTGTAGGTCACCGCGGTACCGTCCCTGCGCGGATCAGTTCCGTCCCTGCGCGCTGCCGCGACCATCACGGCGCAGGCGCCGGTGCCGCAGGACCGGGTCTCCCCCGCGCCCCGCTCATGCACTCGCAGCGCCACGTGCCGGGGTCCCCGCGAGACGACGAACTCGACGTTGACGCCCTCCGGGTACGCGGTGGCGGGCCGCACCTCGGGCGCGTCCAGCAGTCGGCCCGCGTCCGCCAGGTCGGAGACGAACGCGACAGCGTGCGGGTTGCCCATGTCGACCTTGCGGACCGGCCAGGTGTGCTCCGCGACGCTGACGGTGATCTCGCCCCCCGTCCCGTCCGGCTCGGTCACCCGGGCCGCGCCCATGGCGATGGTGATGTCACCGCCGTCCTTGGCGATGTGGGCCTGGCGCACGCCCGCCCGGGTCGCGATGGCGAGATCGCCCGGCCCGGCCAGCCCCGCACGCTCCAGATAGCGCGCGAAGACCCGGGCCCCGTTGCCGCACATCTCCGCGACGGAACCGTCGCTGTTGCGGTAGTCCATGAACCACTCGGCCTCGGCGGCCATGTGCTTCGCCTCGGGGTGCGCCGCCGAGCGGACGACCCGGAGCACACCGTCGCCACCGATTCCCGCCCTCCGGTCGCACAGGCGCGCCACTGTGCCCGGCGACAGGTCGAGCAGCCCGTCCGGGTCCGGGATGATCACGAAGTCGTTCTCTGTGCCGTGGCCCTTGAGGAACGGCACGCCTGCTGTGCTGGTCACGCTGTCGATCGTACGGGAGCTCGGGGCGCACTCCGGACGCGGGCGAGCCCCGGCGGCGCAGCAGCACGCCGAGTACGGATGTGGGCCGGCCCGCTGCTCAGCGCAGCCGGGCGACCCGCCAGACGGCCAGGACCACGAGCGTGCACACCACGACGGCATAGATCAGGACCACCCGCCAGTCGGGGCGCTTGCCGGATCCGCGTGCGGGGAGCCCCGGCCAGGTGTGCCCCACCCGGCGGGCCGCCATCACGCCCCAGCCCGCCGCACAGCCGCACAGCAGGAGCCCGAGCATCGACACCACAGCTCCGGAGCTGCCACCGGGCTCGAAGGCGAGCGGGAAGGCGAACATCAGCGAGCCGAGGGCGCCGAGCACCACGATGGGCGCGAGCTGCCACAGGCGCAGCTTGCGCTGCGGGCGCAGCTCGTGCGGCTCGACCGGGGGCCCCGGCTCCGGCTCCTCCGCGGAGGGCTCCTCCGGCGGCTCGCGGTCCGACGACGGCTCACGCCCCGGCAGCGGTCCGTGATCGAGGGACTGCTCAGGGTCCGACAAGGGCTCGTGGCCCACCGGCTGCTCGCGGTCCGGCAGCGGCTCGACATCCGCTGGTGAGGAGTTGTCCCGAGGGCTGGCCTCCATTGCCACGCGCCCTCCCAACTCCGGCTTCACAGCACCCGACGATGGTCGATGATGGCACGCCGGGGGTGACGGGACGGTCGCTCAGGGCTTCCCGATGCCATCACGTGATCAGGCTGTAACCGCCCTTGTGAGCAACGCCAGCGCGGCCCCCGGCAGTTCCCCCCTGTCCGCCACCGCTCCGCTGAGCCAGTTCACTCGTGGATCGCGGCGGAACCAGGAGTCCTGACGGCGCGCGAAGCGCTTGGTCGCGCGGATCGTCTCCACGCGCGCCTCCTCGAGGGTGCACTCGCCCGCCAGTGCCGAGAGGACCTGCTGGTATCCGAGGGCGCGCGAGGCCGTGCGCCCTTCCCGCAGTCCGTGCCGCTCCAGCTCGCGCACCTCGTCCACCAACCCGGCCCCCCACATCCGGTCGACCCGGCGGGCGATCCGCTCGTCCAGCTCGGGCCGGGCCACGTCCACGCCGATCTGCACGGTGTCGTAGACGGCCTCGTGTCCCGGCAGGTTCGCGGTGAAGGGCCGCCCGGTGATCTCGATGACCTCCAGGGCTCGCACGATGCGGCGCCCGTTGCTGGGCAGGATGGCGCGGGCGGCCTCCGGGTCGGCCGTGGCCAGCCGTGTGTGCAGCGCGCCGGGGCCGTGTTCGGCCAGCTCCGCCTCCAGCCGGGCGCGCACCTCAGGGTCGGTGCCGGGAAACTCCATCGCGTCCAGTGCCCCGCGCACATACAGCCCCGAGCCCCCGACCAGCACGGGTACGCGCCCCTGGGCGCGCAGCCTGTCGATCTCGGCGCGGGCCAGCCGCTGGTACTCCGCGACGCTCGCGGTGACGGTGACATCCCAGATGTCCAGGAGGTGGTGTGGCACGCCCTGCCGCTCCTCGACGGTCAGCTTCGCGGTGCCGATGTCCATGCCGCGGTAGAGCTGCATCGAGTCCGCGTTTATGACCTCGCCGCCCAGCTCGCGGGCGAGAAAGACACCCAGATCGGATTTGCCGGCCGCCGTAGGACCCACGACGGCCACGACCGGCGGGGAGTGCGGAGAGAGCGGGGAGTCCGGCGGGATGGGCGGGGAGGCGGCGTCGGAATTCACGGGTCAAGTCTCGCAAACCCGCTCCAGGCTCCTCGAACGAGCGACGTGACGGAGCGCTCCTGGGGTCGTTGCCCGTTGCGAGGTTCCGACAGCCGGTTTCACACCGGTGCCCCGGGGCGGCGCAATGGGACGCTCCGCAAGGCGCGGGATTTCGCCCACACGAGTAAGATCTGGAGTAGATATGGGCGTTTTTGCGAAGCTTCTCCGTCGTTCGTCCAGCACGTCAACACAGGGCAGCCAGGAGGCCACTCCCGCGGAGGAAACCGGCGCGGAGGAGCGCTCCGCCGAGCCGGGTACAGGTACAGGCTCCGCACAGCCGGAGGCGGATGCCGGGGCACCGGGCCAGGGGGGAGCGCAGAACCGGGACGGTGACTCCTCCAGGGAGAGCCCGTCGCCTGCCGAGGCCGAAGCCCCGGCAGATCCGAGCGACACGGCTGGTACGGCGGAGGTCGCCGAGGTGGAGGAGGCGGCTGACGCCGGCGAGGCCGGTTCCGGCACCAGCACCGGCGACACCGGCACCGACACCAGCGCAGGCGAGGCAAGCGTCGGCATTCCCAAGCAGCCGTCCGCCGACCAGGCCGCCGACAGCGAGACAGGCGAGAACGCCCGCAAGTAGGCCGCGCGGCGAGGCCCGCACGGCGTGGCAGAAAGGTGACCGCGATGGGCTTCATGGACAAGGTCAAAGGCATGCTCGGCCAGCACGGCGACAAGGTTCAGCAGGGCGTGGACAAAGCCGCGAAGTTCGCGGACTCCAAGACCAAGGGCAAGTACAGCGACAAGATCGATTCCGGTGCCCGTAAGGCCAAGGAGACGACCCAGCGACTCACCGACGAAGGCCGCGGCGAAGGCGGCTCGGGCAGCGGCCCGACCGGCGGCGGCCCCACCGGGGGCGACAGCGGCTCCGGCCCGAGCGGCAGTTCCGGCCCGGCCGGCGGCGGTTCCGGCCCCACCGGCAGCGGAGGCGGTACCTCCGGGTCCGGGTCCTGAGCCCGGAGGAGCGCTGAACCGCGCTCCTCTGAGGCGGCGCGTACCTCTGAGGCGGCTTGTCACTGACCAGCTTTCCGGCGCTTAGCGGGGGTGTCCGGTGTGCATCAGCACCGCACACCCCCGCTGCCGTTTCTGCACGCCTGTTGTGCGTACTCCTCCTGTGCGCCTGCTGTGCGCGCACCGCGCGTACGTCAGCAGGCACGCGCCGTTATGACCAGCTGGCGACCATATAGCCGACCCCATAGGGCGCCTCGTCGTACAGCAGCCGGCCCGCCAGATCGGCGCCCTGGGCGGCGCCGGCGAGCGTCTGCCAGGAAGAGCGTCCGGCGGCCTTCAGCTCGTACGCCAGCTCCTCGTCCAGCGCGAGCAGTGCCGCGTTGTCGGCGTCGCCCAGCGCGCGAGCTGCCTCCGCGTCGAACGCGGCGGCCCGCTCGTCGAAGTAGCCGGGCGCCTTGAGCGTGCGGCAGTTGCTGCCGTCGCCCATCACCAGCAGCGCCACCCGGTCCGCACGCGCCGCCAGCTCGCGGCCGGCCTCCTCGCAGCGGGCCCGCGCGAGCGGTTCTCCGATGCCCAGCCCTTCGACCGGGCAGCAGGTCCAGTCCGTACGCTCCAGCAGCCACGCGCCGACCGCCAGCGACGGAGGCAGCTCACGCCGGGCGGGCTCCCCCTTGCCGAGGCTCACTTCGAGGGGGACGCCGAAGCCGGCGAACGATCCGCGCGCGCCCTGCGGGTGCGGTCCGCGGCCGGACGGTTCGGCAGGGCCGAGCACATACAGCTGGTCGGGTCGGGCCGCCGCCAGGACACCGAGGGCGTCGTAGCAGGCGGCGCGCGCGGCGTCCATCTCGGGAGCGGCGCCGCCCGCGACCTCGGGTACGAGCAGCGGGGGGCAGGGACATACGGCTGCGGCGACAAGCATGGCGCGCAGCTTAAGTGCCGTACGCAGCACTTCCCACCCTGCCCGCGCCGTGACTCACCCGAGCGTGCGAGATCGGCTGAATCCCAGGACATGGGCGCGCCCGACGGCCTACGCGCCGTCGGCCGCGCCGGGCGTCAGCCCAGGCCGCAGCCGCCCGTGGCAGCCGGCAGCGGGTCCGGGGCGCCCACGGTGGGCAGTCCGAGCATGACGCCCTTGCCCTGTTGCTGCTCCTGCGGCGCCTGTGTGCGCCGCTCCCAGGCGTCGCCGGCGCGGGTGCGGCGTACGGCCTTGGCGGGGCCTTCGGCGAGCAGGTGGTGCGGCGCGGCGTAGGTGATGTCGACAGTCACGACGTCACCGGGGCGCACCGGCTCCTGGGGGCGGGTGAAGTGCACCAGTCGGTTGTCGGGAGCGCGTCCCGACAGTCGCTGGGTGGCGTCGTCCTTGCGGCCCTCGCCCTCGGCGACCATCAGCTCCAGCGTGCGGCCGACCTGCTTCTTGTTCTCCTCCCAGGAAATCTCCTCCTGGAGGGCGACCAGGCGCTCGTAGCGCTCCTGGACCACCTCCTTGGGGATCTGGTCGGGCATCTCGGCCGCTGGTGTGCCGGGGCGCTTGCTGTACTGGAAGGTGAATGCCTGCGCGAACCGGGCCTCGCGCACCACGTGCAGCGTCTCGGCGAAGTCCTCCTCGGTCTCCCCGGGGAAGCCGACGATGATGTCGGTCGTCAGCGCGGCGTCGGGGATGGCGGCGCGGACCTTCTCGATGATCCCGAGGAAGCGCTCCTGACGGTAGGAACGGCGCATCGCCTTGAGGACGCGCGAGGAGCCCGACTGCAGCGGCATGTGCAGCTGCGGCATCACATTGGGCGTCTCGGCCATGGCGGCGATCACGTCGTCGGTGAAGTCGCGGGGGTGCGGAGAGGTGAAGCGGACGCGCTCCAGCCCCTCGATACGGCCACAGGCGCGCAGCAGCTTGCTGAAGGCTTCCCGGTCGCCGATGTCCGAGCCGTAGGCGTTGACGTTCTGGCCGAGCAGGGTGATCTCGCTGACGCCCTCGTCGACCAGTGCCTCGATCTCGGCGAGGATGTCGCCGGGACGGCGGTCCTTCTCCTTGCCGCGCAGCTGCGGAACGATGCAGAAGGTGCAGGTGTTGTTGCAGCCCACGGAGACCGACACCCATGCCGCGTAAGCGCTCTCGCGGCGCGTGGGCAGGGTCGAGGGGAACGCCTCCAGGGACTCGGCGATCTCGACCTGCGCCTCGTTCTGCAGGCGCGCGCGCTCCAGCAGTACGGGCAGCTTGCCGACGTTGTGGGTGCCGAAGACGACGTCCACCCAGGGCGCCTTCTTGACGATGGTGTCCCGGTCCTTCTGGGCAAGACAGCCGCCGACCGCGATCTGCATGCCGGGGCGCGCGGCCTTCTTGGGGGCGAGCTGGCCGAGGTTGCCGTAGAGCCGGTTGTCGGCGTTCTCGCGTACGGCACAGGTGTTGAAGACGACGACGTCGGCGGCGTCGGTCCCCTGGGGCGCGCGGACATAGCCTGCGTCCTCCAACAGGCCCGCCATCCGCTCGGAGTCATGGACGTTCATCTGGCACCCGAAGGTGCGCACCTCGTACGTCCCCTTGACGTCCACTGCCTGACTCCGGTCGCTACTGCTCATGCGACAAGGGTAGGCGTTCTCGCCGGTGGTCCGGCCGTCCGGGCGGGCGCCCGGCAGCGCCACCGGTGCACTGTGACGCACATCACTACGCGGGGCGTTCGGCGGGGAGTTCGCGGGGCAGCCGCAGGGTCGCCCAGACGGCGTTGCCGTCGGTGACAGTAGAGGTCCGCACTCCCCAGTCGGCGGCGAGCGCGGCCACGATGCACAGGCCGCGGCCGCTCTCGTCGGCGGCCTCGCTGTTCTTCAACTCCGGCCTGTCGTCACCTTCCGCGTGGTCGTGCACCTCGATGCGCAGCAGTGCGGCGGTGGGGGTCTCCCGGACGGACAGGGTGGCGCGGCAGACGAGCTCGGCTTCGGGCAGGCAGCGGGTGTGCACAACGGCGTTCGTGGTCAGCTCGGAGAGCAGCAGTACGGCGTCGTCCACCGCCTCGGCGGATATCTCCGGCTCCTGCCGTTCCTTCAGCCACGAGGTGAAGGCGACGCGCGCCCGCGCGATGTACTGCTCCCGCGCCGGGAAGCGCAGCTGCCAGCTGGGGTCTTCCGCGTATCTGGCCGGCGCCGCCGGCTGCGGGGCACCGTCGGACGCCGGAGACGCTGTCGTGGGGGCTGCTGCGGGATCCCTGCGAGCGGGGGCGGCGTACACGTGGAGGCGCCTTCCGTCGAGCTGGTCCCGGCCCCGCGGAAGGGCCGTGACGCGCGTGGTCTGACCGTCACTATGGCCCCATGCAGTTCCACTCAGCAAGCGACAGTGTGAAATTTGCAGTTCGCGAATCGGCGAGTTCGCACTCGGCGAGTCCTCCCGGTGCCGGCGCCGGGTGACACGCACCACTCCCCTCGTGGCCGAGGTGCTGGCAGTATCGCCTTCCATGGCCAGCCTGCGTCCGCGAACGGTGTCCCGTCCGATGCGCCGCCCGGGCGGACTCAGCACCGGTCGGCGACGCATCGTGTGGGCGACGGCTGCGGTGCTCGTGGTGTGCGGGGTGCTGGTGTGGTGGCTGCGGCCGTCCCCTTCCCCTTCGCCGAGTGGAAAGATCACCTTCGCCACCGGGGTGTCAACGGGTGTGTACGAGCGCTACGGCACCCTGTTCAAGCAACGGCTGGCCCGGGACCTGCCACGGGTCGACATGACGCTGCAGCACAGTCAGGGTTCGGTCCAGAACCTGGCGCGGCTCGCCTCCGGGCAGGCGGACTTCACCATCACCGCCTCCGACGCCCTGGCCACCTACCGGGCGAACGGCGGCAAGGGCGCCTCCCACATCCGGGCATGCGCGCGGCTGTACGACGACTACATGCAACTGGTCGTCCCCAGGGACTCGCCGGTCGACAGCGCCAAGGACCTCAAGGGGCTGCGCGTGGGGGTGGGGGAGAAACGCTCGGGGGTCGCGCTGGTGACCGAGCGACTGCTGAAGGCCGCGGGGCTGGACATGGAGCACGATGTGCACCCGGTGCGCAAAGGCATCGACACGATGCCCAAGCTGCTGTCTGAGGGGAAGCTGGACGCCTTCTTCTGGTCGGGCGGCCTGCCGACCGGCGCCATCGAGCGCCTGGCGGAACGGACGGACATCCGTCTGGTGCAGCTCGGCGATCTGCTGCCCCGGCTGCACGAACAGCGCCCGGACACGCGCTACTACCGCGCGGCTGTGATGGCCCCCGACGCCTACCCCACTGTGCAGCGCGGCCGGTCCGTGAAGACCGTGGCCATCGCCAACATTCTGGTGACCATGGATCGCACGGATCCCGAACTGACGGAGGGCATCACCCGTTCCGTCATCAAGAGCAGGGACCAGATCGGGCGTGAGGTGCACGCAGCCCAGAAGGTGGACCTGCGCACGGCCATCTACACCGATCCCGTGCCACTGCACGAGGGAGCACGCCGCTACTACCGCTCGGCAAAGCCGTGAGGGGAACATCCTCCTGAGAGGGGCATCGTCCTGAGAGGACACCGTTCTGAAGGGGGCGTTGCCTGATGGGAACGATGTCCTCAACCGCACGTCCCCCTGAACGGAACGTCGCTGCCGACGCAAGGCCCCGACCCCACGAGGAGCCGATCGATGCATGACGACCGCCGCACCGTCGAGGACCGGCTGCGCCGCGTGCTGGACGAGCGCGTACGACCCGCTGTTCACACCTGCGCGCTGCCCCTGACTATCGAGCGCTGGGAGGCGCCAGGAGAGCCCGTACCGGTCGCGGAGGGCATCTCGGCGCCCTACGGTCCGGCCGCGGTGGGCGACGCATGGGGGCCTGCCTGGGGCACCACCTGGTTCCGGGTGACAGGGCAGGTGCCGCACGCGTGGGCCGGCCGCACGGTGGAGGCCGTGCTGGACCTGGGCTTCGAGCGGGACATGCCGGGCTTCCAGTGCGAGGGGCTCGTCCACCGCGCGGACGGCGAGGCGGTCAAAGGGCTGCACCCGCGCAACTCCTGGGTACGGCTGGTGGATTCGGCCGTGGGCGGCGAAGAGATCGAGCTGTACATCGAGGCGGCGTCCAATCCGGTGGTCAACACACCGCAGACACCGACCTACCAGGGCGATGTGCTCACCGCCGACAGCGCCCCGCTGTACCGGCTGGCGCGGATGGATCTGGCGGTCTTCGAGCCGCAGGTGTGGGAGCTTGCGCTGGACCTGGAGGTGGCGGGCTCGCTGATGCGTGAGCTGCCGCTGGAGGACGCCCGCCGCTGGGAGCTGCTGCGCGCGCTGGAGCGGGCGCTGGACGTCCTGGATCCGGCCGATGTGCCCGGTAGCGCCTCCCGAGCCCGTGAGGCGCTCACAGCCGCTCTGACGGCTCCGGCGCGGGCCTCGGCGCACCGGGTCAGCGCGGTGGGCCATGCGCACATCGACTCGGCGTGGCTGTGGCCGCTGCGCGAGACGGTGCGGAAGGTGGCGCGTACCGCCTCCAACATGGTGGCGCTGATGGACGACCACCCCGAGTTCGTCTTCGCCATGTCGCAGGCCCAGCAGTTCGCCTGGATCAAGGAGCACCGGCCCGAGGTGTACGCCAGGGTCAAGGAGAAGGTCGCCGAGGGCCGGTTCGTGCCGGTGGGCGGCATGTGGGTGGAGTCGGACACCAACATGGTGGGCGGCGAGGCCATGGCGCGGCAGCTCAGCTACGGCAAGAGGTTCTTCCTGGAGGAGTTCGGAATCGAGACGGAGGAGGTGTGGCTGCCTGACTCCTTCGGCTACACGGCGGCCCTGCCGCAGCTGGTGAAGCTGTCGGGCTCCACTTGGTTCCTCACCCAGAAGATCTCCTGGAGCAGCACCAATCCCTTTCCGCACCACACCTTCTGGTGGGAGGGCATCGACGGGACGCGGGTCTTCACGCACTTCCCGCCGGTCGACACCTACAACTCGACGCTCAGCGGCGAGGAACTGGCGCATGCGGCGCGCAACTTCCGGGAGAAGGGCGCCGCCTCGCGCTCCCTCGTACCGTTCGGCTACGGCGACGGCGGGGGCGGCGCGACCCGCGAGATGCTGGCCCGCGCCGCACGGCTGCGCGATCTGGACGGCTCGCCGCGGGTGTCCGTGGAGAAGCCCGCGGCGTTCTTCGAGAAGGCGCGGCAGGAGTATCCGCACGCGCCGGTGTGGCAGGGCGAGCTGTATCTGGAGCTGCACCGGGGGACGTACACCTCCCAGGCCAAGACCAAACAGGGCAACAGGCGAGCGGAGTCGCTGTTGCGCGAGGCCGAGCTGTGGGCGGCGACCGCTGCGGTGCGCAGCAGCAGTTACGCGTATCCCTACGAGCGGCTGGAGCAGCTGTGGAAGACGGTGCTGCTGCACCAGTTCCATGACATCCTCCCGGGCTCCTCCATCGCCTGGGTGCACAGGGAGGCCCGGCAGACGTACGAAAGGGTCACCCAGGAGCTGACGGAGATCGTCGAGGGGGCGCAGCAGTCCCTCGCCGGGCGCGGGGACCGGGAACTCGTCTTCAACGGCTCACCGCACGCCCGCGCGGGGGTGGCGGCAGGCGGTGCCCGACCGGCCGTCGAGCGCCGGCAGTTCGGCGCTGAACAGCGCGACGGGGCGGTCACCGTGGCCGAGCGGGCGGGCGGCGGCTGGACGCTGGACAACGGGCTGGTGCGCGTCGAGGTGGACGGCCGGGGCCTGGTCGTCTCGGCCTACGACCAGCGCGCCGGGCGGGAGGCGGTCGCACCGGGACAGGCGGCCAATCTCCTCCAGCTGCACCCCGACCTGCCCAACCACTGGGACGCCTGGGACATCGACGCGTTCTACCGGCACACCGGCACCGATCTGACACACGCCGACGAGCTGACCATCGCCCAGGCCGACGGAAACAGTGCCACTGTCCGGGCGGCCCGGTCCTTCGGCCGGTCGGCTGTGGTGCAGACGGTGACCCTGTGCGCGGGCAGCGCTGTTCTCCTCATGGAGGCGGAAGTCGACTGGCACGAGAGCGAGAAGCTGCTCAAGGCGGCGTTCCCGCTGGATGTGAAGGCCGACAGGTCGGCTGCCGAGACGCAGTTCGGGCACGTCTTCCGGCCGACCCACACCAACACCTCCTGGGAGGCGGCGAAGTTCGAGATCTGTGCGCACCGCTGGCTGCACGTGGAGGAGCCGGGCTGGGGCGCCGCGCTGGTCAACGACTCGACGTACGGGCACGACGTCACACGGGACATCCGCGAGGACGGCGGCCAGACCACCACTGTCCGGCTCTCACTGCTGCGCGCACCCCGCTATCCGGACCCGGAGACCGACCAGGGGCGACACCGGCTGCGCTATGGACTGGTGCCCGGCGCCACCCTCCAGGATGCGGTGCGTGAGGGCCACTGGATCAACCTGCCCGAGCGGACCGTGCCGGGCGACGGCAGCTCCGTCACACCACTGGTCGCCCTGGAAGGCGACCAGGGCGACCAGATCGTCGCCGAGACGGTGAAACTCGCGGACGACCGCAGTGGCGATGTCGTCGTCCGCCTCTACGAGTCACTGGGCGGCCGGGCGAGTGCACTACTGGCGCCCGGTTTCCCCGTCACCTCGGTGACGGAGACGGACCTGCTGGAGCGACCGCTGTCCACCCCACAGGCCCACCACACGGTGGAGGACGGCGGCGTGCGGGTGACGCTGCGGCCCTTCCAGATCCTCACTCTGCGTCTGGGGCGTTCCGGGGAACGGTGATCAGGACTCGCAGTCCCTGCGGCTCGTTGTGCGCGAAGGACAGCTTCGCGCCGCCCCCGGAGAGCAGGGCACGGGTGATGGACAGGCCGAGCCCCGAGCCGGAGACGTTCTGGTGGCGGCCGCTGCGCCAGAAGCGGTCGCCCACCCGCTCCAGCTCCTCGTCGGTCAGCCCGGGGCCGCCGTCGGCCGTCTCCACCGTCACGGCGTCGCCCTCCGCACGCACTGTGACGGTGACCGTGCCGCCTTCCGGGGTGAACTTCACGGCGTTGTCGACAACGGCGTCCAGCGCGCTGGAGAGCGCGACCGGATCGGCCCACCCGGTCGCGGCCGACTGCCCGGCCGACGTCAGCTCCACGCCCTTCTGCTCGGCACTGGGCCGCCAGGCGGCGACGCGTTCGGCCGCGATCTCGGCGACATCGGTCAGCTGGACCTGCGCGGTGCCGGAGTGTTCGGCCAGCGCCAGGTCGAGCAGGTCGTCCAGCACCCGGGCAAGACGCTTGCCCTCGGCACGTACGGAGGCCATTTCCTCGTTGCCGTCCGGCAGCTCCAGTGCGAGAAGTTCGATGCGCAGCAGTAGCGCGGAGAGCGGGTTGCGCAGCTGGTGGGAGGCGTCGGCGACAAAGGCGCGCTGCTGCTCCAGCGCGCTCTCCACGTTGCCCGCCATCTCGTTGAAGGAGTGCGCCAGCCTGCGCAGCTCGGGAGGGCCCACCGAGTCGACGACGCGGGAGGTGAGCTTTCCGGTGGCGATCTCGTGCGCCGCCCGGTCCAGGGTCCGTACGGGCTTGAGCACCCACCCGGTCAGCCGCAGCGCTGCACCGAGGGCGAGCAGCATCGCGGCGGCCTCGCCGGCGGCGATGGCCAGCCAGCCGCGCAGGATCCGGGAGCGCATCGGCCCGGTGGGCGAGTCGGTCAGCACCACGGCGGCCACATCGCCGTCCCGGATGACGGGCGAGGCGACAGCGATACGGCCGTCGCTCTGCCAGGGCCACACCTGGGGCGGGTCGTGGCTGCGGCGTCCGGCCAGTGCCTCGGCGAAGGCCCTTGCACCCTCCGGGCGGCCCTGCTGTCCGGTCCCCTGGCCGTCTCCGGGGACGCGCCAGTCGGCGGGAGAGGCGGCCATGGTGCGGCCGTCGCGGTAGAAGACGCCCGCGCGGATGCCGTAGAGACCGTGGTAGCGGTTCAGCTCGTGCTGAAGGGTGGCCCGGCGCTCGTCGGGCTGGCTGGTGGAGGTGACGAACTGGGCGAGCGACGCGAAGCGCGCGGTGTCGTCGATCCTGTCGACCACCACCCGCTGCTGTTCGGCCTGCGCCTGGCTCAGCGCCAGCGGGAAGCCCAGCGCTAGCAGGATCCCGGCCAGCAGGATGATCAGGAGCGGGAGGAGGCGGGTGCGCACGTTGTCGGTCCGGTCGGTCCTGGCCGGTCAGTCGCCCTGGGCGGCCATGCGGTAGCCCACCCCGCGCACCGTCTCGATGAGTGCCGGCCGCTGGAGCTTGGAGCGCAGGGAGGCGACGTGCACCTCAAGGGTGCGCCCGGTCCCCTCCCAGCTGGTCCGCCACACCTCGCTGATGATCTGCTCGCGCCGGAAGACGACGCCGGGACGCTGGGCCAGCAGCGCCAGCAGGTCGAACTCCTTACGGGTCAGCGGCACCACAGCGCCGTCCACGCTGACCTGCCGGGTGGCCAGCTCGATGGTCACGGCGCCCAGCCGCAGCGTGCCGGCGCCGTCCGGGCGCTGCGCCGTGGACGCCCGCTCGCCGGCCACGGGGGCGTCCTCGCCTCCCGTACGGCGGCTGACGGCGTGGATTCGGGCCAGCAGCTCACCCATGTCGTACGGCTTGACCACATAGTCGTCCGCGCCGAGGTTGAGGCCGTGTATCCGGGACCGGACGTCGGCGCGCGCGGTCACCATGATCACCGGGGTGGAGCTGGTGCGGCGGATACGGCCGCATACCTCGAAGCCGTCCTGGTCGGGCAGGCCGAGATCGAGCAGCACGACGGCGAAGCCGGGCCCCTCCTGGCCGCCGACCAGCAGTTCGTCGAGCGCCTCGGCACCGCTGCGCACATGGGTGACCTCGAAGCCGTGCCGCGCCAGCACAGCCGAGAGCGCCGCGGCGACACGGTCGTCGTCCTCGACGAGCAGCAGTCTCACCCGACATCCTCCTGTTGTCCCACCGCCTCCGGCGAACGATCCGACAGTGCATCCACGCCGATCGACGCAGGTGAGTCAAGGGGTCTCCGGTACCGCGCCAGCATCCGTTATACAGCCGGTACGACGACCGTCATACAGCCGTGCGCCGTCAGCCGTACGCCCAGGGCGACAACCGGTGCCCCAGCCGTCACGCGCCGGTACGGCGAGCGTCCGTGCGGCCGGATGCCGGAGCCTGCGCCGGCCCGGCCGCCGGGGTCTGCGCGAGCCGGAGAGCCGCCTGTCAGGCCCCCACTGCGCTCTTTACCCAGTGTGCCGTGCCGCAGCCGGATCGTTATGCTCAATTTCAGCTCAGATGTAATGACGGTCACGGCAACCGCTCATTAAGGTCCTCGCAACCGACGAGGACGGAGCTAGACGTCGATGAGCGAAGTATCGGTGACCAAGGACGCAGGCGGTCCCGAGTCCGCGACCGACAAGCTGGTCGTGCTGGACAACATCAACAAGCACTTCGGTGCGCTGCACGTCCTCCAGGACATCGACCTGACGATCGCCCGCGGCGAGGTCGTGGTCGTCATCGGCCCCTCGGGGTCCGGCAAGTCCACGCTGTGCCGCACCATCAACCGGCTGGAGACGGTCGACTCGGGCAGCATCACGATCGACGGCAGGCCGCTGCCCGCAGAGGGCAAGGAACTGGCGAAGCACCGGGCCGACGTCGGCATGGTCTTCCAGTCCTTCAACCTCTTCGCGCACAAGACGGTGCTGGAGAACGTCACGCTGGGCCAGATCAAGGTCCGCAAGGCGGACAAGCAGGCGGCCGAGGAGAAGGCCCGCGCACTGCTCGACCGGGTCGGCGTCGGCAACCAGGCCGACAAGTACCCCGCGCAGCTCTCCGGCGGCCAGCAGCAGCGCGTCGCGATCGCCCGGGCACTGGCGATGGATCCGAAGGTGATGCTCTTCGACGAGCCGACCTCGGCCCTCGACCCCGAGATGATCAACGAGGTTCTGGAGGTCATGCAGCAGCTGGCCCGGGACGGAATGACCATGGTCGTCGTCACGCACGAGATGGGCTTCGCACGGTCGGCCGCGAACCGGGTGGTCTTCATGGCGGACGGCCGGATCGTGGAGGAGGCCACTCCCGAGCAGTTCTTCAGCAACCCGCGCAGCGACCGTGCCAAGGACTTCCTCTCGAAGATCCTGCACCACTGAGCCTCAACCACTCGAGCCTCAACCGCTCGAACCTTCACCGCTCGAGCCCGCACCCAGGGCACGCGCCCGAGCCAAGGACGGCGCACCGAGCGGGCGGCGCATCAGCGCACTGGGCCAACGACTGTTCAAGCAAGGGATGTTCACTATGAAGTTCCACAAGACCGCCGCGGCGGCAGCCGCTGTCCTGGCTCTCGCCGCCACCGCGGCCTGCGGTGGCAAGGAGGGGTCCGCCGGTGACAAGCCGAAGGACCAGACCGACGAGAAGGCGCTGCCGAAGTACTCGGTCGCCAAGGACGTCAAGGTCGACTCCGCCGTCCTGAAGAAGGCCCAGAAGCGCGGGAAGATCGTCATCGGCGCCAAGGCCGACCAGCCCTACCTCGGTTTCCAGGACCAGTCGACCAAGAAGTACTCCGGCTTCGACATCGAGATCGCCAAGATGATCGCCGCCGACCTGGGCTTCTCCCCCAAGCAGATCGAGTGGAAGACCGTCGACTCCGGGGCGCGTGAGACCACCGTCTCCAAGGGCGACGTCGACCTGATGATCGGTACGTACACGATCAACGACGAGCGCAAGAAGCAGATCGACTTCGCGGGCCCGTACTTCCACGCCGGCGCCTCGCTCCTCGTCCGCAAGGAAGAGAAGGCGGTCACCGGGCCGGACACCGTCAAGGGCAAGAAGGTCTGCTCCATCGTCGGCTCGACGCCGCTGCAGACCATCAAGGAGCCCAAGTACGGCGCCAAGGTCACCGAGCTGAGCAAGTACTCCGAGTGCGTCTCGCAGCTCCTCGACGGCCAGGTGGACGCGGTCACCACGGACGACGCGATCCTGATGGGCTACGCCGCGCAGAACCCCGGCAAGCTGAAGGTCGTCGGCAAGCCCTTCTCCGACGAGCCGTACGGCGTCGGGCTGAAGAAGGGCGACAAGGCCCTCCAGAAGGCCGTCGCCGACGCCATCAAGAAGCACGAGGACAACGGCGACTACAAGAAGGCGTACGACGCCACGCTGGGCAAGTCCGGCTCCAAGTTCAAGACGCCGCCCGAGATCACCGAGAAGTGATGCCCCACGCCCCGCTCCCCGGCGTCAGCGCCGCGCGGGGCGGGGCGTGCTGTTGCCGGGCACACCGCGCGCACCGGCGTCCGCTCTGGTCCTGCGGGTGACCGCCCCGTGCCCGGTCCGGCCCTTTCCGCCGTCCCTACGCGACTCCTCGCGGAGAATTCATGAACGTACTTCTCGACAACCTGGCGCTGTTCCGCGAGGGGTTCCTCGGCACCTTGTGGCTGACGATCGTCAGCGCGCTGCTCGCCGTCGTGCTCGGCCTGGTGATCGCGGGCTTCCGCGTCTCGCCCGTGCCCCCGCTGCGGATCTTCGGCACGCTGTGGGTCAACGTGCTGCGGAACACCCCGCTGACGCTGCTCTTCCTGGTGGCGTTCTTCGTGGTGCCCAAGGTCCTCTTCCCGGGGATCAACTCCTTTGTGCTGGCCGTCTGCGCCTGCGGCTTCTACACCTCGTCCTTCGTCGCCGAGGCCGTCCGCTCCGGTATCAACACCGTGCCGATGGGCCAGGCGGAAGCCGCCCGTGCCATCGGGATGACCTTCACCCAGACGATGCGGATCGTGGTGCTCCCGCAGGCCACCCGCACGGTGGTACCCCCGCTGAGCAGCATATTCATCGCACTGACTAAGAACACCGCAATCGCAGGCGCCTTCGACAACGTCGACCTGTTCAACGTCTCGAAGACGCTCAGCAACGACGGCTACGACATCGCCGTCATCTTCATCTGGATCACCCTCGGCTACCTGGTCATCACATACGCCATCAACGGCCTTTTCCGGCTGCTGGAGAACCGTCTGGAGGTCGCCCGATGAGCGCGAGCGTCCTGTTCGACGTGCCAGGCCCGAAGGCCCGCGTCCGCAACCTGATCTACTCCGTCGTCGGCACCCTCGCCGTCCTCGGCCTCGTCGGCTGGGTCTGCTACCGGCTGTACAACAAGGGGCAGTTCGAGGGCGAACTGTGGGACATCTTCAACTACGCGGGCATCCGGGAGAACATCCTCGACGCCCTGTTGTCCACCCTGAAGGTGTTCGCACTGGCGGGTGTCTTCTCGCTGGTGTTCGCCGTGGTGCTGTGTGTGGCACGGCTTTCCGACCACAAGCCGGTGCGCTGGGTGGCGGTCGTCTTCATCGACCTGTTCCGGTCGATTCCGCTGCTGATCACGATCTTCGCCCTGTGGGTCGGCATCCTCGGTGAGATGACGCCCATGTGGGCGCTCGTTCTGGGCCTGACCATCTACAACGGCTGCGTCCAGGCCGAGGTGCTGCGCGCCGGTGTGAACGCGGTGCCCAAGGGCCAGGTCGAGGCGGCGTACGCACTCGGACTGCGCAAGACCCAGGTGACCGCCTCGGTGCTCTTCCCGCAGGCCGTACGCTCCATGCTGCCCTCGATCATCAGCCAGCTGGTGGTGACCCTCAAGGACACCTCGCTGGGCTTCATGATCCTCTACCCGGAGCTGCTGTACTCGGCCCGGCTCATCGCCAACAACACTCCTGTGGGCGGCGTGTATCCGACCGTCCAGACGGTCATCGTCTTCGGCGCCATCTACATCGCACTGTGTCTCGCTCTCGCCTGGCTGGCGAAGTTCGTGGAGCAGCGCGGTCGCCGTTCCAAGGCGGGCATCGTCCCCGCGGAGGCGAAGGAGCCCAAGGAGGTGGCGGCGGCCGGTGGCACGGACCTGACACCGGTGCCCGACGCCAAGGACGGGAACCTCAAGGACTGAATACACGCACCTTAAGGACAGAGTCCACGCGCCGCGGCGAGGCGGGTGACGAGGGCCGGCCCCTGAGGCCGGTCGCCGTCACCCGCCTCACTGCTTCTATCGCAGTCACCCGCCTCACTGCTTCTATGCACTCCTGATGGCCTCACTTGACGCATGCTCAGGCAATGGGTTGCATACCAGCGTGATCGCGCACAAGGCTCCACCCCCAGAGAAACCCGGCCCCCGTCAGCACCACCAGGGCTGTGAGGTTTCCACACTGTGGATCCGGTGATCATCGTCGGCGCCGGCCCGGTAGGGCTCGCCCTCTCGCTCGCTCTCGCCCGGCACGCCGTCCCCTCCCTCGTCCTGGACTCCACCGACGGCAATCCGCCGCCCCGTGCTGCGCGCACCTGCGTACTGCGCCCGGACACGGCCGCCGTGCTCCCCGCACTGCCCGGGCTGCGCTGGCGCTCCTGGCGCACTCAGCGGCGCACACAGCTGGTCGACCAGGTCGACATCGCTCCGGACCAGGCACCGGTGCACGTCGAACAGCACGCTCTGGAGCGCACGCTGCGCAGCGCGCTGGCGGACCAGAAGCTCGCGCGCATCGTCACCGGCAGCCACGTCGATCTGCTGGAACAGGACACCGACGGCGTCACCGTGCACACCCGCGGTCCCTCCGGCACCTGGTGGCGCGGCAGTTACGCGGTCGGCTGCGACGGCGCCCGCTCCATGGTCCGCAAACTTCTCGGGGTGCGCTTCCCCGGCCGTACGGCGGTCGAGCGGCACGCGGTCGCCGCCCTGCGGGTGCAACTGCCGTGGGAGGAGGGGGAGTACGACGAGGAGGGCGCCTGGGAGCCAGGAGATGTGGGCAGCGCACTGTTGCACCGCGATCCGGGCGGTACGCCGGGAGAGGTGACGGCCCGGCCGCTCGCCGGGGGACGGTGGCGGCTGGACTGGCTGCTGCCCCCGCGCGGCGACCTGGTGACTCCGGAGGAGATGCTGGAACGGGTGGCGGACACGCTCGCCGTATGGTCCGAGGAGTCGCTGAAATCCGCGACAGCTGCCAGAACAACCGCAATCGCCGCAGCCGCTGCTCCTGTCCGCCGCAAAGCCGCCGGAGTCGGCTGGCGCGAGACCGGCACCGGCACCGAGGATGCTGGGGCGAGCGGCGGCATCGGCCCGTACGAACTTGTGGACACCGGCGTTCACACGGTGCACCAGCGACTGGCCCGGCACTGGCGTGTGAACCGGGCCTTCCTCGCCGGGGACGCCGCACATCTGACAGGTGCGCTGGGGGTGCAATCCGTCGACGAGGGCCTGCGCGACGCGGCCAATCTCGCCTGGAAGCTGGCGCTGGCCTGGCACCACGGGCACGGCCCGGCGGCGGACACCCTGCTGGACAGCTACGAGACGGAGCGGCGCGGCGCCATGGCCGCCCGGCTGCGCGCCGTCGACCAGGCCCTGCCCGTCGTACGGGGCGGCGGCGGGCTGCGCGCGCTGCTCCCGGGCGGCGGCACACGTACCCATCTCGGCCTGCTCACCGACGGCCACCTGGGGCGGGGCCTGCTGGGCGCGCCGCCCGCGTACGCCCGCACGCCGTTGACGCCGCCGCGCGGCAGTATCGGCGAGGTGCCCGTCGGTACGGCGCCGGGCGCACCCGTGTGCGATGTCCCCGTCACGGCGACCGACGGATCGCGGGGCAATCTGCACGACTGGCTGGGCGGCCCTGGCGGGGAACTTCTGGTCATGCTGGTGGCGCCGGGCACCGGGGTGTGGGACAGCCGGCACTGGCTGACGGCCGGCATGATGCCCGAACTGGCGGCCTCCGTCGAAGCACTGCCGCTGCGCGCCACCCTGCTGGTCGCCGAGAGCTATCCGGGAGCGGCTGCGCACACCGTGCTGGCCGTCCGCGCCGACGGCCACCTCGCCGCCGCCTTCCCCGCGGGGCGCCCCAACGCGCTCCGGAGCTGCGCGGAGAGGGTGCGCGGAGGGGCGCACGGTTGAGCGGTCGGCTTCGGTGGGGCGCACAGCTGAGCGGCAGGCTCCTGCGGAGGGCGCACGGCTGAGTCGGCGCGCCGTGGTGTGCGTTCCTGCGCGGTGGCTCTTAGAAGGCTCTTAATCGGGCGGCTTCAAGCTGCGGATCATGGACGTACCCGAGAATTCCCCGCACGGGGAGGACCAGCAGCACATCCGCGCAGAGGAACACACCCGCCGACGGGGCTTCCCCAACGGGCAGAGCCACGCCGGCCGACAGGGAAACCCCGGCCGAGGGGGACACCGGGACACCGCCGGGGCGGCGCGAAGGCGGCGCAACCGCGCCTTCGGCATCGCAGCAGTGCTTGCTGTCACGGCGACGACCGCCTCGGCGGGATACGCCGCCTTCGCGGGCCCGGCCGAGGGCTCCCGTACCTCGGCGGCGCCCCGCATCCACGGCGGCGCCGTCGACATCCCCGTGGCGGGCGGCATCACTACGGTCGACACCGCCTCGCTGCGGGTCACCGGCCGCACCGACGGCGGGGCAACCGTCGCGGTCTCCGCCGCCGCGGCCGACGCCGGAGGGCTGGGCAGACCGAGCGCGGTCGAGGTGCAAGGCTCCCGCGCCTCCTGGTCGTACCCCGCCAAGGGACTGCGGGTGACCGCGGCCGGCGAAAGGGGGCGGCTGCGGATGACGGTGCACTCCGGGCGGGACGCCACCCTCGCCTGGCCGGTCACCGGCAAGGGCGCCGGTACGGGCGGCAAGGACGCCGCGCTGCAGGTGCCCCGGGGCGAAGGGCTGTCCGTGCCGGCCACGAACACCTTCTGGAACTCCGAGCAGGCGGGCCTCGCGGGCAGCGAGGCCGACCTGGCCACGGGCTCCCTCACCCTGCCGCTGTGGGGTTACACCAAAGGGGGACACGGCGTCAGCTATCTCGTCCCGGAGAGCGTCGGCACCTCGCTCGGCTTCGCCTCGGCCGGGGGAAAGCTGAGCGCGACCGCCGAGCACGAGTTCTCCCGCCGCGAGAAGACCCTCGACTACACCGTGCACTTCTCCCTCACCTCCGCCTCCCCCGTCGCACCGGCCGCCGACTATCACCGCTGGCTGCGTGAGCACGGCCAACTGCGCACGCTCAAGCAGAAGATCGCCGCAAATCCTCAGGTCGAGAAGCTGCTCGGCGCCGAGCACGCCTATGTGTGGGGCGGTGCCCGCAGCGCGGAGGCCGTACGGAAGCTGCGCAAGCAGGGCAACACCCGGCTGTGGCTCGGCTACGACGCGGACGGCCACCCCATGAGCAGCAAGGCGGTGTCCGCGGCCAAGAAGCAGGGCTATCTCGTCGGCCCCTACGACTCCTACGCCAACGGCCAGGCTCCGGAGCACGCCGACACCCCGGTGGCGAAGTGGCCGGGGACGGTCTACCCGGACTACTGCGTACGGAACCGGCAGGGCAAGGTCAAGACGGGCTTCGGCGGGCGCGGCTGCTACCTCAGCTCTGCGGCCTTCGCCAAGTCGGAGCCCACGAAGCACTATCTGGCCGAGCACACGAAGGAGATGACCGACGACGGCGTCAACAGCTTCTTCCTTGATGTGGACGCCGCCGGTGAGCTCTTCAGCGACTTCTCCACGAGCCATCCGATGACCAAGAAGCAGGACCGGGCCCACCGGATGGCGCGCATGCGCACCCTCGCCGAGAAGAACGGCTTCGTCCTCGGCTCGGAGTCCGCCGTCTCCTGGTCGGCGCCCGTGCTGGCGTTCAACCACGGCGCACAGACTCCGGTCAACGACGGGCTGTGGGCTTTCCAGCAGGACAAGAAGAAGTGGGGCGCCTACCATCCCGCCGACGCGCCCGGCCAGTTCTTCAAGCCCGTCAAGCTGCCCGCCGCACTGGCGAAGTCCATGTTCGACCCGGCCTACCGCGTGCCGCTCTACGAGACCGCACTGCACGACTCGCTGATCAACACCGACCGCTGGGAAATGCCCTACGACAAGCTCCCGGCGCAGAAGACGGACCGCGCGCTGATGTCGGTGCTCTACAACACCCCGCTCAATTTCGTCATCGGGGACGCCAATCTGGACTCCACGGGCAAGGAAATGGCCACGCTGCAGCGCTACTTCGCACCACTGCACCGGGCGGCAGGCACCGAACGGATGACGGACTTCCGCCGGCTGACCAGCGACCATCAGGTCCAGCGCTCGGTATTCGGTGACGGCACTCTGACGGTGACGGCCAACTTCGGCAAGAAGACCTACGCCGGTCTGCCCGGAGGCTGCGTGGACGCGAAGCTCGAGAACGAGTCCAGGGCCCGGCGGCTCTGCCCGGTGGACCGCTGAAGCAGCCGCCTGGTCCCTTCTCCTCTTATAGGCCGCGCGGGTAGGCACGGTGGCGCACCGATACAGAGAGACGAGCACGGAGTTCCGGTGATCAAGGGGCTTGTGACGCCACGTGATCACAGATGTGAGTGTTCTTGTGGGCACCTCCTCACTCGGCGGCCACCGTCGCCTGCCACGCGCCCGGGCGTTTGCCGGTGGCCTTGTGGAAGAACACCGAGAAGTTGGATGCGTCGGAGAAGCCGAGTACGTCGGCACAGCGGGCGGCGGTGAGGCGATCGTGTGCGAGGAGCCGTTTGGCTTCCAGGGTGATCCGTTCGACGATGTACGCCTTCGCGGTGCGGCCGGTGGCCTGCTGCACCGCTCGTGAGAGGGTGCGGGGCGCGTATCCCAGCGCACGGGCGTAGTAGCCGGCGTCGTGGTGTTGCCGGAAGTGCGCTTCGACGCTGGAGCGGAACAACCGGAACACCGGATGTGTGAGCCGTACTTCGGCGTGCGGTGGGTGCAGCCGGGTGATGAGCGCGGAGAGCAGGATTTCGGGCAGCTCCGTCGAGGAGTCACTGGGCGGGGCGGACGCTTCGAGGAGGAGATGGCTGCGCGCCGTGTCGACGAAGGGCCAGTCGGCGTCGGGGATGCTCCAGTGCGCGGTCAGGTCCGGGGAGGCGACAAGTTCTCGGGTGGTGTGGGTGACCGGCGCGGTCGGCACGAACAGCACGAGGTGCCCTGCCACTTCGGCGATGTCGTCCCATCGGTGCACCGCGCCGGGTGGAATCCACACCGCGGACCGGTCTTGGAGCGGATGGAGGTGGAAATCGACCGTGACTGAGCCGGGTCCGGCGTCGATGACGGCAAGGACGTGGAAGTCGGCGCGCTGCGTGCCGCCGTCGTTCAGCTCGCGAAGGCGGCCGAACGTCATCGTCTCAACCGAGGCGGCGCGGCGTCCTGCAGGCTGGTAGGTCATCTGCCGGATCACGCTCACGTGTCCAGTTTTCACCATCGGGCGACCAGTCACGCCGATGCCCGGTCCGGGTGCAGAAGTTTCAATGAATGCACAGGGCAATCGCCTAGAACCTCGACCGGAAGAGCCACCATGAACACGACGCAGCAGACGCTTCTGCCCACTTACGACCATCAGCTGGGCACCGGGCCGACTCTGGTGTTCCTGCACTATTGGGGTGGTTCTGCCCGCACCTGGGACCTTGTCGTCGACCGCCTGGCGGGCCGTGACGTGCTCACGGTCGACTTCCGCGGGTGGAGCCGGTCGAGCGCTCTGCCCGGTCCCTATACGCTCGGTCAGTTCGCCGACGACACGCTCGACGTGCTCGCGGATGCGGGGGTCACCGACTACGTCCTGGTGGGGCATTCGATGGGGGGTAAGGTCGCACAGCTGGTCGCGGCCACCCGGCCCGCCGGCCTGCGCGGCATCGTTCTCGTCGGCTCCGGCCCGGCGAAGCCCCCCGCACAGGTCACTCCCGAGTACCAGGAAGCCCTGTCGCACGCCTACGACTCCGCCGAGTCCGTGGCCGGGGCACGGGATCACGTCCTCACCGCGACCGAGTTGCCCGCTCCGGTCAAGGCACAGATCGTGACCGATTCGCGGACCGTCACCGACGCCGCCCGCACCGAGTGGCCGCTGCGTGGCATCGCGCAGGACATCACCGAGCACACGCGCATGGTCAGCGTGCCCGCTCTCGTCGTCGCCGGAGAACACGACCAGGTGGAGCCCGTCGGCGTGCTCCGCGACAACCTGGTGCCCTACCTCTCCCAAGCCGACTTCGTGGTGGTCCCCCACACCGGTCACCTGATCCCGCTGGAAGCCCCGGCCGACCTCGTCGACGCCATCACCGCATTCGCGCCGGCGGCCTGACCGTCCCCGCGGCCCGACGACGAGCTGTGCCCTGATCACCCGCCCACGGGGCCGGGACAGGCCCTGCCGCGCTGCACCACACCCGACAGATCTGCTTGTACGCCGGCCCCGCCCGCTCGGCAGATGCTGAGATCGGCGATGTGGCCAGCGATCGGTGCGCCGGACAGCAGGCTGAGTTCCGCGGCGGAGCCGAAGTGGTCGAGGTGAGACACGCCTGTCAGATCTCGGTGTCGAGGCCCGCATCATGCCGCCCGGGTATGAGCAGGCGCCCTATCTGCCTGTCTGCGCGAGCTTCTTAGAGGCCGGGAAAGTGCTCTTCCAGCACTTCCGGGTCCTCACCTTCCTCTTCCAGGGCTCGCCGGACCACCCGGAGCGCAAGGCCCTCGGAATAGCCCTTACGGGCCAGCATTCCGGCTAGCCGACGGAGCCGCTTGTCTCTGTCGAGCCCTCTGGTGGAGCGCAGCTTGCGCTCCACCAGGGCGCGTGCCGTCTCCTCCTCGCGGTCGGAGTCGAGCCGGCCGACCGCCTCATCGATCACCGCCGAGTCCACCCCCTTGGTCCGCAGTTCGCGGGCGAGCGCCCTGCGGGCCAGGCCCCGGCTGTGGTGGCGCGACTCCACCCAGGCGGCGGCGAACGCCGTGTCATCGATGAGGCCGACGTCCTCGAACCTGGCCAGCACCTCCTCGGCGGCTTCCTCGGGCACCTCGCGTTTGCGGAGCGCATCGGCGAGTTGCTGACGCGTCCGGGGCGTGCCGGTGAGCAGCCGCAGGCAGATGGCTCTGGCCCGCTCCACCGGATCCGCCGGTTCCGCCTCCCGCTCCTGGCTGCGGCCGCCGGACCGGCTCCGGCTTCGGGCCGACGCACGCGATGGTCCCGCTTCGGCCCTCGACAAAGCGGGACCATCGCTGTCCTCGATATCCGCCTCCGGGCCGCCGGCCCCAGAGGCGGAGGCCACGGGCGGCTCCGGGAACGGGGCGTACTCCGGCCAGTCGCTGCGCCGTGTCACGGGCTAGCTCTTGGCCGCTGCGGCCTTGGACGTCTTGCTCGTCTTCGCCGTCTTGGCTGCCGGGGCCGGGACGGCCTTGGCAGCCGCGGTGTCCGTGCCGTCCGGCGTGGCGGCCGTTGCGGAAGCCGCCGAGGCGCTGCCCGCCGCGTCCGCGCCTGGCTCACCCGCCGGGTCCTGCGGCTGTACGCCGATGCCCAGCTTCTCCTTGATCTTCTTCTCGATCTCGTTGGCGAGATCGGGGTTGTCCCGCAGGAAGTTGCGGGCGTTCTCCTTGCCCTGGCCGAGCTGGTCGCCCTCGTAGGTGTACCAGGCGCCGGACTTGCGGATGAAGCCATTCTCCACGCCCATGTCGATCAGGCCGCCCTCGCGGCTGATGCCCATGCCGTAGAGGATGTCGAACTCGGCCTGCTTGAAGGGCGGAGCGACCTTGTTCTTGACGACCTTGACGCGGGTGCGGTTGCCGACGGCCTCCGTGCCGTCCTTCAGGGTCTCGATACGGCGGATGTCGAGCCGCACCGAGGCGTAGAACTTCAGCGCCCGGCCACCCGTGGTGGTCTCCGGGGAGCCGAACATCACGCCGACCTTCTCGCGGAGCTGGTTGATGAAGATCGCGGTGGTCTTGGACTGGTTGAGGGCACCGGCGATCTTCCGCAGCGCCTGGCTCATCAGCCGGGCCTGGAGACCGACGTGGGAGTCTCCCATCTCGCCCTCGATCTCGGCGCGGGGCACCAGGGCGGCCACCGAGTCGACGATGATCAGGTCGAGCGCGCCGGAGCGGATGAGCATGTCCGTGATCTCAAGAGCCTGCTCACCGTTGTCCGGCTGGGAGAGGATCAGCGCGTCGGTGTCGACGCCGAGACGCTTGGCGTACTCGGGGTCCAGCGCGTGTTCCGCGTCCACGAAGGCGACCGTGCCGCCTGCCTTCTGGGCGTTGGCCACCGCGTGCAGGGTCAGGGTCGTCTTACCGGAGGACTCCGGTCCGTAGACCTCGACCACCCGGCCGCGGGGGAGGCCGCCGACGCCGAGAGCCACGTCAAGGGCGGTCGACCCGGTGGGGATGACCTCGACCGGCTCGTTCGGCCGCTCGCCCATGCGCATCACGGCGCCCTTGCCGAATTGCCGTTCAATCTGCGCGAGCGCGGCGTCGAGCGCCTTCTCGCGGTCGGTTCCTGCCATGGGTGCCACCCGGTTGTTTGCTTGAGTCGATCGCTTCACGTCACACGACGCTAGCGCCTGCCACTGACAATCGGTCCGGACCCGCGCTCACTGGGCCATGGCCTGAGCGGGCGTGCTCGCCGGAGCCTCCATAAGAATCGATGTTCGATTTTTGCGTCAAGTCGCCCCGCTTTCCTGTGGATAACTCAGAAAACCGCAGGTGAAAGCCGGTCTCAGGGAGGCGTGCAGCCCGTGACCGGGCGACAGACCGCCTCGTTCAATGGCCTCGGCGCCACCACCGCGGTCCGCGTCCGGCCCGCTCCGCGCGGCCCCAAGTCCTTCTCCGTACCCGCTCGCCCGGCACGTCGTAGCGCTTCACATACGCGCTGAGGAAGCCCTGGAACGTCGCCATGGCAGGGATCGCGACCAGCGCGCCGACGACTCCCATCAGCGAGGTTCCGGCGACCACCGAACCGAAGGCGACGGCGGGGTGGATGTTCACCGTCCTCGCCGTGATCCGCGGCTGGAGGATGTAGTTCTCGAGCTGCTGGTAGACGACGATGAACACCAGCACCCACAGCGCGGTCCAGGGATCGACGGTGAAGGCGATCAGCAGCGGCAGCGCACCGGCGATGTAGGTGCCGACCGTCGGCACGAACTGCGAGACCACCCCGACCCATACGGCCAGCGCAGCGGCATAGGGCACCCCGAGCAGTTCCAGGAAGAGGTAGTGCGCAGCGGCGGAGATCAGCGCCATCAGCGCACGCGAGTAGATGTAGCCCCCCGTCTTGGCCACCGCGATCTCCCAGGCACGCAGCACCTCCGCCTGCCGCGCCGGCGGCAGTACGGAGCACAGCGCCACCCGCAGCCGAGGCCCGTCGGCGGCGAAGTAGAAGGTGAACAGGGCGACTGTCAGGAGCTGGAAGACCCCACCCAGCACAGTCGCGGAGAGGCCCCACACGTTCTGCGCTCCGCTGCGCAGAAAGCTCTGCGCCCAGTCCGAGTGGATGACCTTGGAACGGAGTTTCTCGACGTCCAGGTCGGTGTGGAAGTGGGCGTTGCTCCAGCGCAGTACGTCGGAGACGTATTTGGGCAGGTTCTCCACGATGCGGGTGATCTGCTCGACGAAGAGCGACCCCAGTGCCACGAAGAAACCGGCCGCGGCGGCCAGGAGGAGCACCGAGACCAGCGCGGTGGCCAGTCCGCGCCGCATACCGCGCCGGGCAAGACCCGCGACAGCGGGCTCCATCGCCAGCGCCAGGAAGAACGCGATCAGAATGTTCAACAGCAGACCGAGGGTGCGCAGAAACGCCCAGCTGAGGATCTGATACGCACCGAAGAGCCCCAGCGCGAGCACGAACGCCCGCAGCAGCCAGCGCGGCATGCCAGCGGACGCCACCGCCCGATCCGGCCCC
>NZ_JADKMA010000055.1 GCF_017676365.1 Streptomyces oryzae
CCCCGGCCCCCCAGCCCCAGCGGCCTCTGTGATCTCGATTTGCACTGGTCGTCGGCCCGCGTTAAAGTTGTGCACACAACGGCGCGGGGTGGAGCAGCTCGGTAGCTCGCTGGGCTCATAACCCAGAGGTCGCAGGTTCAAATCCTGTCCCCGCTACTGATAGACGAAGGCCCGGATCCTCGGATCCGGGCCTTCGTCGTGTTTCCGGTTGTCCCGGGGCTGCCGCCGGCTGTGCGGAACGGCAGACGGCCCGCGCCCGTGCGGGGTGCGGGCCGGAGCAGGAGACGAGGGTCAGGAGCCGCTGCAGTTCGGGCAGACGCCTCGGTAGGTGACGGTGGCGTCGGCGATCTTGAAGCCGTAGCGCTCACCCTCCGGGAGGGCCGCCAGCGGGTCACCCGTGGGGTGCACGTCCCGGATGGTGCCGCAGCTGGAGCAGACCAGGTGCTGGTGGGTGTGGCGGGCATTCGGGTCGTAGCGCTTGGCGCGGCCGTCGGTGCTCACCTCAAGCACTTCGCCGAGAGCGACCAGCTCGCTCAGCGTGTTGTAGACGGTCGCGCGCGCGATCTCCGGCAGGCGGTCCGCCGCGCGGGCATGGACCTCGTCCGCCGTGTAATGCACATGGTCGCCGTCGAGTACCTCGGCGACGACTCGCCGCTGTGCGGTGAGCCGCCAACCGCGATCGCGGAGCCGTTCCAGCAGGTCACTCATATGTCCAGCCTAGCAGCGGCATGTCCATGGACAGAATCGGTACGGGTTTCGTCTGCTTCTTGACTTAGACAAAGTCCAATGTAGTGTTGCGGGTGGTTGGACTACAGGACAGATGTGAAGCGCAGGAGGCGCATGTGACCGTGCAGGACGAGACGGCCGGACCCATGACCACGGAAGCCGGTGCTCCGGTCGCCGACAACCAGAACAGCCAGACTGCCGGCGTGGGCGGCCCCGTGCTCGTCCAGGACCAGCACCTGCTGGAGAAGCTGGCCCACTTCAACCGCGAGCGCATCCCGGAGCGCATCGTGCACGCCCGGGGCGCGGGCGCGTACGGAAAGTTCACCGTCACCGCTGATGTGACCGGGTACACCCGGGCGAAGTTCCTCTCCGAGGTCGGCAAGGAGACCGAGGTCTTCCTGCGCTTCTCCACGGTGGCCGGCAACCTCGGTGCCGCCGACGCGGTACGCGACCCCCGCGGCTTCGCGCTGAAGTTCTACACCGAAGAGGGCAACTACGACCTCGTCGGCAACAACACCCCCGTGTTCTTCATCAAGGACGCCATCAAGTTCCCCGACTTCATCCACACGCAGAAGCGCGACCCGTACACCGGCTCCCAGGAGCCGGACAACGTCTGGGACTTCTGGGGCCTGTCGCCCGAGTCGACCCACCAGGTGACCTGGCTCTTCGGCGACCGGGGCATCCCCGCCTCCTACCGTCACATGGACGGCTTCGGCTCCCACACCTTCCAGTGGACGAACGAGGCCGGCGAGGTCTTCTGGGTCAAGTACCACTTCAAGACCGACCAGGGCATCAAGAACCTCACCGCCGCCGAGGCGGAGGAGCTGGCCGGCAAGGACCCCGACAGCCACCAGCGCGACCTGCGCGAGGCCATCGAGCGGGGTGAGTACCCGACCTGGACCGTGGGCGTGCAGATCATGCCCGCGGCCGAGGCGGCGAACTACCGGTTCAACCCGTTCGACCTGACCAAGGTGTGGCCGCACGCCGACTACCCGGTCCAGTGGTTCGGCAAGCTGGAGCTCAACCGCAACCCGCGGAACATCTTCGCCGAGGTCGAGCAGTCGATCTTCTCCCCGCACCACTTCGTGCCGGGCATCGGCCCCTCGCCGGACAAGATGCTCCAGGGCCGCCTCTTCGCCTACGGCGACGCGCACCGCTACCGCGTCGGCATCAACGCCGACCTGCTGCCGGTGAACGAGCCGAAGGCGACGCAGGCCCGCAGCTACGGCCGGGACGGCGTGATGTACGACGGCCGGCACGGCGGGGCGAAGAACTACGAGCCCAACAGCTTCGGCGCGCCGGCCCAGACCGGCCGTGCGCTGTGGGAGCCGCTGCCGGTCAGCGGCACCACCGAGGACCACCCGGCACCCTCGCACGCCGAGGACGACGACTTCGTCCAGGCCGGGAACCTCTACCGCCTGATGTCGGAGGACGAGAAGGCGCGGCTGATCGACAACCTGGCGAACGCCATGGCGGGCGTCTCCCGGGACGACATCGTCCAGCGCGCGATCGAGAACTTCCGCACGGCGGACCCCGACTACGGCAAGCGGCTGGAGGCCGCGGTCCAGGCCCTGCGCGGCTGACCGGCCGCTCGCCGTACGAGACCGGAGGGACCGGACGCCATGGGGCTCCGGTCCCTCCGGTGCGTGTGCGGCCTCGCCGGTTGTCAGCCGCGCCTTGTTCGGCTGCGTAAGGGCTGCCACTTGGTGTGCGTGGCAGGCTGCGAGTGAGCTTTGGCTGGGCGCGCAGTTCCCCGCGCCCCTTCGGGGCGCCAGGTCTCAGAGGGTGAGGGGGACGCGTGCGTTCGACCAGTTACGGACGATGTCGCGTACCGAGAGGATGCCCACCGGTTCCTGCTCGTCGAGCACGATGAGATGGCGGAAGCCGCCGCGGGTCATGGCCTGGGCCGCCGCGTCCAGGGTCCAGTCCGGGGTGGCGAAGACGACGTCGGTTGTGGTGTGGTCGTGCGCCCGTTCCCGGTCCGGGTCCTGGCCGGCGCCGAGGGAGTCGAGGATGTCGCGCTCGGTCAGGATGCCGAGCCCGCTGGTGTCGGGGTCGAGGACGACGGCGGCGCCGACGCGGCGGGCCGACATCAGCCGGGCCGCCTGTCGGAGAGTGTGCGCAGGGCCGATGGTGAGGATCACTTTGCTCATGGCGTGGTGGACGTGACCGGGCATGAGGGGGCTACCTCCTTGGCGGAACGGCTTCCCGGCGTTCCCGGTGCTTCCCGGCGTTTCCGGTGCGCGGGCACGCCTCGAGAAGCCCTTCACAAGGGCACAAGCGAGCGGATTCTCATGTTCACATGTGACGGAGGTCGCAACAAGGACGCGTGTACTGACCACCCGGACGAGTGGTCGGATCAAGCCGTCAGATAGCTCAGCAGTGTCTCGTGCAGCAGCCCGTTCGAGGCCGCCGCGTTGCCGCTGTGCGGTCCCGGATTCCCGTCGAGCCCGGTGAAGGTGCCGCCCGCCTCCTCGACGATGACCACGCTCGCCGCCATGTCCCACAGCGACAGCTCCGGCTCGGCACACATGTCGACCGAGCCCTCGGCGACCATCATGTACGGCCAGAAGTCGCCGTAGGCGCGCGTTCGCCAGCAGTCCCGGGTCAGATCCATGAAGCCGCCCAGCATGCCGCGCTCCTCCCAGCCGTGCAGCGAGGAGTACGCGAACGAGGCGTCGCGCACCTCGGCGACCTTGGACACCTCAAGCCTGGTGGCCTTGGACAGGCTGCGGCCGCTGTACGCGCCGGCGCCCTTGGCCGCCCACCAGCGGCGGTTGAGCGCGGGTGCCGAGACGACGCCGACGACCGGCCGGTCGCCGCCCTCGCCCATCTCCATCAGCGCGATGAGCGTCGCCCACACCGGGACGCCGCGTACATAGTTCTTCGTGCCGTCGATCGGGTCGATCACCCAGCGGCGCGGTCCGTGCCCCTCGGTGCCGAACTCCTCGCCCAGCACCGCGTCGCGCGGCCGGGTGCGCTGGAGCGAGGTGCGGATCAGCTCCTCGGCCGCCTTGTCGGCCTCGCTCACCGGCGTCATGTCCGGTTTGGTCTCGACCTTCAGGTCGAGAGCCTTGAACCGCTCCATGGTCGCGGCGTCGGCGGCGTCGGCCAGCACATGGGCGAGACGCAGATCATCGTGATAGTCCAGCATGTCCGAACAGTATCGAGCGGCGAAACCCCCGGCCACAGGGCCATGCGCGTGCGCCCCGTATTGACACCTCTTGGCGGTGCGTCAATTCTGTGCCGCACGCCGGGCTGTCGGTCTGGGGAGGCGACGATGCCTACTGCGCGCGAGACCCTGCTGGACGCCGCTCACGTGGCGGTGCGGGCACAGCCCTGGGCGGTGGTGCGGATGGTCGACGTCGCGGCGGCCGCCGGGGTGTCGCGGCAGACCCTCTACAACGAGTTCGGCAGCAAGGAGGGGCTGGGCGCCGCGCTGGTCGAGAGGCTGCTGGAGGATTTTCTGGACGGAGCGGGGCGCGCTGCGGCTGAGGCGTGCCGCGGTGGGGGTGATCCGGCCGTCTGTTGCGCCGCCGCGGCGCGGTGGGTCCTGCGGACGGCGCGGGCCGAGCCCATTGTGCGCGGGGCGCTCACCGGGTCTTTCGGGGCGCGGATGCCCTTGCCTTTGGGAGAGCCCGGGAAGCTCGCTGCTGCGTTGCGGAGCCGGGTGGTGTCCGGGCTGGACCGGGCGGGGCGGGTACCCGTGGGCGGGCCCGCTCCGCGGGAGGGACCCTGGCGGCAGGAATTGGAGCGGGCTTACGAGGTGGGGTTACGGGTTGCCCTCTCGTATGTCGTCGCTCCCGAGCAGGGGCCTGGCGACGAGGAGCCCTGCGGGCGCGTGGACGAGGTCGTCCGGGCGTTGCTGTCCCGCTAGCGGTGCCCGGCACGGTGCCCGGCAAGCAATGGGGCCTCAGTGTGCGCTGCCCGAGAGTTGGAGGCCCATGACGCCGACGATCACCAGGGTGATCGAGACGAGTTTGAGCCCGGAGACCACATCGCCCATGAAGACCATGCCGTAGATCGCCGTGCCCGCGGCGCCGATGCCCGTCCACACCGCGTACGCGGGGCCGACGTCCAGCCGCTTCAGCGAGAGGGTCAGCAGGCCGAAGCTGCCGAGGGCGAAGGCGCAGAACGCGATCGTGGGCCACAGTCTGGTGAAGCCGTGGGAGAGCTTCAGGCACACGGCGAAGCCGGTCTCCAGCAAGCCCGCCACTATCACCAGCAGCCACGCCATGTGCTCTTCCTCTCGTTGCTCCCGTCGGGGATCCCCAGGGGGACAAGGTCAAGCGCAGGCAAACCAGTATGCAGCGGCGGCTCGGCGGAAGCGATCAGTCCCCTTCGCGCCTCTCCCGCGTCGCCAGCAGGCGGCGCAGCGAGTGGAGTCGGGCCGGGTCGGCGTGTCCCTCGGCCACCCACTGGTCCAGCGCGCAGCCCGGCTCGTTGTGGCTGCACGCGCGCGGGCAGTCGGCGGCGCCCGCCTCCAGATCGGGGAAGGCGTGGATGACGCGCGAGAGCTGAATGTGGTTCAGGCCGAAGGAGCGCACCCCCGGGGTGTCGATGACCCAGCCGTCCTCGCCGATGGTGGAGGGCGGCAGCGGGAGCGCCAGTGCCGAGGTGGTGGTGTGCCGGCCGCGCCCGGTGACCGCGTTCACCACGCCCGTGGCCCGACGGCGCTCCGGCACCAGCGCGTTGACCAGCGTCGTCTTGCCGACGCCGCTGTGCCCCACGCACACCGTGATCTGGCCGCGCATCAGCTCGCGGACCGCCTCGACGCCCGAACCGTCGGCGAAGTCGTCCCTGTTGGTGACGACATAGCGCACGCCCAGCGGCGCGTACGTCTCCAGCAGCGGCCCGGCCGGCGCCAGGTCGGACTTGGTCAGCACCAGCAGCGGCTCGAGGCCCGCGTCGAACGCGGCGACCAGACAGCGGTCGATCAGCCGCGGGCGCGGCTCGGGGTCGGCCAGCGCGGTCACGACGGCGAGCTGGTCGGCGTTGGCGACGATGACGCGCTCGTACGGGTCGTTGTCGTCCGCCGTCCTGCGCAGCACAGAGGTGCGCTCCTGGACGCGGACGATGCGCGCGAGGGTGTCCTTGGCGCCGGACAGGTCGCCGACGACGGCCACCCTGTCACCCACCACCACGGCCTTGCGGCCCAGTTCGCGGGCCTTCATCGCGGTGACCGTGCGGCCCTCCACCAGGCAGGTCAGCCGGCCCCGGTCGACGGTGAGCACCAGGCCCTCCGCCGCGTCCTCGTGCTTGGGGCGGGTGTGGGTGCGCGGGCGGGTGCCGCGGCGGGAGGGGCGGACCCGGATGTCGTCCTCGTCGGTGTGCTTGCCGTAGCGGCGCATCGCGGGCGCCCTCTCAGGCTCTCTCTCCGGCTCCGGGACCGGCTGCCGCCGGGACGCCGAGCATGTCGCCCCACATCCGCGGGAAGTCCGGCAGGGTCTTGTACGTCGTCGCGACGTTCTCCACCTCTACGCCCTCGACGGCCAGCCCGAGCAGTGCGCCCGCCGTGGCCAGCCGGTGGTCGTCGTAGGTGTGGAAGACGCCGCCGTGCAGCGGGCGCGGCCTGATCCGCAGGCCGTCCTCGGTCTCGGTGACATCGCCGCCCAGGCCGTTGATCTCCTTCACCAGCGCCGCCAGCCGGTCGGTCTCGTGCAGCCGCAGATGGCCGACGCCGCGCAGCACCGACTCGCCCTCGGCCAGCGCGGCCACTGCCGCGATGCCCGGCGTCAGCTCGCCCACCTCGCCCAGGTCGATGTCGATGCCGTGGATACGGCCGCTGCCGGTGAAGGTGAGGCCGCGCTCGTCCAGCACGCAGGAACCGCCCATGGCCGTGAAGATCTCGCGCAGCGCGTCACCGGGCTGTGTGGTGTGCTCGGGCCAGTCAGGGACGGTGACCCGGCCGCCGGTCACCAGTGCGGCGGCGAGGAAGGGCTGCGCGTTGGACAGGTCCGGCTCGATCGTCAGATCGCGGCCCAGCAGCGCGCCGGGCGTCACCCGCCACACGTTGGGCGCCCCGCCGTCCTCGGGTGCGTCCACCTGGGCGCCGGCGGCGCGCAGCATCTCCACCGTCATCCGGATGTGCGGCATGGAGGGCAGGGTGCGGCCCGTGTGCCGGACCTCGACGCCCTGGTTGAAGCCCGGACCCGACAGCAGCAGTGCGCTGACGAACTGGCTGGAGGAGGAGGCGTCGATCTCCACCGGGCCGCCGGCCAGCGAGCCGTTGCCGTGCACCGTCATCGGCAGCGCGCCGCGGCCCTCGTCCTCCACACGGGCGCCCAGGGTGCGCAGCGCGTCGATGACGCCGTGCAGCGGACGCTCGTAGGAGCGCGGGTCACCGTCGAACCGGATCGGGCCCTCGGCGAGCGCGGCCAGCGGCGGCAGGAAACGCATCACGGTGCCCGCGTTGCCGACGTCCACCGTGGCCGGGCCGCGCAGCGCCGTCGGGATCACCCGCCACGCCTCGCCGCCGGGTCGTTCACCGGCGGCACGGTCGCCGTCGGTCGCGGGTGCGGCGGAGGCGGAGGAGACGGTCTCCTCGATGTGGACGCCCATGGTGCGCAGCGCGTCCGCCATCAGCAGGGTGTCGCGGGAGCGCAGCGGGCGGCGCAGCCAGCCCGGTTCGGAGGAGAGGGCCGCCAGCACCAGGGCGCGGTTGGTGACCGACTTGGACCCCGGCACGGTGACGGTCGCCTCGATCCGGCCCGGCGCCGTGGGCGCGTGCCAGAGTGCGGAGTCTGCGGGGCTGATGCGCTGGTCGGTCATGGGGCCCACTGTAATGGCTGGGGCCCGGCGGCCTCCCTGACCGGCTGTGCCGCCCTCCTGGTCCGGCCGGCTGCCCCCGGGGTCACAGCCCGAGCAGCCAGCGCCCGCCGCCGAGGAGGGAGCACAGGGCGACCGTGTGGAAGAGGAACAGCCACGCGGCGGCGGGGAGGTGGGTGAGCCGCGCCAGCTGGTCGGCGTCCGAGTCCGGCGCGCCCTGGGCCATGCCGCCCGGCCGGAACGCTCCGCGCCGTATCCCCTGCCGCCGTCGCTTGCCCTGGAGCTCGAAGACCGGGCGCACCCCGCCCAGCAGCAGGAACCACACCACCACATAGGCGAAAGCGGCCTGCACCTCGGGGTCCGTCAGCCAGGAGACGAGCAGGAACGCGCCGCCGGTCAGGACGACGGTCAGCACCCCGTAGGCGTTGCGGATCATCACCAGCATCGCCACCAGCAGCGCCGTGGCCCCCCACAGCAGTGCGGTGATGTGGTTGGCGGCCAGCAGCCAGGCGCCGCCCAGGCCCAGCAGCGGGGGAGCGGTGTAGCCCGCGGCGGCGGTCAGCACCATGCCTATCCCGTGCGGCTTGCCGCGCGAGACCGTCAGGCCCGAGGTGTCCGAGTGCAGCCGGATGCCGTCCAGCCGGCGTCCGGTGAGCAGGGCTATGAGTCCGTGCCCGCCCTCGTGCGCGATGGTGACCGCGTTGCGCGAGATGCGCCACACCCCGTGCGGTGCCACGGCGAGCAGCGCGACGAGGCCGGTGACGAGCACCAGCCACTGCTCGGGGTCGGGCTGACTGCCGACGACCCGGTCCCAGACGTCCGTGATGCTCGCGTTGTCCATGTTCGGGTGGCTCTCCTCTTGTGCTCCGGGGGCCGTCTCCCCGCTGTGTCCTCTCAACGCACGGCGACAGCCCGGCGTGCCGTGGCAGTCTTGCAGGCATGTGCGGACGGTATGCAGCGAGCCGGGGGGCCGAGGATCTGGTCCGGCTGTTCGAGGTGGAGAAGTGGGAGCCCGAGGAGGCGCTGGCCCCTGACTGGAACGTCGCGCCGACCAAGCAGGTCTACGCGGTGCTCGACCGCCCCCTCAAGGGCAGCGACGACCCACGGCCCGTACGGCAGCTGCGGACGCTCAAGTGGGGTCTGGTGCCCGGGTGGGCCAAGTCGCCCGACATGGGCGTCAAGATGATCAACGCGCGGGCCGAGACGGTGCACGAGAAGCCCGCCTACCGCCGTCCCTTCGTGGCGCGCCGCTGTCTGCTGCCCGCCGACGGCTACTTCGAGTGGGTCACCGCACAGGGGGAGCTGAAACTGGAACAGGAGGGTAAGCGGAAGCGGCCCCGTAAGCAGCCCTACTTCATCGCACCGACAGGGCCCGGCGGCTCCGCCGGGGAGCAGCCCGTGATGGCGATGGCCGGACTGTACGAGTTCTGGCGGGACAAGACGCTGCCCGAGGACCACCCCCGGGCATGGTGGGCCACCTGCACAGTGCTCACTACGGCCGCGGAGACCACCCCGCTGGCCAACGCGGACCAGCTCGCCGAGGGCGGCCCCCGCTCGCTGGCCGACATCCACCCCCGGATGCCGCTGATGCTCACCCCGGACCGCTGGGACGCCTGGCTCGATCCCTCGCGGACGGACGCGGAGCAGCTGCGCGAGCTGCTGGAGCCGCCACCGCCGGGGACGATGCGGGCGCACCCCGTCTCCACTGACGTCAGCAATGTGCGCAACAACGGGCCCCAGCTGCTGAAGGAGCTGCCCGCTCCGGAGGAAGAGACGCTCTTCTGAGGAGCGCTGGTCACGGCGTGGCCCGCGTTGCCGAGCAGCCCTGACCCGCGTTGCCGAGCAGCCCTGGCACCATGCGCGTATGAACGCTCACAAGGAGAAAGCAGCGGAGCGGGCCGAGACAGTCGCGACGCCGGCGGGGGACGCCCGGATCACCTGGCACCGCGTGAAGCACCCGGCGAAGAAGGCGCACACCGTGCTGGCCCTCGGCCACGGCGCGGGCGGCGGGATCGAGGCCCGGGACCTGCGGGCGCTGGCCGCTGCGCTGCCCGGCGAGGGCGTGACCGTGGCGCTGGTGGAGCAGCCCTGGCGGGTGGCGGGCAAGAAGGTGGCCCCGGCATCGCGGACCCTGGACGCCGCCTGGAGCGCCCTGTGGCCCGCGCTCACGGGCCCCGGGCTGCCGGTCGTCGCGGGAGGGCGCAGCGCGGGCGCCCGGGTCGCCTGCCGTACCGCTGCGGAGCTGGGCGCCCAGGCGGTGCTGGCCCTGTCGTTCCCGCTGCACCCGCCGGGCAAGCCCGAGAAGTCCCGCGCCGACGAGCTGACCGGGGTGGAGGTGCCGGTGCTGGTGGTGCAGGGCGGCCGTGACCCGTTCGGGCGGCCGGCGGAGTTCCCGGCCGGTACGGAGCTGGTGGAGGTGCCCTACGCCGACCACGGTTTCGCGCTGCCGAAATCGGCGGAGCTGACCGAGGAGGAGGCGATGGGGGTGGTCACCGGCGCCGTCGCCCGGTGGCTCGCCGGCACTCCGGGCCGGTGAAGGCGGCCGCCCCGGAAATGACCGGCCGGGCCGGGAATGACCGGCGGGCTCGCGTGGTTGCACCGGATATCCGGCCGCGGACGTGACCTTCTGTCGTGACCGTGACCGGAGCCGAACGTGAGATGCAGCCATAGCTCTCCATGCGAAGGAAAGGGAGCCGCCCAGATGGGTTCTGTCGCTTGCCCCCAGCGTCCGCGGGCCGCTGACCTGGACTGGGCCACGATGGCGCTGTCCTCAGGCGCGAAGATTCAAGCGGCGGGCAGTGGCGATCGTCGTCTATTCTCCGATTCGAGCGGGTCCTCGTTCGGGCTCGCCGCGACGTTGGAGGAGGTGGGTCCGGTCACCGGGACCGAAGGCGGCTCAAGCGCACCGCAGGAGACACAGGCGTCGGAGACCGAGGAGCAGCGCAGTGCGCGCTTCGAGCGGGACGCGCTCGCTTTCCTCGACCAGATGTATTCCGCCGCGCTGCGCATGACGCGGAACCCGGCCGACGCCGAGGACCTGGTGCAGGAGACCTACGCGAAGGCGTACGCGTCCTTCCACCAGTTCCGGGAGGGCACCAACCTCAAGGCGTGGCTGTACCGCATCCTGACCAACACCTTCATCAACTCCTACCGCAAGAAGCAGCGTGAGCCCCAGCGCAGCGCTGCGGAGGAGATCGAGGACTGGCAGCTGGCGCGCGCCGAGTCGCACATGTCGACCGGGCTGCGCTCGGCCGAGGCGCAGGCGCTCGACCACCTGCCGGACTCGGACGTGAAGGAAGCGCTCCAGGCCATCCCCGAGGAGTTCCGCATCGCCGTCTATCTCGCCGATGTCGAGGGCTTTGCGTACAAGGAGATCGCCGACATCATGGGGACACCTATCGGTACGGTGATGTCCCGTCTGCACCGTGGACGGCGCCAGCTTCGGGAGATGCTGGAGGGCTACGCGCAAGAGCGCGGCCTGGTCCCGGCCGGTGCCCCGGCGGACGGGTCGCAAGACCGGAAAGGCTCGGGCTCATGAGTTGCGGAGAGCCGCACGAGACGGACTGCTCTGAGGTCCTGGACCATCTCTACGAGTACCTCGACCGGGAGATGCCCGACAGCGACTGCGCCAAGTTCAAGGAGCACTTCGACGAGTGCTCGCCCTGCTTCGAGAAGTACGGGCTGGAGCGCGAGGTGAAGAAGCTCGTCAAGCGCTGCTGCGGCCATGACGACGTGCCCTCGGACCTGCGGGCCAAGGTCATGGGCCGGATCGAGGTGATCCGGCAGGGCGAGACCGATGCCGACGAGGGCGGCACCGCCGCCGATTCGGGCCAGGACGAGCGTGACGTTCGTCCCGCCGCGGGGTCCGGGACCTCCGGGGCTTCCGGGAGCGTGGCCGGTTCCGAAATGGAGACGGTGGACGCGCTCGGCCCCGAGGACGACAAGAACCCCGCCTGAACCGGGAGTTCGCAGCCGCGCACGCGCGCGCCAGTGGTTCCGTCTTTTCTCCCTCCTTCGGGTGAGCTCGCGCCGTCTCGTACGGGGGAACGCACCCGAAGGCCACCGGCCCTTAGCCGCGCCGCTCATATTCTCCCCGCCATGTAAGAGGTGGGGAGGAGGCTCGCGATGCGGCTCACGATGCGTACAGCGGGGGCAACGGGACCGGCGGGAAGGGCGACGGCAGCGGGGCCGGCGGGACCGGCAGGACCGATGGGATCGGCAAGGCCGACGGGACCGGCGGGACCGGTGAGGCCCGCGGCGTCGGCGGGGTCGGCGGCAGTGCCGGGCGACGGGCGGGTGGCCCTCGCGCTGGCGTGTGCGCTGACCGTTCCCGTCGCGGTCGTCCTGTGGCGCAGTGCCTACGGGCCGCTCGCGGCGCTGCCCGCGCTGGGCCCGCTGTGGCTCGGCTGGCGGGGACTGCGGCTGTGCCACCCCGAACGCGCGGCGCGGCAGGCCGCTGTGCAGGCGCTGGCCCAGGCCGTGCACATCAAGGACCGGTACACCCGGGGCCACGGCGAACGGGTCGGCCTCGCCGCCGTCATGATCGCCCGCGAACTGGGCATGGACGAGGAGCGCACCGAGACGCTGCGCTGCGCGGGCGTCCTGCACGATGTCGGCAAACTCGGCGTTCCCGCCCGGCTGTTGCGCAAAGCGGGGCCGCTCACCCCCGCCGAGCGCCGCGTCATGGAACAGCACCCCGAACACGGGGCCGAGATCGTGCGCGGACTCGACTTCCTGGGCGAGGCCCGCGCTGCGGTGCTGCACCACCACGAGCGGATGGACGGCACCGGCTATCCGCGAGGACTGGCGGGTGAGGAGATCCCCGAGGTCGCCCGGATCGTGGCCGTCGCCGACGCGTTCGACGCGATGACCTCCACCCGCTGCTACCGCCCGGGCCGGCCTGTCGCCGCGGCGCTGGAGGAGCTGGAGCGGTGCGCGGGAACGCAGTTCGACCCCCGGATGGTCGCGGCCCTCACCCGCGCGCTGCGCAGGCACGGCTGGCCGTTCGGCGACGCGGAGGCGCGGCAGCAGCCGGCCGCCGGGTCCGCCGCTGTTCAGCGGTCCGCGGCGGACCCGGCCGCACTCGGCGGGGGCGATCCGGCGGCCAGGACCAGCCCGGCGGCCAGGCCCGGTCTGGCAGCGGGGGACGATCTGGCGGCAGGTGCGCGGTCCGGCGGAGGCGTCGCGGTATGACGCGGAGGACGGCCGCGCGGCTGGTCGCCGCCGCCTACGGTGCGGCCGCGCTGGTGGCGGGCGGCGCGTTGGGCTGCACGCTGTGGCGCGGGGTGACCGGGCCCGGGGTGGCGCTGGCGTTCGGACTGGTCATCGCTGTCGGCGAGTTGGCCCGCGTGCGGCTGCCCGAGGCCCGCGCCGGTGTCCGCACCACGGGGCTGGTCTCCGGTGCCGGGGCGCTCGGGTACGCACTCTGCGGCGAGGTGGGCGGCACACCGGCCGGGCACGGCGTGGCACAGTCCGTCGCGGTCGCCGTGGTCGGCTCCCTGGTCGGACTGGCACCGCACATCGCACTCGGCAACGCCCCGCCGCCCCGGGCACCCGCCAGGATGGCGCTCGGCGTGGGGATCGCCGCGCTGTGCTGCCAACCGCTGTACGCCGTGGGCTGGTTGGGCGCAGCCGTCGAGCCGGGCGCGCTGTTCACCCTGAGCCTGCTGGCGCTGGCGCTGCTCGTCGGCTGCCTCGACGCCCTCCTCGGCGCCGCCACCGCTGTGCTCGAAGCGGGCGACGGAGGCGAGGGGGGCGAGGGAGGCGAAGGTGGTGAAGGGCGGCAACGCAACGGGGCATCGGAAGCGGGCTCGGCCGTGGATCACGCGCGTGCGCTGCGGCAGGAGTTGCGTATCCGGCTCGGTACCGTGCCGGCCGTCGCCGCCACCGCTGTGCTCCTCGCGCTGGCCGTCGCGGTCGCCGGACTGTGGGCGCTGCTGCTGTGCTGTGCCCCGCTGCTCGTCATCCAGTTCGCGCTGCGCCGCCGCGCGTCCGTACGGGCGACCCACCGGCGCACCCTCGCCTCCCTCGCGCGGGCCCCCGAGGTTGCCGGTTACACCCCGTACGGGCATGCGCGCCGAGTAGCGGAGCTCAGCCGCGCGGTGGGGCGCGAGCTGGGCCTGACGGGAGGGGAACTCACCGCGCTGGAGTACGCGGCACTGACCCATGACGTGGGCCAGCTCTCACTGGCCGATCCGGTGCCCGGCGGGGCCACGACAGCGCTGGCGCCCGGCAGACAGCGCCGAATCGCCCTGCTCGGCGGCGCGGTGCTGCGGCAGGCGGGCGCCCGGTGGCGGGTGGCGTCCGCTGTGGAGGCCCAGGCCGATCCGTACCGCGAACAGTCGGTGACGGCACGTGTCGTCCGCACGGTCAACGCATACGAGGACGCGGTCAACGCATACGAGGACCTCGGTACGGGCAGCCACACGACGGGCCGGACGGCGCGCGAGGAGGCGCGCGAGCGGGCTCTGCACCACCTGCGCACAGCCACCGGGCGTGACCACGAACCACGCGTGGTGGAGGCCCTGTCACGCGTGGTGGCACGGGCGGCGGAGGGTCCCGGCAGGGGCCGCGGACGTCTGACGCACGGGTAATGAGCGAGCACCCGAGCGGGCATGGTTGGATGCGAAGGGGGAACCGCGACAGGCGTGGGGGCATCTCCCGGCCGAAGCTGGGAGAGGGCGTGCGGCGTCCGGCGCAAAGACCCCATCGGCTGACGAAGGGCCGGGCGGAAGCCGGCCTCAAGGACAGGTGGAACGGCGGGATCGGCGGGAGCAGAGTGAGGATCTTCGGCAAGGTGCGGCACCGTCCCTCCGCCTCGTGGCGGCAGGCGACGGACCGTGCGTTCACGCTTATCGGCGACGGGCGCTACGAGGACGCGGGCGCTCTGCTCACCCGTGCCGCCGACCTCGAGCCGTGGCTTTCGGAGTCCTGGTTCAACCTCGCGCTGCTGCACAAGTTCCGGCACGACTGGGAGCAGGCCCGCACCGCCGGGCTGCGGGCCGTGGCACTGCTGGACCGCGAGGCCGGGGCGCCCGACTGGTGGAACGTCGGCATCGCGGCCACCGCGCTCCAGGACTGGCCACTGGCGCGCCGTGCCTGGCAGGCGTACGGACTGCATGTGCCCGGCGCTTCGCACGGCGCCGCCGCGGCCGAGGAGCCCAGCGGTATGCAGCTGGGCAGCGCGGCTGTGCGGCTCTCCCCCGAGGGCGAGGCGGAGGTCGTGTGGGGCCGCCGTATCGACCCGGCCCGGATGGAGATCCAGAGCATCCCGCTGCCCTCCTCGGGGCGCCGCTGGGGCGAGGTCGTGCTGCACGACGGTGTGCCGCACGGCGAACGCACCACGGCGGCCGGGCCCTCCTACCCGGTCTTCGACGAGATCGAGCTGTGGGCCCCTTCGCCCGTACCCACCTGGGTGGTGCTGCTGGAGGCCGCCACGGAGAGCGACCGTGACGCGCTGGAGCGGCTGGCGGCCGACGCCGGTTTCGCCGCAGAGGACTGGTCCTCCTCGGTGCGGCTGCTGTGCCGGGCCTGTTCGGAGAGCGCCATGCCCGCCGACGAGGGCGACGGCACCGTGCATCTGGACCCGCACGACCACAGCTCGCCCGGCCACCCCGGGCCGTTGGGCCATATGACGCAGGGCGGCCCCGGTGAGCTGTGGGTGCCCGAGCGGGAGTGCGGGCTCGCGGCGCCGGCCGCGCTGGTGCGCGGGCTGCTGGACGGCTGGGTCGCCGACAGCCCTGACACCCGTGAGTGGCGGGATCTGGAGGAGGTCTGCTGAGCCGCCGGCGGCGGCCCCGTACCCTGTAGGGCGAGTCCTTACGGTACGCAGCCGTACGGTGCTCAGCCGGTCCACCGGCGAATCTCAGCTCTCACGGTCTTATGGGTCGCAGGAAGGCGTACGACGGCATGGCGCAGCAGCAGGGAACAACGGCCGAGTCGGCCGCTCACGCCGAGGGCGAGTTCATCGACGACGTGACGGACGCGGCGGCCCGCGAGGAGGCCCACACCGCGCGGGGCACGGCCCGCCCGGTCACCGTCGTCGGCAACCCGGTGCTGCACCGGGAGTGCAAGGACGTGACGGAGTTCGACGACGAGCTGGCCAAGCTGATCGACGACATGTTCGCCAGCCAGCGCGCCGCCGAGGGGGTCGGCATCGCCGCCAACCAGATCGGCGTCGACCTGAAGGTCTTCGTCTACGACTGCTACGACGACGAAGGCGTACGGCACGTGGGCGTGGTCTGCAACCCGGTGCTCGAACAGCTCCCCGCCGAGCAGCGCGTGCTGGACGACGGCAGCGAGGGCTGCCTGTCGGTGCCCGGCGCCTACCATCCGCTGGCGCGCCCCGACTACGCCGTGGTGCGCGGCCAGGACGCCCAGGGCAAGCCGATCACCGTGCGGGGCACCGGGTACTTCGCCCGGTGCCTCCAGCACGAGACCGATCACCTTCACGGATACCTCTACATCGACCGGCTCTCGAAGCGCGAGCGCAAGGACGTGCTCCGGCAGATGGCCGAGAGCACGCCCCGCTACGAGACGGTGCCGAACGAGTAAGGCAGACCGACCCTCAGAAATCGTCGTCCAGCGACACCGAGCCTTCGACCGCCACCTGGTAGGCCGAGGCGCGGCGTTCGAAGAAGTTGGTCAGCTCCTGGACGTTCTGCAGCTCCATGAAGGAGAAGGGATTCCCCGAGCCGTACCGCTCGGGGAAGCCGAGGCGGCGGAGCCGCTGGTCGGCGACGGCCTGCAGATACGCGCGCATGGACTCGGTGTTCATGCCCGGCAGCCCCTCCCCGCACAGATCGCGGGCGAACTGGAGCTCCGCCTCGACGGCTTCCTCCAGCATCGCCGTCACCTGCTTCTCCAGCTCGGCGTCGAAGAGTTCGGGCTCCTCCTCCCGCACGGTGTCCACCACGTCGAACGCGAACGACATGTGCATCGACTCGTCGCGGAACACCCAGTTGGTGCCCGTCGCCAGCCCGTGCAGCAGTCCGCGCGAGCGGAACCAGTAGACGTAGGCGAACGCGCCGTAGAAGAACAGCCCCTCGATACAGGCGGCGAAGCAGATCAGATTGAGCAGGAAGCGACGCCTGTCGGCGCGTGACTCCAGCTTGTCGATCTCCTCCACGCCCTCTCCTCCATCGAGCGCAGCCATCCAGCGGAAGCAGAACTGAGCCTTCTCCCTGATGGAGGGGATGTTCTCCACTGCCGCGAACGCCGCCGCACGCTCGTCGTGGTCGGGCAGATAGGTGTCCAGCAGCGTCAGATAGAACTGGACGTGTACGGCTTCCTCGAACAGCTGCCGGGACAGATACAGCCGCGCCTCGGGCGAGTTGATGTGCTTGTAGAGCGTCAGCACGAGGTTGTTGGCGACGATCGAGTCACCGGTGGCGAAGAACGCCACCAGGCGGCTGATCATGTGCTGTTCGCCCGGGGTGAGTCTGGCCAGGTCGGCGACGTCGGAGTGGAGGTCGACCTCCTCGACGGTCCAGGTGTTCTTGATCGCGTCGCGGTAGCGCTCGTAGAAGTGCGGGTAGCGCATCGGGCGGAGGGTCAGCTCGAAGCCGGGGTCGAGCAGGTTTTTCGGGGCGGGAGGTGTCGTGGTCACTGGCATGCCTCGCAGGTCTCGGGGTTTTCCAGGGAGCAGGCGAGGGCCTCGTCGTCCTTCGTCTGCCGGGGGGCGGACGTGGCCGCCTGGGCGATCCGGGTCGCGGGGCGCGACCGCAGGTAGTACGTGGTCTTGATGCCGCGCTTCCAGGCGTAGGCGTACATCGAGCTGAGCTTCCCGATGGTGGGGGAGGACAGGAACAGGTTCAGCGACTGGCTCTGGTCGAGATACGGGGTGCGCGCTGCGGCCATGTCGATCAGGGCGCGCTGCGGGATCTCCCACGCCGTGCGGTACAGCTCGCGTACGTGTGCGGGCACCCAATCCAGCTCCTGTACCGAGCCGTTGGCCTGGCGCAGTGCTTCCCGGGCGCGTGCGTCCCACAGCCCCAGCCGCTTGAGCTCCGCGACCAGGTAGGCGTTCACCTGGAGGAACTCACCGCTGAGGGTCTCGCGCTTGAACAGGTTGGAGACCTGCGGCTCGATGCACTCGTAGACGCCCGCGATGGAGGCGATGGTCGCTGTCGGAGCGATCGCCAGCAGGAGGGAGTTGCGCATTCCGGTCCGGGCGATCCGCTGCCGCAGGGCCTCCCAGCGCTGTGGCCAGGCGTGGCCCGCGCTCGCCTGCGGGTAGTGGTCGGGGTGCAGTACGCCGCGCGCGGTGCGGGTCGACTCCCAGGCGGGCAGCGCGCCGTGCGTCTCGGCGAGCTGTGCCGAGGTCTCGTACGCGGCGAGCATGATGCGCTCGGCGATGCGGGTGGACAGCTCGCGGGCCTCGTCGGAGTCGAAGGGCAGCCCGAGCCGGAAGAAGACGTCCTGGAGGCCCATCACTCCCAGACCCACCGGCCGCCAGCGGGAGTTGGAGGCAGCGGCCTGCCCGGTCGGGTAGTAGTTGATGTCCACCACGCGGTCGAGGAACGTCACGGCCGTACGGACGGTGGCGTCCAGCCGCTCCCAGTCCGGCTGTCCGTCGGCGCCCAGATGCGCGGCGAGATTGACGGAGCCGAGGTTGCAGACCGCCGTCTCGCCGTCGTCCGTGACCTCCAGGATCTCCGTGCACAGGTTCGAGGAGTGCACGATGCGGCCGGGCTCCGCGGTCTGGTTCGAGGTGCGGTTGGAGGTGTCCTTGAACGTCATCCAGCCGTTGCCGGTCTGCGCGAGGGTGCGCATCATCGCGCCGTACAGCTGCCGTGCGGGCAACTGCTTGACGGCGCGGCCCTCGGCCTCGGCGCGGCGGTACGCGGTGTCGAAATCCTCGCCCCACAGGTCGACCAGTTCGGGGACGTCGGACGGGGAGAAGAGCGACCACTCCTCGTCCGCCTCGACACGGCGCATGAACTCGTCGGGCACCCAGTGCGCCAGGTTCAGGTTGTGGGTGCGGCGCGCGTCCTCGCCCGTGTTGTCGCGCAGTTCCAGGAACTCCTCGATGTCCGCGTGCCAGGTCTCCAGATAGACGCAGGCCGCGCCCTTGCGCCGGCCGCCCTGGTTGACCGCCGCCACGGACGCGTCCAGCGTCCGCAGGAACGGCACGATGCCGTTCGAGTGGCCGTTCGTCCCGCGGATCAGTGCTCCGCGGGAGCGGATGCGGGAGTACGAAAGACCGATGCCGCCCGCGTGTTTCGACAGGCGCGCGATCTGCTGGTAGCGCTCGTAGATCGAGTCCAGCTCGTCCCTGGGGGAGTCCAGCAGATAGCAGGAGGACATCTGGGAGTGCCGGGTGCCGGAGTTGAAGAGGGTGGGGGAGGAGGGCAGGTAGGCCAGCGAACTGGTGAGCCGGTAGAACGCGGCCACCTCTTCGAGCGCGTCCTGCGACTCGTCGGCGGCCAGCCCGCAGGCCACGCGGAGCAGAAAGTGCTGCGGCGTCTCGATGGGGCGCCGGCTGGTGGGGTGCCGCAGCAGATAGCGGGAGTGGACGGTACGCAGCCCGAAGTACTCGAACCTGTCGTCGGCGCCGTCCGCGACGGCCTCCTCCACCAGGGCGTCCAGCCGGTCGGCGTGCGCGCGTACGAACGCGTGGGTGCGGTCCGCGATCAGGCCCTGGGTGTGGCCCAGTGCCACCGAAGCGGAGAAGGAGGTGACGCCTTCCGCCGCCGCTTCGTCCCGGACGGCGAGGGTGAGCAGTCGCGCCGCCAGCCGGGAGTAGGACGGATCCTCGCTGATCAGGCCGGCAGCGGACTCGATGGCGAGGTCCCGCAACTCGGCGGTTCCCGCGCCCGGTTGCCGGCCGCGGAGCGCCGCCGTCAGCACCGGTGCCGGGTCGGCGTCCGTCAGGTCCGCCGTGAGCGCCGCGAGGGTCTCGCGGAGCGCGGTCGCCGGTGGGTCCTCGCGGCCATCGTGCGGGGTGTCCTGCCCTGGGGAGGGTGAGGGTGCCGGAAGGGTGGGGGCGGTGGTGACGGTCACGCGGTGCTCTCCCTCGCTGCTGACTGTCCGTGGGCAGCACGGAGGGAGGGCGCACGCTGCGCCCGCTTCGGGGCACGCCGTGCCCTCGGCTGGGCATGGCGTGCTCCGCCCGCCGGTCCAACCCACGAGACCCGGACGTTGATCGATGCCGCCGCCGCAGGTACTCGGACTTTCCGGGCACGCTCACGCACGCCCCTCTCACCGCTGCGGGACAGTTCCGGACTCGCACCGGATTCCCCTGCATCGGGGCGACGGCCGGGTGAGAGCATACATCTTGTGCCCCCTGGAACTAGAACCCCCAGATGTTGTGCCGCACCCTCGTTGGGGCGGACAGGTGCGGGCCCGCCCGTCAGAGGCGTAGCGCGTAGGTCCACAGGGTGAAGTCGGGGAGGGGGCTCCAGTCGCGCGCGGGGGTGCGGAGGAAGCCGAGCCGTTCGTAGAGGCGGTGGGCCGCGTGCATGGTGGGCTGGGTGGACAGCACGAGCCCGCTCAGCCCGAGCTCGCGGCCCCGGGAGATGCACGCCCGCACCAGGGCTTCGCCGACCCCGCGGCCGCGCGCCGACTCCCGTACGCCGAGCATCCGGAACTCGCCCTCCCCCTTGCGCGCCAGCTCCGCGTAGCGACCGCCCTGGCCGACGAAGGTGACGGTGCCCAGCAGCGCGCCCTGGTGGTCCTCGGCGACGAGCAGCTCGGCGTGGGCGGCGCGGCTCGCCGCGTCGCGGAGGGTCTTGAGATACGGGTCGGAGTCGCCGAAGTCCAGCAGCCCGCCGTCGAGGTAGGCACGCGCCACCAACTCGCCGGCGTCCGCGTACTCCTCGGGCTGGGCAGTTCTCACAGTGAAGTCCATGACCGCCATGATGCGACCAGCCACTGACATCGGCCGGGGGCCGGACGGGCGGACGAGGACGGCAAAACGCCGCCGGTGCTGCATACTCTCGGCATGATCGAAGGCATCCACACCGACAACGCGCCGTTCGTACGCTTCCCGGACGGCACCGAACCGCCGTTGTCGCAGGCCATCCGCTCAGGCGAGCTGGTCTTCACCTCGGGCCAGGGACCGCTGGATCCGGTCACGTGCGAGATACCTGCCGGCTTCGAGGCTCAGGTGCGGCAGGTTCTCGACAACCTCGTGGCGGTCCTGGCCGCCGGGGGCAGCAGAAAGGACCTGATCATCAAGTGCACCTGCTACCTCGGCGACAAGCGGGACTTCGCCGCCTTCAACCGCGTGTACCAGGAGTTCTTCGCGGACTGCTCGCCGGTGCCCGCCAGGACCACGGTGGTCGCACAACTCGTGCGGGAGGGCGTGCGCGTGGAAATCGACGGTGTCGCCGCCGTCGCCACGCCCTGACCCCGGGGGCCTCAGCAGCAGCGGAAGCCCTCCCGGGGATCGCCCTCGCGGGCGTCCGTACGGCGGCGTTCGAACTCCTTCCGGCTGGGGATCTCCGCGTCCGGGCCCTGGTGTTGCCGCACGTGCGCCACGTACCGGTCGTACGCGCTCTCGTCCGTGAACTCGCGCACGTACCAGCGCAGCCAGCGCCCGGCCCGCACCAGCGGGTTGACCGGCTTCACCGCGAGTCGCCTCCGGTGCCGGGGCCGTGCGGTCCGGCGCCGGCCAGCGCGGCCTCGTGCTCGGCCTGCTCCGCCTTCTCCTCCTTGGTGGCGATCAGTCCGGCGGGTTCCACCAGCTTCGACTTCTCGTAGGGCGCCTCGTGCATCCGGGTGCCCTGCGGGTCGCGTACGGCGCGTACGCAGGTGCGGGCGGCGTCCGCGAGGACGACGATGACGAGGATGGCGAAGAGTGCCGAGAGCACGCCGTCCACCGTGGAGTTGGTGACGACGGTGTGCATGTCGTCCATGCTCTTGGCGGGGGGAAGGACCTTGCCCTGGTCGATGGCGTCCTGGTAGTTGGCACGCTGCTGGAAGAAGCCGACCTTGGGGTCGGTGGAGAAGACCTTCTGCCAGCTTGCCGTCAGGGTGACGACGGCGTCCCACACCAGCGGAACGGCCGTGACCCAGGCCCACTTCAGCCGCCCGGACTTGACCAGCAGTGTCGTACAGACGGCGAGGGCGACGGCGGCCAGCAGCTGGTTGGCGATACCGAAGAGCGGGAAGAGCTGGTTGATCCCGCCCAGCGGCTCGTGGACGCCGACCCACAGGAAGTAGCCCCACAGCGCGACGATGGCGGCGCTGGAGATCAGCAGCCCGGGCCACCAGCTCACCCGGCGGAACGGCTTGTAGACGTTGCCGAGCATGTCCTGGAGCATGAAGCGGCCCACACGGGTGCCGGCGTCCAGCGCCGTCAGGATGAACAGCGCCTCGAACATGATGGCGAAGTGGTACCAGAACGCCTTCATCCCGGCGCCGCCGACGACTTCGGAGAAGATGTTGGAGACACCGATGGCCAGGGTGGGCGCGCCGCCCGTACGGGAGAGCAGCGAGTGCTCCTCGACGGCCTTGGCGGCTGCGGCCAGTTGGTCGGGGCTGATGCTGTAGCCGAAGCTGCGCACGGCCTCCGAGGCGGCCTGCACGTTGTCGCCGATGACGCCTGCGGGTGCGTTCATCGCGAAGTAGAGGCCCGGGTCGATGATGCTGGCGGCGACCATCGCCATGATGGCGACGAACGACTCCATCAGCATGGAGCCGTAGCCGATCATCCGGATCTGGGTCTCCTTCTGGATCATCTTCGGCGTGGTGCCCGAGGAGATCAGCGCGTGGAAGCCGGACAGGGCGCCGCAGGCGATGGTGATGAAGACGAACGGGAAGAGCGAGCCCGCGAAGACCGGCCCGTCGCCGACGCCCGCGAAGTCGGTGATGCCGTCCATCTTCATCGTCGGCAGCGTCACCACGACACCGACGGCCAGCAGCCCGATGGTGCCGATCTTCATGAACGTCGACAGATAGTCGCGCGGCGCCAGCAGCATCCACACCGGGAGGATGGAGGCGACGAAGCTGTAGACCAGGATCCAGATGACCAGCGTGCTCGGCTCGAGGGTGAAGGTGTCCGCCCAGGACGACTCGGCGACCCACCGGCCCGAGACCAGCGCGAGCAGCAGCAGCGCGATGCCGATGAGGGAGACCTCGGTGACCCGCCCGGGCCGCAGCACCCGCAGATAGAAGCCCATGAACAGGGCGATCGGGATGGTCATGCCGATCGAGAAGGTGCCCCACGGCGACTCGGCCAGCGCGTTGACGACGACCAGCGCCAGCACGGCGAGCAGGATGATCATGATGGCGAGCACCGCGAGCAGCGCGGCGGCCCCGCCGATCGGGCCGATCTCCTCGCGCGCCATCTGCCCGAGCGACTTGCCGTCCCGCCGCATGGAGAAGAACAGCGTCACCATGTCCTGCACGGCGCCCGCGAAGATCACGCCGACGATGATCCAGATGGTGCCCGGCAGATACCCCATCTGGGCCGCCAGCACCGGGCCGACCAGCGGTCCGGCGCCCGCGATGGCGGCGAAGTGGTGGCCCAGCAGCACCCGCCGGTCGGTCGGATGGAAGTCGATACCGTTGTCGAGCCGCTCCGCGGGCGTGGCCCGCGTCTTGTCGACGCGGAGCACCCGGGTGGCGATGAAGCGCGCGTAGAACCGGTAGCCGATGGCGTACGAGCCGAGCGCCGCGGCCACCATCCAGGCGGCGGAGATCTCCTCCCCGCGGGCGAGCGCCAGCATGGCCCAGCCCGCGGCGCCGATCAGCGCGACGGCGGTCCAGACGGCTATGGACCGTGGACTGAGCTTGCTCGCCGACTGTGCAGTGCTGGGCACGCGTTCCTCCTCGACCTCACCCGCCGGCCGTTGGAGGCGGCGGGCAATATCACGACGGCAGGCCGACCGTAGAACAAGCGCCTGCTCAGCGCCATACCCCGGTACGGAGGAACGCCGATCCGAGACAGGGGCGTGATCTGCGAGTTCCCCCTGGCGGCGTCAGTCCGCTGGGCGCTTGAGGTTGGCCACGAACTTGTAGCGGTCGCCGCGGTAGACCGAGCGCACCCACTCCACCGGCTCCCCGTCGGTGTCACGGGAGTGCCGGGAGAGCATCAGCATGGGCAGCCCGACGTCGGTGCCGAGCAGTCCGGCCTCGCGCGGGGTGGCCAGTGAGGTCTCGATCGTCTCCTCGGCCTCGGCGAGATGGATGTCGTACACCTCGGCGAGCGCGGTGTAGAGGGAGGCGTACTTGACCAGGCTGCGGCGCAGGGCGGGGAAGCGTTTCTGGGACAGGTGGGTGGTCTCGATCGCCATCGGTTCGCCGCTGGCCAGCCGCAGCCGTTCGATGCGCAGCACGCGCCCGCCGGTGGGGATGTCCAGCAGCGCGGCGAGACGGTCGTCGGCGGTGACGTAGCCGATGTCCAGCAGCTGCGAGGTGGGCTCAAGGCCCTGGGCCCGCATGTCCTCCGTGTAGGAGGTCAGTTGCAGCGCCTGGGAGACCTTGGGCTTGGCGACGAAGGTGCCCTTGCCCTGGATGCGCTCCAGCCGCCCCTCGACGACCAGCTCCTGCAGCGCCTGCCGCACGGTGGTGCGCGAGGTGTCGAACTCGCTGGCCAGTGTGCGCTCGGGGGGTACGGGGGTGCCGGGCGGCAGGGTCTCGGTCATCTCCAGCAAGTGCCGCTTGAGCCGGTAGTACTTGGGCACGCGCGCGGTGCGGGCCGCCGATCCGTTGCCGCCTGCGGCCTCGTTGTCCGCCGCGGCCGGCGTGACTGCGCCGCCCCCGTCCGTGCTCATGGCCCGCCTTCCCAACCCATGTCGTGCTGCCGTCACCGGCTTCCTCCGTGTATGTAGCGGCTCACATCGTGGCACGGCCCCGGTGTGGGCGGGCGTCCCAGCTCAGATGTCGTTCCGATAACGGAACCGACAGCGAGCTTTATACACCGTTGACACCCTCAAAGGTCTAGGCCAAGCTGCGCATGGCTCTTATTGGTCTAAACCAACTCCGGCCAACCCAGGGGGACTCCGGATCCACTCCGGGGTTTGCCGCGCGGAGCGTTCCGGTGTGCAGGGGAGAGTGCAGTGATACGCAAAAGAAGCCGACACAACGGGCTGCTGGCCGCCGCCGGTGTCGCCGTGCTGCTGGTGAACCTCGCGGCCTGCGGGTCCGACGACGACAAGAGCGGCCCCGACAGCTTCAAGGGTCAGACCCTGACCCTCTGGGCGATGGACGGGTCCACGCCCAAGCAGTGGACGAAGGACGTCAAGGCCGCCTTCGAGAAGAAAACCGGGGCCAAGCTCAAGCTCGAAGTCCAGCAGTGGAACGGCATCCAGCAGAAGATCACCACCGCACTCTCCGAGTCCGACCCGCCGGACGTGATCGAGGTCGGCAACACCCAGACCCCCGCCTACGCCCGCACCGGCGGACTGGCCGACCTCGGCGATCTGAAGAAGGGGCTGGGCAAGAACTGGACGCCCTCCCTCAACAAGTCCGCGGTCTATGACGGCAAGCAGTACGCCGCCCCGTGGTTCGCCGTCAACCGCACGGTGATCTACAACAAGAAGATCTGGGCCGAGGCGGGCATCAAGGGCACGCCCAGGACCCGCCAGGAGTTCTTCGACGATCTGGAGCAGATCGACAAGAAGACCGACGCCGAGCCGCTCTACATGCCGGGCCAGAACTGGTACTTCCTGGACGGCCTGCTGATCGGCCGGCACGCCGACCTGGTGAAGAAGAAGGGCGGCAAGTGGGTCTCCAACCTCTCCGACCCCAAGGTCGGCAAGGCCATGGAGATCTACAAGAAGTACGCCTCCTACTCCAAGGCCCCCAAGGACAAGGACGAGGCCACCCCGCAGCAGGCCGAGGTCTTCGCCAAGGGCAGGACCGGCGCCTTCATCGGCCTGAGCTGGGAGGCGGCCACCGCGATCGAGGCCAACAAGAAGCTCGAGAAGGACATCGGCTACTTCACCATTCCGGGTGAGACCGCAGGCAAGCCCGAGGGCGTCTTCCTGGGCGGCTCCAACCTGGCCGTCGCAGCGGGCAGCGAGAAGCAGGAACTCGCCAAGGAGTTCCTGAAGATCGCCCTCTCCGACAAGTACGAGGGGGCGCTCGCCAAAGAGAGCGGCGTCATCCCGAACAAGGCGCCCCTGCAGAGCAACCTGAAGGGCAACCCCGCAGCCGAGGCGGCCGCGCCGGCCGTCGAGGGCGGTGGGCTCACGCCGCTGATCCCCGAGTGGGGGGCCGTGGAGAACCCGCCCAACCCGATCAAGACGTATATGACGTCCGTGCTGAACGGAAAGTCGCACCGCGCTGCGGCCAAGGGCGTCGAGGGTGAGATGAACAAGCGGCTGTCCCAGAAGCAGTGACCCGTTCGCGAGGGCGGGGGTGGGGGCTGCTGCTGCCCCCCGGCCGGGGTTGGAGCTCCGAATGTCTGTGAGAACTCAGGAAGCGCCGCCGCGCGACAGGGTGCCCGTCGAGGCGGCCGCGGCTCCCGGGCCGCCGCCGCGCCGGGCGCCGGCCGGGAGGAAGGGCTCGCTCCCTTACCTCCTGCTGTTGCCCGCCCTCGCGCTGACCGCCGTCTTCCTCGGGTATCCGCTGGTCACCAACGGCATGTTGTCGTTCCAGAACCTCAACATGACGCAGCTGATCCAGCACCTCACCGAGTGGAACGGGGTCACCAACTACACCGACACGCTGGGCAGCGAGACGTTCTGGCGGGTCACCCTGCGGTCGGTGGTCTTCACGGCGGTCAATGTCGTCGTGATCATCGTGGTCGGCACCCTGGTCGGGCTGCTGCTGGCCCGGCTGGGGCCCAGGATGCGGCTGCTGCTGTCGGTCGGGCTGGTGCTGGCATGGGCGATGCCGGTCATCGCGGCGACCACCGTCTACCAGTGGCTGTTCGCCCAGCGGTTCGGCGTCGTCAACTGGGTGCTGGCCGAGCTCGGCTTCGGCTCGATGGCGGACTACAACTGGACGGGAAGCCAGCTGTCCACGTTCTTCGTCATCTCGCTGCTGCTCGTGTGGACCTCGGTGCCGTTCGTCGCGATCAACCTCTACGCCGCGACGACCACGATCGCCAAGGAGCTGTACGAGGCGGCGGCGCTGGACGGCGCGGGGGCGTGGCAGAGCTTCAAGAGCGTCACCTTCCCGTTCCTGAAGCCGTTCCTGATGGTCGCGACGTTCCTCGAGGTCATCTGGATCTTCAAGGCCTTCCCCCATGTCTTCGCCGTCAACGAGGGCGGCCCCGACCGGCTGACCGAGACGCTGCCCGTCTACGCGTTCGTGGAGGGCGTCGGCAACCAGCACTACGGCACCGGCGCGGCGATCTCCGTCCTCACCATCCTGATCCTGCTGGCCCTGATGTCGTACTACCTGCGGCTGGTGCTGCGGCAGGAGGACGCCGAAGAGAGCGAGAACGAGGGGAAGAAGGGCTGATGCGACGGTCACTGCCGGGCCGGATATGGCCGAACGTCACCGCACTGGTGCTGTTCGCTGCGTTCGCCTTTCCCGTCTACTGGATGTTCAACACGGCGTTCAAGCCGAGCGGCCAGATCATCAGCGAGAACCCGGTCTGGTTCCCCACCTCGCCCACCCTGGAGCACTTCAGAACGGCGGTCGCCGCCGAGCACTTCTGGGCGCTGGTGCGCAACTCCGTCACCGTCACCGTGCTGGCCGTCGGACTCTCGCTCCTGGTCGCGCTGTTCGCCTCGTTCGCGCTGGCCCGGATGCGGTTCAAGGGGCGCAAGGCGATCGTGCTGACCTTCATGGTGGCCCAGATGGCGCCCTGGGAAGTGATGGTCATCGCGATCTACATGATCGTGCGGGACGCGGACATGCTGAACAGCCTGGTGCCGCTGACGCTCTTCTACACCGTTATGGTGCTGCCGCTGACCATCATCACGCTGCGCGGATACGTCGCCGCCGTGCCCAAGGACCTGGAGGAGTCGGCCATGGTGGACGGCTGTACCCGGCTCCAGGCGTTCCGCCGGGTCATCTTCCCGCTGCTGGCCCCCGGTCTGATGGCGACCTCGCTGTTCGGATTCATCACGGCGTGGAACGAATTCCCCATGGTCCTCATCCTCAACAAGGACGCCGAGGCGCAGACGCTGCCGCTGTGGCTCTCGAAGTTCCAGACCGCCTTCGGCGACGACTGGGGTGCCACGATGGCGGCAGCCTCCCTCTTCGCCGTCCCGATCCTGCTGCTCTTCCTCTACCTCCAGCGCAAGGCAGTGGCCGGCCTCACCTCCGGCGCGGTGAAGGGGTAGCCCATGGCCGACGGAAGTGAAGGGACACCGCGCCGCATGACCACTTCAGTACGAGCGTCCGACACCCTCACCCGCGACGCCCTCGCCGTCCTCCAGCCCGGCTTCACCGGGACCTCGGCACCCAGCTGGCTGCTGCGGCAGCTGGACGAAGGGCTCACCTCGGTCGGCCTGTTCGGGCGCAACATCGACTCGCCGGAACAGCTCGCCCTGCTCACCGAACAGCTGCGTGACGTACGCCCTGAACTGCTGGTCGCCATCGACGAGGAGGGCGGTGACGTCACCCGGCTGGAGGCCAGGACCGGCTCCTCCTACCCCGGCAACCTCGCCCTCGGCAGGATCGACGACCCCGACCTCACCCGGGCCGTGGCACACGAGCTCGGCAGCAGGCTCGCCGCGGCGGGCGTCAATCTCAACTGGGCGCCCTCGGCCGACGTCAACTCCAACCCGGACAACCCCGTCATCGGCGTACGGTCCTTCGGCGGCGATCCGAAGCTGGTCGCCCGGCACACCGTCGCCTACGTCGAGGGGCTGCAGGCAGCCGGGGTCGCCGCCTGCGTCAAGCACTTCCCGGGGCACGGCGACACCGCCGTCGACTCGCACCACGCCATGCCCCGCATCGACGCCGACCTGGACACCCTCAGGGCCCGCGAACTGGTGCCCTTCGCCGCGGCCGTCGACGCGGGCAGCAAGTGCGTGATGAGCGCCCACATCCTGCTGCCGGCCCTCGATGCGGCGCACCCTGGAACCCTCAGCCCCGCGGCGCTGACCGGTCTGCTGCGGGCCCCGCGCAGCGAGGGCGGCCTGGGCCACCAGGGGCTGATCGTCACCGACGGCATGGAGATGCGGGCCGTCTCCGCCACCTACGGCCTCGAACGCGGCAGCGTGCTGGCGCTCGCCGCCGGTGCCGACGCGATCTGTGTGGGCGGCGGGCTGTCCGGCGAGGACACCGTGCTGCGGCTCCGCGATGCGCTGGTGCGGGCCGTACACGAGGGCGAGCTGCCCGAGGAACGGCTCGCGGACGCCGCCGCACGGGTACGCGGCCTCGCCGCGTGGGCGCGGGGGGTGCGGCGGTCGGACACGGGGGGTCTGGCCGACCCCGCCCTCCGTGCCGGCCCGGCGGCGGCCGGCGGCATCGGGCTGGAGGCGGCACGGCGCGCGCTGCTCGTCACCGGCCTGGAGAACTACCGCCGCCCCGCAGGGCCGATGTTCGTCGCCGCGCTCACCACCGTCGCCAACATCGCGGTCGGCGACGAGACGCCCTGGGGCCCGGCGGCCGAACTGGAGCGCATGATTCCGGGCACCAGGACCGGCACGTACCAGAGCGCGGACGGCGACGTGGGCGCCGCGGTGCTCCGCGACGCGGGGGAGCGGCCCGTCGTCGTGGTCGTCCGCGATCTGCACCGGCACCCGTGGATGGCCGACGCGGTGGCGCGGCTGGTCGCCGAGCGCGCCGACACGGTGGTCGTGGAGATGGGCCTCCCGCAGTCCCCGCCGCAGGGCGGCCTGCACATCGCCACCCACGGCGCAGCGCGGGTCTGCGGGCGGGCGGCTGCCGAGGTCATCGCGCGCGGGTGAGACGGGCGGCGCCTGCACCCGTGTGCCCAGGCAAATCGTGCCGTATCAGCCACGCCGTAGGATCGAACCGCGACTCGCTTATGAACGTCACCCCTGGAGGAACCGCATGTCCTCGAACGCCCCGTCCGAGCCGGGCACCATCATGTCCGGTGAGATGGCCGAGCAGCCCGCCGTGCTGCGCCGCATCCTGGACGAGGGCGTCCCGGCGATCCGCGAGGTGGCCGCGCGGATCGCCGCGCGGAACCCGCGCTTCGTACTGCTGACGGCGCGCGGCACCTCCGACAACGCCGCGCTGTACGCGAAGTATCTGCTGGAGATCCAGCTGGGCAAACCGTGCGGGCTGACGTCCATGTCGACGACGACCGCCTACGGCGCGCAGCCCGACCTGACCGACTGCTTGGTCATCACCATCAGCCAGTCCGGCGGCAGTCCCGATCTGGTGGCCTCCACGAAGGCGGCCCGCGAGGCGGGCGCGATCACCCTCGCGGTCACCAACAACGCGGACTCACCGCTCGCGCAGGTCAGCGAGTTCCACATCGACGTACTCGCGGGCCCGGAAAAGGCGCTGCCCGCCACCAAGACCTACACCGCGGAACTGCTGGCGCTCTACCTGTTCGTGGACGGCCTGCGCGGCGGCGCCGGGAACGGCACCCAGGCCGCCAAGGCGCTGCCCGAGCTGGCCGAGGCCGTGCTGGCCCGCAGGAGCGAGGTCAAGGCCCTGGCGGCGCGCTACAGGTTCGCCGAGCGCATGGTGCTCACCTCGCGCGGTTACGGCTATCCCACGGCGAAGGAAGCCGCGCTGAAGCTGATGGAGACCAGCTACATCCCCGCGCTCTCCTACTCCGGCGCCGACCTGCTGCACGGGCCGCTGGCGATGGTGGACAACATCTCGCCGGTGATCGCCGTCGTCGCGGACGGCAAGGGCGGCGAGGCGCTGCAGCCGGTGCTGGAGCGGCTCCGCGACCGGGGCGCCGACCTGGTGGTCATCGGCCGCCAGGAGGAGGTCGACCGGGCCTCGGCCGGATTCGCGCTGCCCACCGACGGACTGCTGGAGGAGCTGCAGCCCATCGTGCAGATCCTCCCGCTCCAGATGCTCGCCTACGAGGTCACCATGGCACGCGGCCAGGATCCGGACGCGCCGCGTTCGCTGGCCAAGGTCACCGAGACCCGCTGAGGAGGGCCGGATGCAGCAAGTGGGCATGGGGCAGGCGACCACTGTCGAGGGCCTGGTGGAGCAGCTCATCGACGTCGGGGCGACCGCTGTACGCAGGGGCTTCGTACTGGCCAGCGGCGGAAATCTGTCGGCCAGGCTGCCCGGCTCGGAGCAGTTCGTCGTCACCGGCAAGGGGACCTGGCTGGACCGGCTGACGCCGAAGGACTTCACCGTCATGAACCTGGCGGGCGAGATCGTCGGCGGCAACCCGGCGCCCTCCAGCGAATGGAAGCTGCACCAGCGCACCTACCAGGTGCGCGCCGACGCCAACGCGATCGTGCACATGCACCCGCAGCACGCCGTGCTGGTCGACGCACTGGGCCACGAGATCCGGCTGCTGACGCTCGACCACACGGTGTACGTACGGTCCATCGGCCGTACTGACTTCTACCCGAACGGGTCGGACGAGCTGGCCGACACCGCCGCCGAGCAGGCCAAGGAGCACAACTGCGTGCTGCTGGCGCACCACGGCTGCTCGGCGCTGGGGGAGGACGTGGGGATGGCGTTCCGGCGCGCGATGAACCTGGAGGAGGCCGCCACGGCCACCTACCGCGCCCTGCTGCTGGGCGACCGCACGACGCGCTTCCCGGTGACCGCGGACGAGGCGATCCAGCACGCCTGAGCCTCCCGGGCCTGCGCAGGCCCCGGCCTCCTGAGTCCGCGCTAAGTCCGCGAAGGCCCCGGCAAGCACTTCGGGCCGCGGCGCCGGCGCGGGACCCTCAACCCGCCCGGCACCGCAGCCCGGAGCCACAAGACCCGGACGCTGTCAGGGCAGAGAGCGCCGCGGGCCTCGATCTGCCCTCCTGTGCGGGGAGGGCAGAAGTTCTTTCGGGAGGATTCTGGACTAGACCACGGCCGTCTGTCTACGGATCGCGCGGTTCTGTTCGTTCGATTCTCAACCGTACCCCGGCCAGGCGTCCGCCCACCCCCGAGCTCCGGCCCCTTCCGGCGTCCGCCGGCCCCCCGGCCTGTCGTACCCTCGGCCCCGTGCCCTCCATGAACGACCTCGTACGCCAGCACACCGCCCTCTCCGACGTGGAGCTGGAGTGGCTGCACCTGCTGGTGTCCGAGTGGCAGCTGCTCGCCGACCTCTCCTTCGCCGACCTCGTGCTGTGGGTTCCCACGCTGGACGGCACCCGCTATGTCTCGGTTGCCCAGATGCGGCCGAACACCGGCCCGACCTCCCACCAGGACGACATGGTCGGCCACCTGGTGCCCCGGGGCCGCCGGCCGCTGCTGGACGCGGCGCTGGACGAGGGCCGGATCGTGAGGGAGGGCGACCCGGAGTGGCGCGAGGAGGTCCCGGTACGGGTCGAGTCCATCCCCGTACGGCGCGAGGGCCGGGTGCTGGGCGTCATCGCGCGCAACACCAACCTGCTGACCGTCCGCACCCCCAGCAGGCTGGAGCTCACCTACCTCCAGAGCGCCTCCGACCTGGCCCAGATGATCGCGGCCGGCAGCTTCCCCTTCCCGGGGCACGAGGTGGACATGGACCACGTGCCACGCGTCGGCGACGGCCTGATCCGGCTGGACGCCGAGGGGCATGTGCAGTACGCCAGCCCGAACGCGCTCTCCGCCTACCACCGGCTGGGCCTGGCCACCGACCTGGTCGGCCTGCACCTGGGCGAGGCCACCGCCGAACTGGCCCCGGCCAAGGGCCCGGTGGACGAGGCGATGGTCAAGCTGGCCAGCGGCTGGGCCCCGCGCGGCGCAGAGGTGGAGGCGAACGACTGCATCGTGCAGCTGCGCGCCATCCCGCTCAAACCCAAGGGCACCCGTATCGGTTCGCTCATCCTGCTGCGCGACATCACAGAAGTGCGCCGCCGCGAGCGCGAGTTGATCACCAAGGACGCCACCATCCGGGAGATCCACCACCGGGTGAAGAACAACCTCCAGACGGTGGCCGCACTGCTGCGCCTCCAGGCCCGCAGGATGGACTCCGACCGCGGCAAGGAAGCGCTCAACGAGGCGGTGCGCCGGGTCGGTTCCATCGCCATCGTGCACGAGACGCTGTCCCAGAACCTGGACGAGCGCGTGGACTTCGACGAGATCGCCGACCGGGTCCTCGCGATGGTGGCCGAGATCTCCCCAGGCCGGATCACCGGACGCCGTACGGGACGCTTCGGCATCCTCGGCGCCGAGGTCGCCACCCCGCTGTCCATGGTGCTCACCGAAGTGCTCCAGAACGCCATCGAGCACGGCTTCGCCCCCGAGCAGCAGGGCTCCATCGAGGTGCACGCCGTGCGCGGGGCGGCCGCCGGGCACGACGAGGCACGGCTGCTGGTCACGGTCCAGGACAACGGCCGCGGGCTGCCCGAGGGCTTCGACGCCAAGAACGGCGGCAATCTGGGGCTCCAGATCGTCCGCACGCTGGTGGAGGGCGAGTTGGCCGGCACCTTCGACATGCTCCCCGGGCCCACAGGCGGCACCCGGGTCCTGTTCGACCTTCCGGTGGCCGCGGAGAAACGCTGAAGACGGAGACGTGCTGAAGGCGGAGAAGCACCGGAGGCGGAGAAACGCTGCGGCGGAACGCCCAGTGAGCACGCAAAAAGCGCCGCGTATCCGGTCCTTGGGCGAGGACGGATACTCGGCGCTTCAGGCTTTGCTCATACGCGCTTCGAGTGCACTGCGCGCTGCGTCTCGGGGTGCAGCTGGTGCAGGGCTGGGCGTCAGGCGGTCGCGGCGTTGTTCCGCGCCCGGTTGCGGGCGGCGCGGCGCTTCATCGCGCGGCGCTCGTCCTCGCTGAGACCACCCCAGACACCGGAGTCCTGACCTGACTCCAGAGCCCACTGCAGGCACTGCTCCATGACGGGGCAGCGGCGGCAGACGGCCTTGGCTTCCTCGATCTGCAGCAGCGCAGGACCGGTGTTGCCGATGGGGAAGAACAGCTCGGGGTCTTCCTCGCGGCAAACGGCGTGGTGACGCCAGTCCATGGCTGCTACCTCTCCTCGTGTGTGGCTTGCTTGTGAATGTGAACGCTTTCACGAATCCCTCGACGGGGGAAGTGGGGCCTCACAAATGTGATGCGGGTCCCACTGGAGTCAAAGGAAGGGATTCCGGCTCTCAAGGGGGCCCTGATGGATGGGCCGTCCCGATCGCCATGAAGAGACTCGCAAACCTCGGCTGCGGATACAACCCCTTCCGGAAACTTTTTTTTGAATCCTTGGTGTCGACTAGCTCACAGCCCTCATTCGAGGGGGTGGACCCTGGCCTAAACGTTCGAGTGGAAGGACTTTCGCCCCTTCCACTTACACAATCACACGCAGTGCACGCCGTACGCCTGTGAAGCTCACGCTCGTACGCAGTCCCAGGTGGTCTCCGTCCATCTGAAACGGCAGCGGCGCCTGCGAATGCAAGGTGAAGCGGGTGAGGTCGTGCAGCGTCACCGCGTGCTTGCCGCGGGGCCCCCGTTCCGGGCTGGAGGTCAGCAGCTGGGTGCCGTAACGGCTCACCGCCAGCGGGGTCAGTCTGCGCAGTCCCAGCACGTCGAGGCCGGTGTCGAAGGACGCCTCGGGCGCCGCGTACAGCGGCTTGTTGCCCAGATAGGACCACGGTGCCGTGTTGCAGACGATCGAGAGCGCCAGCTGGGTCTCGGGCTCGGCGCCCTCCCGCTCCAGCGTGATCGTCCCCTTGCGGCGGTGCGGCTCGTTCAGGAACTGCCGTACGACCTGGCGCACATAGAGCGGGTGTGTGGAGCGCTTGCCGCGCTCCCGCTGCTGTTCGACCCGGCCGATCACCCCGGCGTCGAAGCCCAGCCCCGCTGTGAAGGTGAACCACCGTTCCGGGATCTCGGCGTCGTCGGTCCCCGGCACACCGCCGGCGATGCCCAGCCCGATGGTTCTCTCCGAGCGCGCTTCCAGCGCGTCCAGCAGATGTCCGGTCGCCTCCACGACGTCGTTGGGCATGCCCAGCGCGCGCGCGAACACATTGGTGGAGCCGCCCGGCACCACGGCCAGCCGCGGCAGCCGCTCGGGGTCGGGCCCCTCGTGCAGCAGGCCGTTGACCACCTCGTTGACCGTGCCATCCCCGCCCAGCGCGATGACCAGCTCGGCGGTGCCGCCCTGGGCTGCCTGGCGGGCGAGGTCACGGGCGTGGCCCCGGTACTGGGTGGTGGCGACCTCCAGCTTGAGATCGCTGGCGAGCGCGTGCGCCAGCACGTCACGGGTCCGGGCGCTGGTGGTGGTGGCTGCCGGGTTGACCACGAGTAGTGCGCGCATGGAGTGAGCGTACCTACCGCGTGGTACACGGCCCAGCCCCGCCGGTGCCCGGAGAGCTAGGCTGCGGGGGTGAGCGAGTGCGGGACCGGGACGGATACGGAAGATTCGATGGAGACACAGCCGCAGGAGCACGGGCAGGAGCGGGGGCCGCGCAGGATCGTGGCCGCCGCAGTGGTGACCGGTGCCGAGGGGCTGGTCGTCGCCGGGTTCGGGATCGTCTCGCTCGTGATGCTGGTCACCGGCAGGCCGGACGACATGACGCAGGCCGCCACTCTCGCCGTCACCGTTCTCGCGCTGTCCGTGCTGCCGCTCGCCGCGGCGCGCGGGCTGTGGCTGCGGCGGCGCTGGAGCCGCGGGCCCTCGATGATCGTCCAGCTGATCGCGCTGCCGGTGGCCTGGCAGATGGCGCAGAACGGGGGAGCGTTGCTGGGCGCCGCCGTCGCGCTGGCGCTGGCCGCGTTCGCCGTCCTGGGGTGCCTGGTGAACCCCACGGCCACCGAGGCGCTGGGCATCGGCCCCAGATGACAGACCCCCCGCCCCACGGGGGCAGGGGGAAAGGCACAGGGGCGCCCGGCTCACTCCTCGACCAGCAGCCGGTCGCGCAGCTGGGCCAGGGTTCTTGCGAGCAGTCTGGAGACGTGCATCTGGGAGATGCCGACCTCCTGGGCGATCTGCGACTGGGTCATGTTGCCGAAGAACCGCAGCAGCAGGATCTTCTTCTCTCTCGGCGGCAGCTCCTCCAGCAGCGGCTTGAGGGACTCCCGGTACTCGACGCCCTCCAGGGCGTCGTCCTCGGCGCCGAGGGTGTCGGCGACCGCCGGGGACTCGTCGTCGGTGTCGGGCACGTCCAGCGAGAGGGTGCTGTAGGCGTTCGCCGATTCCAGGCCCTCCAGGACCTCTTCCTCGGAGATCGACAGCCGCTGGGCCAGCTCGTGCACGGTCGGCGCTCTGCCGTGCTGCTGGGAGAGCTCGGCGGTCGCGGAGGTGAGGGAGAGCCTCAGCTCCTGGAGCCGGCGGGGCACGCGCACGGCCCAGCCCTTGTCGCGGAAGTGGCGCTTGATCTCGCCGACAACCGTGGGTGTCGCGTACGTCGAGAACTCGACGCCGCGCTCCGGGTCGAAACGGTCGACCGATTTGATCAGGCCGATCGTCGCGACCTGCGTCAGGTCGTCCAGCGGCTCGCCGCGGTTGCGGAAGCGGCGGGCCAGATGCTCGACAAGAGGCAGATGCATACGCACCAGGTGGTTGCGCAGCTCGGCACGCTCGGGGCCGTCGGGCAGCTTGCGCAGCTCGATGAAGAGCGCACGCGCGCCGCCGCGGTCCTGCGGGTCGAATCCGCGGGATTCACCCGAGCCGGGGCCCGCGGCCCGCTCACGCCGCTCGTGCTGCTGCTGGTCCATAGCGTCCGCCCGCTCTGCCTGCTTGGGTCGCTGCATGCTGGGGTCGGCCGGGTGCGGCCGGGGCTGTTGCTCGGGAATGCCCCGGGAGACCGCCCCCGGGCGGCCTGACCACATCTGACTTGCCTCGTGCTCGGTCACGACGCTCCGGGCCCCGCACCGCGCTTTTTGTGCAGGCTGATGCTGACCGTACGGTCCTCTGACACTGCTGAACCCACCTCACCGGCCAGGGCCGAGAGCACCGTCCACGCGAAGGTGTCGCGCTCGGGAGCACGGCCATCGGTCGTCGGCGCCGAGACGGTGACGTGCAGCGAGTCGCCGACGAGCTGGAAGACACAACTGAGTACGGAGCCGGGGACGGCCTGCTGGAGCAGGATCGCGCACGCCTCGTCCACGGCGATCCGCAGATCCTCGATCTCGTCGAGGGTGAAGTCCAAGCGGGCCGCGAGCCCGGCGGTGGCCGTCCGCAGCACCGACAGATAGGCACCCGCCGCCGGCAGCCGGACCTCGACGAAGTCCTGCGACGCGGGCTCGCCTGCGATCTGGGACACCCTCACCTCCAAGGTGGCACGAGCCGGTTGGGCCTCGCGGGCCGAAGCGGCTGTTGATTCGCTTTCGTCAGTGACGCTATCGCGATCCGTGTCACGATGCCGCACGCATCGATCACTGCCGCCTCATTCGCGAGCGTCACCCATAGTAAACATATGGGTACTGTCTGTGGCTAGGGGTTGGAGGCCTCAAATCCTCCGTGATTACGCTGTGTTGACCTCAAGGGTCTGTCGCAGGCCGCTTTCCTGGGGTGATCCCCGGACTCCGGCGGCCACCGTGTGTGTCCAGCCGTCGGCCGCCGAGTGTCGCTGGAAGGGCCTGTCATGTCATTACCCGTCACCTGATGCGTTCATAGCCTCTCGAGGCACAGCCTCCGACAAGGGCCGAAACCTGCCCCTGCGGGCGGCCCCGGGGCGGACCCGAGTTGCCTGAGGGGTGCGATGGGTGACTACTCAGCGTCAATGGAGAGGGAGGCGCGGTGAGTTGACGGGTGCGGAGAGTGACGAATTTTCTCACTCTGGGTTACTGCTCTCGGTTACTGGTCAGCGGAAAACGCCTGCCCCGTCACGACCGCCGTCACCGTGCTGCCCGGAGGGAAGACGCCCTCCGCCGCCAGCCGGGTGAGGGCGAACAGCAGCTTGGCGACATAGATCTCATCCAGCGCGGGCAGCCCATGGCGCTCGGCGAAATCCGCCGCGAAGCCGGACAGCTGAGGGCTCGCTTTCGCGTAGCCGCCGCCGTGAAAACTCTCCTCCAGCCACCAGTGGCCGCGCCGCCCGCCGAAGGTCTCCCGCTGCAGCCGCGCCACCTCACCGGCGAGGAAACCACCCTTCAGCACGGGCACGCCAAGACCGCGCTGACCTGGGGAAAGGCCCGCCGCCATACCGGCGAGGGTGCCCCCGGTGCCGCAGGCGACGGCCGCTACGTCGGTGCGCCCGCGCAGCTCTTCGCCCAGCAGTACGCACCCGCGTACGGCCGCCGTGTTGCTGCCGCCCTCGGGGATGACGGCGCACGCTCCGAAGCGGGCGCGCAGCTCCTCGTGGAAGTCCGGATCGGCGCGGCGGCGGTACGCGGCGCGCGAGACGAAGTGCAGCAGCATGCCGTCCTCGGCGCAGCGCGTCAGGGACGGATTGAGCGGCCGGCCGGCCAGCTCGTCCCCGCGTACCACCCCGACCGTGCGCAGCCCGAGCAGCCGGCCCGCGGCCGCGGTGGCCCGCAGATGGTTGGAGTAGGCGCCCCCGAAGGTCAGCAGCCGACGGTGACCGGTCTCGGCCACCGACCGCAGATTAGGGGCGAGTTTCCGCCACTTGTTGCCGGCGAGTGCGGGGTGTATGAGGTCATCGCGTTTCAGCAGCAGACGCACGCCCCGGCCGCTGAACCGCTCGTCGTCGACCTCCTGGAGCGGGGAGGGCAGGCGTGGGGCGAGCG